>DASYYO010000354.1:0-4963 GCA_035933805.1 Acidobacteriaceae bacterium | reverse complement strand
GGATTCAGAGAATCGCCGGAGGGCCTCATCGACGGTCTCAACCGGACTGGCCAGCATAAAGCCAAGGGGGTGGAAGAGCTTCATGGTGGCCTGGTTGAGGCGGTGTTCGGCGGCCAGGGTCACAACCTCGGCCAGGCTGCCTTGTAGCATCATCGTGCGCCGGACCTGGGCGATTTCCGCCTCGAATGCCGCAGCGATGGCTTCTTCCACCAGGGACTCTTTGACTCCGGTGCGCATGTCGCCCAACGTTATCTTGATCAGATATTTGCATTCGAGCGGGGTGGATCGTTCGAAGAGCGCGGAGACGAGGTGCTGCCGGGCAAGCGGTTTGGCCGCATCCGCGATTGCGGCGAAGGCAGCCTCCACCTCCTGCAAGGTGAGCGTGGGCGCAACCGGCCGTCGTCCTTTTGCTTCGTTGAGCAGATCCTCGGCAGCCCCGCCCAGATCGCCGTGCCGCAGATATGCCGCATGCATCCTGTGTTCGCTGGCCCCGGAGACCTGCGACAATACCCGCGACAGCAGGCTGCCTCCGATGTTCAACTGACGCCGATCCGTCGCCGGGAAGGGCTGGCCGGCAAGATAGAGGGCTGCAAGAGCCGCGTCGCGCGGAAGCAGAGAGCGCAGGTAGTCCGCAAGAAGCGCCCGCTTTTCCAGCTTGCGGGTGGTGCGGACCAACTGCTCGCAGACCTCGGCAAAGTGAATGAACGGCGCGGCTGTACTGGAATCTGGCACGAAATGCATGCTCCTCAAGCATTCTGATCTGCGTTGCGCCTGCCGGGATATCCGGCCGCCTTTACGACGGGTTCCGTTCCCGGCTGCTTTGAGCTATTTGGTAGAATAGAAGGCGATGATCCGTTCCGGCGCCAACCCGCACTTCATGCGGCACGCTCTTTCCTAGCGGCTCCCGCCGCCGAGCGCCTTTTTCCCTGAGAGAATTCCAAAGTGCAAAAGAAGTAAGCCGGCCCGCGTGGGCGGCAAAGGAATCTACCATGTTAGATCGCCTGCAGCAAATTGAATCGCGCTACGAGGAGCTGGGACGGCAGCTTGCCGATCCTGAGATCGTGAGCGACCAGCAGAAATATCAGAAGACCGCCAAAGCCCATCGCGATATCGAGGCCATCGTCGATAAGTATCGCGAGTATAAGCGTGCGCAGCAGGGAATTGCCGACGCCAGGAGCATGCTGACGGAGAGCGATCCGGAGATTGTCGCCATGGCGCAGGAAGAGATTGCGCAGTTTGAGCAGAGGCTTCCGGCGATCGAGGAGTCGCTCAAGCTGCTGCTGCTGCCCCGCGATCCCAACGATGAGAAGAACGTGATCCTGGAGATTCGTGCCGGCACGGGGGGCGACGAGGCATCGCTCTTTGTCGCGGAGGTCTTTCGAATGTATTGCCGGTTCGCCGAACAGCACCGCTGGAAGGTGGAGGTGCTGTCGCGTTCGGAGTCCGGCGTGGGCGGCCTGAAAGAAATTATCGCCATCATCGAAGGCAATCGCGTCTACTCCCAGCTCAAATACGAGAGCGGCGTGCACCGCGTGCAGCGCGTGCCCGCGACGGAGACGCAGGGACGCGTACACACCTCGGCGATCACGGTTGCAGTGCTGCCGGAAGCAGAAGAGGTGGATGTCAGGATTGAGCCGAAGGACATCCGGATCGATACCTTCTGTTCTTCGGGGCCCGGCGGCCAATCGGTCAACACCACCTACTCCGCGGTTCGCATCACTCACCTGCCGACCAACACGGTGGTGAGCTGCCAGGATGAGAAGTCGCAGATCAAGAATCGCGAGAAGGCCATGCGCGTCCTGCGTGCCCGGCTCTATGAAGTGGAGATGGAGCGGCAGCAGGAGGCCCTGGCCAAAGAGCGGAAGCAGCAGGTCGGGACCGGGGACCGGAGCGAGAAGATCCGCACCTACAATTTCCCGCAAAACCGGCTCACCGATCACCGCATCGGTCTGACGAACCATCAGCTCGCGGAGGTGATGGAAGGCAAGCTGCAGCCGACGATCGATGCGCTGACCGCCCACTATCAGGCGGAACAGCTTAAATCGGACACCAGCACTCCGGCCTGACGTGGAAGCGACTCTGCGGCAGGCGCTCGACGCGGCGGCCGTGCGCCTGGCCTCTGTCTCTCGTCAGCCGCGCCGCGACGCGGAGCTGCTGCTCATGCATGTGCTGAAGGTTGGCCTGGCCGAGCTTCTTGCCCATCCGGATCGAGTTCTTCCTGCGTCAGCCGCCGCGCATTACGAGGGTCTCCTGGCGCGTCGTCAGCGCGCCGAGCCCATGCAATACATCACCGGCGAGCAGGAGTTCTTCGGGATGAGCTTCCGCGTGAACTCCGGCGTTCTGATTCCCCGGCCGGAGACGGAGCATCTGGTGGAAGCGCTGGTCGAACGCGTCGACCCCGAGGCCGCGCTGCGCATCGTCGACGTGGGCACAGGCTCAGGCGCGATTGCGGTGGCGCTGGCGCATGCGCTTCGACGCAGCCGGGTGACGGCCGTCGACCTCTCCGATGCGGCGCTGGCGGTCGCGCAGCAGAATGCGCAGCGCCACTGCGTGCTTGAGAGAATGCGATTCCTGCACTCCGATCTGCTTGCAGCTCTTGCCGGGGAGGAGTTCGATGCAGTGGTATCCAATCCTCCGTATGTGGCCGAAGGCGAGGCGCTGGAGCCACAGGTGGCTGATTACGAGCCGCGTTCGGCACTCTATGCCGGGCCGACTGGCCTGGAGATCTATCGACGGCTGATTCCCCAGGCACGCGACGTCCTCAAGGCCAATGGCTGGCTGATGCTGGAGATTGGGTATGGGCAGCGTGCGGCGATCCTGAGCCTGCTTGCCGGTTGGAAGGACGTCGATTTTCTCGACGATCTTCAAGGGATTGCCCGGGTGGCAATCGCAAGGCGCGCGCCCGCGGCTGGTTGATAATGGAGGGAAGAGGGCTTATGGCTGCGACAACTCAGCTTCCTGAAACATCGCTCAGCTTCGAACAGAAACTTGACCGGCTCGCCGCCGTGGCCGTGAATGCCGGCCTTGGGCTGCAGCGCGGACAAGAGCTCGTGATGACTGCGACGCTCGACGCTCTGCCCCTGGCGCGCCTCATCACGGCGCACGCCTACAAGGCGGGCGCCTCGCTGGTAACAACCCTGTTCTCGGATGAGGAGTCGGTTTTGCTCCGCTACCGCTACGGAGCGGATGAGGGTTTTGACAAAGCTGCCGGGTGGCTCTACGACGGAATGGCCGCTGCCTTTCGCAGCGGCGCTGCGCGGCTTGCGATTGCGGGGAGCAATCCATCCCTGTTGTCCAGGGAGGACCCGGAGAAGGTTGGCCGGGCAAACCGGGCCGTTTCCAAGGCCTACCGGCCCGCCCTGGAGCTGATTACCCGGCACGATATCAACTGGACGATTGTTGCCTCGGCGACGCCGGCATGGGCCGCAGCCGTCTTTCCCGAACTGGGGGAGAAGCAGGCAGTCGAGCGGCTGTGGGATGCGATCTTTGCGGCTTCCCGCGCGGATCAGGATGACCCGGTGGCGCGCTGGAAGCAGCATGATGCCGGCCTGCATCGCCGCGCTGATCTCCTGAACGCCAGGCGCTACTATGCGCTGCACTTCCGCGGTCCGGGGACCGATCTGCGGGTGGGACTGGCCGACGATCATCTGTGGATGGGCGGTGGCATGGAGGCGGGCAACGGCGCATACTGCATTCCCAACATGCCGACGGAAGAGGTCTTCACGACGCCCCACCGGGCGCGCGCCGAAGGGACCGTAACCAGCACCAAGCCGCTTTCGCATCAAGGCACTCTGATTGAGAAGATCTCCGTGCGCTTCGAGGGCGGACGCATTGTGGAGGCCAAGGCCGCTACCGGCCAGGCTGTGCTCGAGCGGATGATCGATACCGATGAAGGCGGCCGCCGCCTGGGCGAGGTCGCCCTGGTGCCGCACTCTTCTCCCATTGCCCGGAGCGGACTGCTCTTTCTGAACACCCTCTTTGATGAGAATGCGGCGAGCCATATCGCTCTGGGACAGGCCTATAGCACCTGCTTGAAAGACGGCGAAAAGTTGACTCCCGCAGAGCTTGCCGCCAAAGGCGCAAACGAGAGCCTGATCCATGTCGATTGGATGATCGGTTCAGGCGAGATTGACGTCGATGGAGTCACTGCGGCGGGAGATGCGGAGCCGTTGATGCGCAAAGGGGAATGGGTTTAGACGAAGCTCCGACGGTCGAGGATGGCGGCGCGATGAGCGTGGTCCGCGCCGCCTCTGATCTGTGCCGGAGAAATTCTCCGGCCCCCGTTTCCCGTTCTCAGAATGGCCACTTCCAGCCCGTGGTCTCCGGACTGTCAACGCCGTTGGTGTAGGCGTAGCTGGTGCTCTGAATGATCTGATCCTTCAGCTGCTGTTTGACGTGGGATCCTCTTGTCTGCAGCGATGGCACGCGGTCAATCACGTCAATCGCCAGATTGTAGCGATCGATCTGGTTGCGAATCGCCAGCTCCATGGGCGTGTCGATGTTGCCCTTTTCCTTGTATCCGCGAACGTGCAGGTTGTTGTGGTTGGTGTGCCGGTAGGTGAGCTTGTGAATCAGCGAGGCATAGCCGTGGAAGTTGAAGATGATCGGCTTGTTCGTGGTAAAGAGCGAATCGAAGTCGCGCGACGAGAGGCCGTGCGGATGTTCGGTGTCCGGCATGAGCTTGAAGAGGTCGACCACATTCACGTAACGGATCTTGAGATCAGCGAAGGCGTTGCGCAGGATGGCGACAGCGGCAATGGCTTCCATGGTGGGGATGTCCCCCGCGCTCGCCATGACTACATCCGGTTCAGATCCCTGATCGTTGCTGACCCAATCCCAGATGCCGATGCCCTTGGTGCAGTGAATGACAGCCGCCTGCATGTCCAGGTATTGCAGATGCGGCTGCTTGTCGGCGACGATCACGTTTACGTAGTCGCGGCTGCGCAGGCAGTGGTCCGCAACG
>DASYYO010000121.1:0-10015 GCA_035933805.1 Acidobacteriaceae bacterium | reverse complement strand
CTCATCCTCCGCGAGCCCGATCTCGGAACGGCCCTGGTATGCGCCGCGGTCACCGCATTGATGCTCTACCTGGCCGGGGTGGAGATCAAGTATTTTGCCTATGCGGCTCTTGCGGCCGCGCCCGTGCTCTATCTCCTGCTCTTCCGTGTCGCCTGGCGCCGCGCCCGCATGCTGGCCTTCATCAACCCTGAGGCGGATCCGCAGGGCGCCGGTTTCCATACCATTCAGTCTCTGATCGCGGTGGGCACCGGCGGCCTTCACGGCCTGGGATATATGGAGGGACGGCAGAAGCTCTTTTATCTGCCCGAGCCGCACACCGACTTCATCTTTGCCAACATCGCTGAAGAGCTGGGCCTGATCGGCGCGCTTGCGATCATAGTGTTGTTCATTGCTCTGGGTTATCGCGGGCTCCGCGCCGCCAGCCTTTCTAAAGATGTCTTTGCGCGATTTCTCGCCTTCGGCATCACGGCCACGATTCTGATCCAGGCTTTCTTTAATATCAGCGTGGTGCTGGCGCTGGTCCCCACCAAGGGAATTACCCTCCCCTTCATCTCCTCCGGAGGCACCTCATTGTTCTTCATGCTTGCCAGCGTTGGCGTATTGCTGAATCTGACCCGGGAGATCGACTGAGCCCATGAGGGTTTTGATCGCCGGCGGCGGCACAGGAGGGCATGTCATTCCCGCGGTCGCGATCGCGGATGCTCTGCGAGCTTCGTATGCCGCTGAGGTGCGCTTTGTGGGAACCGCGCGCGGCCTGGAGACGCGCCTGGTCCCCCAGGCCGGCTACCCTCTTGAGCTGATCTCCGTCGGGCAGCTCAACCAGGTAAGCCTGGCCACGCGGTTGAAGACTCTCCTCAGGCTTCCCCATGGAATCTTCGAATGCATGCGGCTAATCCGAGAGTGGGGGCCGCACGCTGTGGTGGGCGTGGGCGGCTATGCCTCCGGGCCCGCGATGCTGGCGGCTTTGATCCGGCGAGTTCCCACCCTGGCCTTTGAGCCGAACGCGGTGCCCGGTATGGCCAACCGTCTGGTGGGGCGATGGGTCAGTTGCGCCGCCGTCAACTTTGCGCCCACCCTCTCCTTCTTTCGCAATGCGCAGATTACCGGTATTCCGGTGCGGGCGGAGTTCTTCGCTCTGCCGCCCAAACCCGCCGGGACGCCGCCCCGGCTGCTGGTCTTCGGAGGAAGTCAGGGAGCACGCGCCCTGAACCAGTGGATGCCGCAGATCGCCAAAGCTCTGCTCGACGCAGTGCCGGGACTGACGATCCTGCATCAGGCGGGGTCGCGGCACGCGGAGACTACCCAGGAGGCTTACATGGCCAGCGGTGCGCCGGAGAATCGCTGGCAGGTGCAGGCCTTTCTCGATGACATGCCGCGCCAGTTTGCCCTCGCAGACCTGATCGTGGCGCGCAGCGGCGCAAGCACCGTTGCCGAATTAGCCGCCGCCGGCAGACCTTCGCTGCTGGTGCCGTTCCCTCAGGCCGCTGACGATCACCAGCGCGGCAACGCGGAGGTTCTGGTCGAAGCGGGCGCTGCGGAGATGCTGTTAGAGCAGGCCCTCACAGTCGACAGCCTGCTGGCGCGAGTCCGCGGACTGCTGGAAGATCGGGACACGCTGCGGAAGATGGCCGAACATGCGCGTTCTCTGGCTCACCCCCAGGCAGCTCAGAAGATTGCCGGGATGATTGCGGATCTAGCCTCAGGAGCCGCATAGAAAAGCGGCTGAGCAGAGCCTTCAGCCGCTTTCCAAGAGAACTTAGGAGAGAGCCGGACGTCTACTACCGATGTCCGCCGCCTCCGCCACCACCGCCGCCTCCGCCACCACCATGGAAGCCCCCGCCTCCTGAGCCCCCGCCGGCTCCCATGCCGCCACGGAAGCCGCCGCTGCTGGTGCCGGCCGCAACTCTGCCGCCGTTGAGCCCGCCGTTAGGCGCACTCGGTCCACCGCTGCCTGTGAAGCCTCTGCCCTGAACCGCGCCGCGTAGCTCTGATCCGTTTCCCGGTCCCGGCGTTGCGCCTACGAAACGACCATCGCGGCCGATCGAACCGATGGGATAGTAGCCCCCGGCCCCTCGGGCCATCAGGGACGTAGAGAACTGGCCGTTGCGGCCGTGATTCTCGACAACATGCATGCTGTATCCGTTACCCAGCTTCATCCCTTCCATCGCCTTCGCGCCGCGCTGCATGACGCCGCGGCGCAGGTCAGAGAGACCGCTGTAATTGTTCAGGCCGTGGTAACGGTGATTGTACTGGCGGAGATAAAAGGTCTGGCTGGGTGAGCTGAAATAGCCAAAGCCCGGGGAGGCGAAATACCCGTATCCGTAGCCCATCGGCATGCAACCCATGGCAAAGGCGCCGAAGTACGGCATCATCGGATCGCATGGCTGGTCCAGCAAACCCGGATCGTAGAAGGCGGAGAAAAACTGTGCGTGCAGGCCAACTGCCGGGCAAGCCAGCAATCCCACGAGCAACAGATTACGAATCCAGCGCATAGCGACCTCTCTCCCGCAGATTCAGAGGTGAACTCTCTGGACACCTTGCAGTTGTAGGAATCTTAGTCCTCGCGGAGGAGGTTGGGCGAGGCAGAGGTGAGGAAAGTTGCGAAGGAGCGAAAAAGTTGCGCCTCATAAACATGGACATAAAGAGAGATGGCCGGCGCCCTGGCCGGCCATCGACTGAGGTCATTTTTGTGAATTACCGGTGACCGCCACCACCGCCATGGAAGCCGCCACCACCGCCACCATGGAAGCCACCACCGCCGCCTCCGCCATGGAAGCCGCCACCGCCGCCGCCACCATGGAAACCACCGCCGCCGCCAAAGGCATGACCACCACCACCGAAGCCGCGTCCGCCGCCACCGCCAAAGGCATGTCCGCCGCCGACGCCGCCTCCACCACCAAAGCCTCGTCCGCCGCCAGCGACGCCGCCTCCACCACCGAAGCCGCGTCCGCCGCCGGCAAATGCGTGACCGCCGCCGCCGGCAAAGCCATGGCCGCCGCCGCCAGCAAAGCTATGTCCGTTCGCATAGCCTGCCCCACCGCGTGCATAGCCTACGCCGCCGCCGCCGTGAAATCCCTGGCCGCCACGGTAACCGTCGCCACCCCGATAGCCATAACCTCCCCGGTATCCATCGCCACCGCGATATCCGTAGCCTCCACGTCCCCATCCGGCCCGGCCCCAACCGCCGCGGCCCCAGTCGTCGCCGTCCCAGCCGCGTCCCCAATAGCCGTTGTACCAGGGGCCTGCGCCGATAAAGAGCCCGCCCATAAACCAGCTGGGACCGTAATATCCATAAGGAGCGCAAGCGTAGGGGTAGTAGGGATAGTAGCCCCAGCTACAAACCGGTGCTGCACCGTAGTAGTCATAGTCGTAGCCGGGATCGATTCCTATGCCGATGCCGACGCCGATACCGATCTGAGCATGCGAAAACGAGGCCGGGATTACGATTGCAAGCAGCAACACAAGATAACGTAGGTAACGCATGGACGTACCTCCTCGCCAAAAGCAAAGCCACGACCCTAACCGGACGCCTTGGCGAATCTTGCTGGCCCTTCAGGTTAGTCTTAAATCACACTCATTAGAACAGTATCGCGGCGCAAAAGTTGCGCTATTCCCCGAAGGTGCGACGCTGGACCGGCGCACTCCGGACGCTGTTAGAGTAAAGGGGTTCCGACAATCCTGCGGCTTATGTTTGCGAAAGCACAACGCGTTCATTTTATTGGTATTGGCGGCATCGGGATGAGCGGAATCGCGGAGATCCTGCTCACCTTGGGCCATGCCGTCTCCGGTTCCGACCTGCGCCGCTCAAGCATCACCGACCGTCTGGCGGCGCTGGGCGCGACCGTCTTCGAGGGGCATACCGCAGGCAATGTAGTAGGTTCAGCCGTGGTGGTCACGAGCTCCGCCATCCAGGAAAGCAATCCGGAAGTAGCGGAGGCCAGGCGGGGCAAGATACCAATCATTCAACGGGCGGAGATGCTGGCTGAGCTCATGCGCATCAAGTACGGCATCGCCGTCGCCGGGATGCATGGCAAAACCACCACTACCTCGATGATCGCCACGGTGCTTGCCGCAGGGGGCCTCGATCCCACTGTAGTGGTCGGTGGCAGGGTCGATGCTCTTGGCTCCAATGCGCGGCTGGGCAAGTCGCAATATCTTGTGGCGGAAGCCGACGAGAGCGACCGCTCGTTTCTCAAGCTTTCGCCTATTCTCGGGGTTGTCACCAATCTCGATCGCGAGCACATGGACTGCTATCGGGATATGGCGGATGTGGAAGCGGCTTTTGTGGCTTTCATGGACCGGGTGCCGTTTTACGGTGCGACGACGGCCTGCATCGATAACCCGCAACTGGCGTCGATCCTGCCTCGCGTCCAGCGCCGGGTGTTCACCTACGGAACGTCCTCTCGCGCGGACTACGTCGCCCGGGTGCTGCCTGCCTCGGGCGATGTGCGCTCCCGCTTTGAAGTGGTTGCGAATGGAGCGGTTCTCGGCCCTTTTGAACTGCATGTGCCCGGGAGGCACAATGTCCTGAATGCAACCGCCTCAGTTGCCATTGGGCTTCAACTGGATCTCGAATATGAGCAGATTGCCCAGGGCCTGAAGAGCTATCGCGGCGTCGATCGCCGGTTCCAGTTCAAGGGCTCCTCCCGCGGGGTGAGCGTGGTGGACGATTACGGCCATCACCCCACAGAGATCCGCGCCACGCTCAGCGCAGCCCGCGATTGCGGCTACCGGCGTGTCCACGTCATCTTCCAGCCCCACCGCTTCACCCGCACGCGCGACTTGATGGCCGAATTTGCCGCCGCATTCGATCAGGCGGATACTGTCCAGATTCTCGACATCTACCCAGCCAGCGAAGAACCGATTCCGGGAGTCGATGCCGGCGCACTGGTCCGGGCCTGTTCGGCGAAGGATGTCTCCTATGCGAGCGGGTTTGACGAGGCAGCCCGCCGGGCCGCCTCCGCGGCTGCGGAAGGCGACGTCGTTCTTACCCTTGGCGCGGGGAATATTTCACAGGTTGCCGGAATGGTGCTGGAGCGGCTTGAAGATACAGCGAACCCGGCAAACCAGGATGACAGGAGAAGCAAGCTCAAAGCGCCGCAATAACCTGGCTGGAATCCCCGTTTCCCTCTATCATCTCGCAGACAAATACTTCGGGAGATCCTCGATGAGAAGATTCATGCTCTTTTTCTGCTGCATTCTCCTTGTGTTCCGTGTGACAGCCGGCGCCCAGGCCGCAGCCCCGAAGCCGCTGGCCAGCTTTGCCCAGGAAGAGTTGAAGGACTTCACCGCGCTGGATCCGATCGACGTTCATACGCACGTCTATCAGACGGACCCGGTTTTTCTTGCCATGCTTAGGAAGCTGCACGTTCATCTTCTGGACGTTGTAGTTGCCGATTTGAACGATAACGCCTCTCACCGAACCTTCGAGCCGCTGAAAAAAGCGGCATGGCAGTTTGTCGCCGCAAGCCAGGGGCACGCGAGCCTGTCGACGACGGTGGATCCTTTTACCTGGGACGATCCTGGATTTCCCAGATCGGCGATTCAATCGATCAACCAGGACTTCACGCGCGGCGCAGTCGCCGCCACCATCTGGGCGAATACCGGCATGTCGATGAAGGATGCGTCAGGAACGCCGGCCCTGCCGGACGATCGCAAGCTGGAGCCGTTTTATAAGGACCTGGTCTCGCATCACAAAACCCTCATGGCGCACATCGGCGTGGCGGATGAGGCGTGGGTCCCCAATCGCGCTCGGCCGCCTGCTGTTCCCGCGGTCCTCCAGGCCAGAGATCAAATCGTCGAGCGGAATCCGGCACTGCGCGTTGTTGGCGCTCACTTCGGAAGTCTGAAGGAGAACATCGGCGATCTCGCCGCACGGCTGCGGAAGTATCCGAATCTCGCCGTCGATACCTCGTCCCGCATGGACTACCTGATGGCACAGCCGTCCGATCAGGTACGCGCATTCTTCCTGGAGTTTCAGAATCGAATTCTCTACGGAACAGACTCGGCCTTCCGCCAGAAAGACATCGCGTCTGCATCGATCCCAAAATTCGAGAATCGCTACGCAGTGGATTGGCGTTACCTGGCCGGTCACGGGACTTTCCAATATGACGGCCGGGAGGTCCAGTCACTGAATCTTCCCCAACCCGTTCTGCGCAAGCTCTACCATGGCAATGCAGTCCGCTGGATTCCGGGGATCGGCCAGTAAACCGGTCGTCTTCTCTGCCGGAGAAGCCCGGCGGCTGGCGAAGCGCTTCTCCCGATTCATTCCGTGCGAAGCGCCTGCATGGGATCCAGCCGTGAAGCCCGCTGCGCCGGAATCCAGACCGCCGCCAGCGCCACGCAGCTCAGCAGTGCCGGCGCCAGCAGAAAGACGGTGGGGTCCCAACTTTTGACTCCGTAAAGAAGGCTCGCGATGAGCCGCGCTAGAGCAAAGGCCGCGCTCAGGCCAAGAACGACGCCGGCCAGCGCCAGCCGCATGCCCTGCCACACAACCATGTTCCTGATCCGCCCCTGGTCGGCCCCGAGCGCCATTCTGACGCCGATCTCCTGTGTGCGCTGTTGAACGGAATAGGCCATCAAACCGTAAATGCCAATGGCCGCCAGCAGCAACGCGGAGCCGCTGAAGATCGTAAGCAGCAGCATGTTGAAATCCTGCCGCGCGGTGGAACGGGTGACGACCTCGCTCATGGAACGGATCTGTGCGACCGGAAGGCCGCCGCTCGCCTGCCGCAGTTGACTGGACACGGCAGCAGACAACTGCATCGGATCTCCATGCGTGCGGAGAACCCACTGGATGGGAACAATCCGGTTCATCAACGCCGTCGATCCATCGGTGACCTGCGCCTGGGGAACGATCATCCTGGGCCGGGGGTCGCGGTTCAGCCCGTCGTCCCGTATATCTCCGACAACCCCGATAATCTGTCGCGCCGGTTCTTCAAACTCCGGTCCCACTCCTTTGCCGATGATGATCTGCTGGCCAAGCGGGTCCTGCTTCGGCCAGAACTTCTTTGCCATTGACTGATTGATGAGGACGACGCCTGGGGCTGCCAGATCGTCTCTCTCGGTGAAGTCGCGTCCGCGCAGGATAGGGATTCTGAAGACGTCCAAATAACCGGGGGATACGCTCATCCATCCGGCTCCGTCCGTGTTTATCCCCTTCCCTGTAGGCCGCCCGACTACGGTGAAAGGCAATCCAAACCCCCCCTGCAGAGGCAGGCAGCAGGTGGAGGCGGACGCGGTAACGCCGGGCAGCGCATTCATCCGTTCACGGCCGTTATGGACGAGCTGCCCGATGCTTGCCGTCTTCTCGAAGCGCTGGCCTGTCACGGACATTTGCATGGTGAGGACATTGTGCGCATCGAAACCGGGCTCGACTGTGCGCAGGGCGACAAACGTACGAATCAGCAGAGCCGCCCCAACCAGGAGCACCAGGGCCAAAGACACTTCACTGACGACCAATAACGAACGCATGTAGCCCTGGTGAAATCCTGTCCCGGCGCGGTTGCCACTCTCATTCATCGCCGCGCTCAGGTCAGGCCGTGACGCTCCTAAGGCGGGAGCCAGTCCAAAGAGGATCCCCGTAAGCAAAGAGACGGCAAGTGTGAAGGCCAGAACCCTCCAGTCGAGTCCGACTTGAGCGCCGTTCTCACCGATGCGCGGAATTCCGCCTGGAAGGACGGCCAGCAGGGAGCGTACTCCGATCAGGCCCAAAATCAATCCGAGCAGGCCGCCGGTGAGGGATAGCAAGATGCTCTCCGTCAGCAGCTGGCGGATGATACGTGCGCGTCCCGCGCCCAGCGAGGATCGAATCGCAAACTCTTTTTTGCGAGCCGCGGCGCGGACCAGCAGCAGGTTGGCAACGTTGGCGCACGCAATGAGCAGCACCAGGCTCACTGCGCCGGCAAGCATGAGCATGGATGAGCGGACGTTGCTGACCACCGAATCTTTGAGCGGCTGCACGCTGAAGCCGTCTTGCGGCGCCATGAATCCGCCGGGGTACCTGCGCCGGAATTCGTTGG
The DNA here is from genome assembly GCA_035933805.1 of Acidobacteriaceae bacterium. Classification (GTDB taxonomy): domain Bacteria; phylum Acidobacteriota; class Terriglobia; order Terriglobales; family Acidobacteriaceae; genus PALSA-350. The sequence goes on along the minus strand of DASYYO010000121.1, from coordinate 1,994 downwards.
CCGCGAGCTTCAATTGCGCCTTCGCCTGTTCCAGGGTGACCCCCGGCTTCAGCCTTCCGGCAGCAACGAAATAGTGCGCCTGGTCATGGCTGTTCGGATCGAACTGAAAGGGAAGCCACAGATCGGCCACAGGGTCTGTATCGAAGTCCTTGCCGGCGACGCCGATGACGGTGTAGGGCTGGTTTCCCAGTGAGATTGTTTTGCCTGCGATGCCCGGATCGCCGCCGAATTTTCTCTGCCACAGCCCGTAGCTCAGAACGACGACCCGACCTCCGTTCGGCCGGTCCTCTTCCGCGGTGAAGGATCGTCCCAGCAGCATCGGAGCGCCGAAGAGACGAAAATAATCGGCTGTCACATGAACGCCGTGGACCTGCTCGGGCACAACTCCGGTAAGGTTCATCCCCGCCCCGCCGAAGTCATATGCGGCGATGTCTTGAAAGACGTTGGTGTACTCCTGCCAGAGATGGAGTTTGGTCACCGAGGCTCCCGGGCCGGATCCCTGGGGCGAGGTCTGCAGGAACTGTACGATCCGGTCAGGATCGGGATAGGAGAGAGGCTTGAGCAGAACCGCATTCACGACCGAAAAGATCGCCGTATTCGCGCCGATGCCCAAGGTAAGCGCAGCGAGCGCGGTAAGCGCAAAGCCAAGGTTCTTCCCGAACATGTGCAGCGAGTGCTTCAGGTCATTCAAGAAAGTTCCCATGCCCGCTCCTGGGAAAGGCGCCATCGTTCTTTCGATCGAACGGATTACCGGATCTTGCGTCAGATCTTCTGAACAAATTTCGGGAGCCATTCTATGCCTTGGAGATTGCGATCGTCGCTGGGATTTCGAACTCTGGGGCTGGCGACGCTGCGGGGACACCATTCTCACGCCAGAGAGGGAATGTATGCGCGCTAGTTCCAACCGGGATACCTTGCTCGATTCTCCCCTTTTTGCAACGAGAATTCCTAAGGCAGGCACGATATAGTTTGCTTGGCGAATCTCGCGACCTGACTCGGGCGTGGCAAAACAAGACGTATTTTCAGGCCGTAGTACAACGATCGAGCGAGACGAGGCGACGGAACCATTTTCGCGCCCGGCAAGCTCGTCGAAACCCCGCGCGCCTCGTCAGAAGAACCTCGATCCTTCGCGGAACGAGCCTCGTTTTGTGCCGGAGCCGGCCGAGAGTGAGACCGGGCGCGGCGACGAAGACTCGTTTCTGCGCGCTCGGCGTCGTGTTCCGGTACGGCGCGGCATCCTCCCGAAGACACGGGCAGGAAGGATTGGTTTAGCGGCGGCCAGCCTGGCGGCGATAGCTCTCCTGGTTGCAGCGGCCTTTGGGGTGCGCAGCTTTCTGCGCGACGATCCGCGCTTTCGCATCGACTCCGCATCGAATATTCAGTGCTTTGGAAACAATCAGGTGACCCGGCCTGAGCTGCTCTCTGTCTTCGGCTCCGATATAGGCCGCAATGTCTTCTTCGTTCCGCTCAGCAAGCGCCGCATCGCCCTCGAACAGTTGCCCTGGGTCCGCTCTGCGACGGTCATGCGGATGATGCCGAACCAGTTGCGTGTCTCCATCGTTGAACGCGCGCCGATCGCATTTTTTCGCAACAGCAATTCCGTAGGGCTGGTCGATGCGGACGGAGTTCTGCTGAATATGCCGCCGTCCAGAATGGCGATCAAGCATTACTCGTTCCCGGTTGTTACGGGAATCTCGGCGCAAGACCCTCTGCCGGTGCGCGCCGCGCGCATGCACTTCTACCAGCAGTTCGTCGCCGATCTGAACTCCGGCGGAAGCAAGATCTCCGAACAGCTCAGCGAGGTCGATATCTCTGATCCGGAGGACATCCGCGCCCTGCTGCCGGCCGCGGGCTCCGACATCCTGGTGCACTTCGGAGACGGCTCCTTCCTCGAGCGCTACAACAGGTATCAGCAGCATCTGCCGGACTGGCAACGGCAATATCCGCATCTCGCGTCGGCGGACATGCGCTACGACAATCAAGTGGTTTTAGAG
>DASYYO010000222.1:0-4028 GCA_035933805.1 Acidobacteriaceae bacterium | reverse complement strand
GCGGGCCTCCGGTACTGCCCTTTGAACCGGGCGCTGGGGAGGAGCAGCTACGGCTGGACCGATAGGCTGCGCAGGTGAGTCCGTCAAACAACGCGCCCGATCTCAGTTATAAGAGCTCACCGGCAAGAGTTGGACCGGCGGCCCGGTTGTGTCCTTGTATTCGGCTCTCAGGCTCTTCAATTCCGCTGCCAGGTCGTGGGCCACCGCCTCATACGCCGGATGTACTTTATATCCGCCCCAGACGAAGAGATTTTCCATTTCGTCCGGATCTTTTTCCAAGTCAAAGAGTTCCCATTCGTTGATCGTGTAGTAGCTGATGAGCTTGTACCGGTCCGTGCGAATGCCGTAGTGGGGGAGCACCCAATGCGGCGCTCCGAACCCGTAATAGTGGTAGTACATCGACCGCGGCCGATCTGGCGGAGTTTGCCCTTGAAAGACCGGGACGAGGCTCTTGCCCTGCATCTCTTCAGGGATCGGAATGCCAAGAAGATCGAGTACCGTAGGCGCGTTATCGATATTGGCGGTCCACTCTGTGGTGACCGATCCGGCCTTGATTCTTCCGGGATGGCGAATCATCCAGGGTACCTTGAGCGCCTGCTCGTACATAAACCGCTTGTCGAACCAGCCATGATCTCCCAGGAAGAATCCGTGGTCCGTGGTGTAAATAATGATCGTGTTCTCTGCAAGCCCTGCCTTATCCAGAAAATCGAAGAGCCTCCCGATGTTGTCATCCTGCGCGCGGAGCGTTCCCAGAAAATGAGCCATGAACTGGTGATAATTCCACTGCTGGCGCTGACGGTCCGTCAGATCCTGCGGAGGGTGAAAATCCATCATGTCCGCGATGCGCATACGCGCCTCTTTGGCCGGGGAGGCGCGCATGGAGTAATCGTCCCAGAAGGTCGCCGGCTCCGGAATCCGAATCGCATCATAGAGATGCTCATACTGGTGTGGAGGATCAAACGGCCGGTGCGCGTTGAAATACTGCACCATCATAAAAAATGGCTTATCAAACTGTTGAATCCCCTGGATGACCAGATCGGTCACATTGTCCGTTTCATATCCGGGGTAACTCCTTTTTTCAATCACCGTGCTGCCCAGGCTGGGATTTTGCAGGTATCCATTGGGATCGTAGTATGGGCCTCCTGCTCCTTCTTTGTAGACAAAGTAGTCGAATCCAACTTCGCCCGGGTTCGCGGGAAGATGCCATTTCCCCACCGTCCCCGTCTGATACCCGTGGCGCTTCAAAATTTTGGGTAGCGTCTCCTGGGAGGCCTCGAAGTGAGGAACGATCTCTGCGCTTTCCCCTGGGTTCGCGATCATTCCGTTCAGGTGGTTGTATTTTCCCGTAAGCAGGGTGGCCCGGGCCGGAGAGCAGAGCGCGTTGGTTGTAAAGCTGTTCTCAAAGCGCATTCCTTCATTGGCAATGCGATCGATATTCGGCGTATGGATCAGCCTGCTTCCATAACAACTCAGAGCATGCTGCGGAACGCCTTCTCCAGTAATCCATAGCACGTTCGGCTGTTTCGAGGAATTGCTTTGCCGGGACGGCCCAGACGATGGCCGCGCCTCTGATTGTGCCGCCCGCGCCGCGGGGGAAAGTCCGGCTCCGAGCGTAGCTCCGCTGATTCTTTTGATCGCCTCTCTGCGCGTGATCACTCCATTGCCGCTACTCATTGTCATCTCCAGATTCGCACCCGGCGCCCGGCCCCGTCCTCAAAGGACGAGTGCCAGCGCGACAGGAACTCCTTTCAGTCCAGCCTGCGCCATCCCAGCGGTCGCTCGATGATTGGCATCGGCCTTCCAGATCGCTACTCCCGAACCGGACTGCGAGCTTTTCCTATCGCGCCCAATATAACAACATCGCCTGCCGTGTGCCGAAGGCCGATCGCTATCTGCGCAAAGGAATCATCTTCGAAAACTGGCTAAGGCGTCCGGGAGATATAATTTCAGCGCTTGAGCGGATCTCTCATCGCTGCCGACAACAGCCATGCTTCCCGACCCGGGTCTTGGCAATCCAGAGCAATCGGCGATCCGCTTCTTTGAGGTCAGTCCATCCGGAGGGGGCTCTAGACGACACGCAGAAAGCCGAAGGTATTGAGGCAATGATTGGATGTCCGGGTCCGGCAGCCCGCGCGGGAGCATCGCGGCTTCCAATGCGCTAACCTCCGAACTCCCAATCTCCTCCGGCCAAAGCGATCGCCTCCGTCTCTCGCCGCGGTGAAGTTTTCCTGGAGGAAATTGATGAAGGCGTCGAAAGAAAGCTTCCATACCCCGCTCGTGTCCAAGAACCCAGACCAGGCCCGTCGGCTTTCTGCTTTGGTCCGCCTCATCTTCCTTCTTTCCCTGCCCGCGGCTCTTCTCCTTTTACCGGCAGCGTCCCGCGCCCAGAGCCTCTCAGGCGATGACAGCGTTACGTCTCCGGATCACCGCCTGAAGCTGCGGCTTGCAACCATTCCCGATGGCAATGCGACCGCCGGGAACGGAAGCCTGGTCTACTCGGTCATCTTCGACGGCAAGCCGCTGATTGAAGACTCCGGATTGAGCCTGAGCCTTTCAGGCGCGCCTCCGCTGGGCGCGAATGTGCATCTTGTCCAGGCGACGCCGGGTTCGGGGGTGGATGAATACGACGAGATCGCAGGCAAGACAAGCCACGTCCATGACGCATATAACAGCCTGCTGGTGACCGTTGCTGAGCCGGATGAGCATGGACGGACGATGATGATCGAGGCGCGCGCCTACAACGGCGCTCTTGCATTCCGGTACGTCGTACCCCAACAGCCCGCGCTTCGGAGCTTCCGTCTCGAAGAGGAGAATACCGAGTTCAACTTCGATAAAGATGCGTCCACCTGGGCTCTGGAGCTGCCGAACTTCCGCTCGGGCTTCGAGAGCGAATATGTCCACCTGAACCTCAGCGCATTCGCTCAGCAGGGTGGCACGCCGAGCCATCTTCTCATTGGTCTGCCGTTGCTGACTCACATTCCGGGAGGCGGATGGCTCGCGGTCTCTGAGGCGGATTTAGAAGGAAACAGCGTGATGTACCTGAAGAACATGCCTGCGGCCGCAGGCCTCTCTTCTCTCAAGGGCGGTTTCCGCATGGAGAGCGTGCTCGCGCCTCACTTCAACGACCCTCCCTCGTATCCAACAATCGCCGTGGTCGGAACGCTTCCTCATCATTCCGCCTGGCGAGTTTTGCAGATCGCCGATAAGCCCGCAGATCTGATCAACTCGAACATTATCGACGATCTGAACACCCCGGTTGCTCTCAAGGACACCAGTTGGATCCACCCGGGCAAGACGGCATGGGCGTGGTGGAACGGCAACACGGGTCCGGACGGAAAATCGGCGAACACAACCGCCACCATGAAGTACTTCGTTGACTTTGCCGCGCAATCCGGATTTCCCTACATGCTCATCGACGGAGGCTGGTCTGATCCGGATGACATCACCAAAATGAACGGCAATGTCGATGTACCTGGAGTCGTGCAGTATGCCTCGGGGAAGGGCGTGAAGATCTGGGTCTGGACGCACTACACTCCGACGGTTCTTCAGATGGACAAGGCATTTCCCCTGTATGAAAAATGGGGCGTCGCCGGTGTCAAAATTGACTTCGTTCAAAGGGGCGACCAGGCGGGCGTTGAGTTTTATTACCAGGCTGCGAGGCTTGCGGATGAACATCACCTGATGCTGGATTTCCATGGGACGACGACTCCCTGGGGCATCAGCCGCACGTATCCCAATGTTCTCGGATATGAAGGAGTGATGGGGATGGAGTATTCCAAGTGGAGCGCCCGCGATAACCCTATCCATCGCACGACGCTTCCGTTCACACGCATGCTCAATGGACCGATTGACTATACGCCCGGCGGCTTCGGCAACGCCACCGAGGCGGAGTTCATTCCGCGTTCGCTTCGTCCGATGGTGTTAGGCACAAGATCGCAGCAACTGGCTCTGTATGTCGTCTTTTTTGATCCCTTCCAGATGGTTTCCGACGCTCCCCAGGCCTATGAGAATCAGCCGGAGTTTCAGTT
>DASYYO010000105.1:0-65292 GCA_035933805.1 Acidobacteriaceae bacterium | reverse complement strand
TTTTTGATTGACATCTCGTCGGTAATATCTTACAAATTAGATGAAATTTTCTGTTTCTCTCTCGTTTCACGTTTTCCCATTTTGCGCCGGCAAAGCCACGTTGCTCTGTCCTTGTGCAGCGGCCAGTGATCGTACCACTGGACTCGCTCCTGGACTTTGGCGCTCCAGCCAGTCTCAGCGGTGGAGATTGGCCGCTTCATCATTGAGGTTGCTGCTGTTGCTCTCTCTTTTGGGGCCATCTCCTATGCCGGAGATCGTTCTACGCAGCAACTGCAAAAAGAGGCAAGTCCCCGTTCGACGCGCCAACTTCCAGACGCACGCTCCACAAGGTGCGCCAGTTGAAGCCGCTCTCGTTATTGCTGAGGGTGTGAAGGGTGCAGGTACCGTGCGAGGAACCGGTAAATCTCCTTGCGCGATTCCACAGCGAGCGGTGTGTCGGTGCGGTTGAAGTAATGACCGCCTGGCGCATTCTGATAGACCTTGTATTCAAATGTTTTGCCGTCAGCCTTCAAGGCTTGAATCAGGTGTTCAACCTCAAGGTAGTTCACGTCTTCATCGTTGGTGTTTGTGTGGATCAGCAATGGAGTGTCGAGTTCACCGGCATGAGTCACGGGCGATCGCTTGCGGTATTCCTCGATATCGTCATGGGCCGTCTCTCCCAGATGGTATTGGGCTGAATAGAGGGCCCGGTAACTATCCGGTTCGTAACCCATGCGAGCGATCAGGTCGCTGACGGGAACACCGGCGTAGGCTACAGCATAGTCTTTGGGATGAGCGAAGATATTCATCAACGTGATCATGCCTCCGTGGCTCCAGCCGACGATGCCGACCCGCTTGGCATCGAGAAAGCTGTAGCGTTGGAGCATCCATTTCATCCCGAGGTAGACGTCGTCCGTTTCCCGTCCGCCGTAATCGATGTCTTCGTACAGCGCTTTTCCGTAGCCGGTGCTGCCGCGGTAATCAGTGGCAACGACTGTATAGCCTTGTTCCACCAGTTCGCGAACCAGGTGCGCGTCGATCGTCGTGTCGAGACTCGCGTGTACCCCCTGGTGGACGAAAACAATGAGGGGCTGCTTGCGAGAGCGATCGAGGTCCTTGGGAATGAAGGTATAGGCGTGGATGAGAAGAGGGTTGGTTTCTCCCGGCCACTTAGGGTGTAGAGGATGTGCCGGAGGAAGGCTCGTGTATTCGATCTTGTCCATGTCGGCAATGTCGCCCATCTTCTGGTACCAGAGGAGATCGTCCACCCGCTTCAATACCATGCCCAGAGCCTGGTTCGGCTCGGCAAACGGGGAATCGGAAGACGCCGCCGGCTGAGGAGCTTTCGCGGCGGCAACTCCCTCCTGAGCATTCGCAAGGGGGACCAGGCCAAGGCAGATGAGACTTGCAGCGAGGGCCAGAGAACTCTGAGTAGTGAGCGAAAATATATCTCTCGAGAACGGCAAGAGCGGAACCTCCTCTTTCCGGTAAAGTATGAAACTTGCTTATCAGTCCTTAGTTGTTCGAACTATACCTATAACTTCTGCCGCACCGCAAATATTTTCGCTCGATTGTTTAACTCCCGCGGTGAAGTAGAAAACAATTTGTGTTCGCGACTCTTTATGTTACTGTGCTGTCAAAGCTGCCGCGAAGCTCATGTTTCAGAGGCGTCCTGCAGTGTAACTACTCCGATGCCCGAGAATCCATGAACAGCGAGTCCCAAAACTCGTCCATCTGAACGCCCGCGGTTATTGGGGCGGAGTCAAATGCGTAGCACAATAGTTGCGGAGAATATGTTCTTCCGCGCACAGTCAAGATAGACGATGAAGTGTAAGTAGGGAAAAGCGTAAGCGTTCCCTGTCGGTTTCAGAGCAGCATCTAAGTCGGCCCCGCGTTCTGCCCCTGTCTGCCAGTCCGCATTGATAAGTTTGCGACAACTCAGCCCTACAGGAGCCTCGGAGCCATGAGAGTTCACCCCCGTTTCGTTGTTTATTGTCTCGCGACCTTCACCTTCCTATTGCTCGGCTTGCCAGCATTCGCGCAGAACACCGAGGCCTCGCTCACCGGCCAGGTGCTTGATCCTTCAGGAGCCACCATCGCAAGCGCGAAGGTCACCGTCACCAATGCCGGTACTGGAATCGCTCGATCGGTCCAGTCCAACTCAAGTGGGCGCTACCTGGTCACCAACCTCAACCCAGGCGCCTACAATGTCTCGGTGGAGGCATCCGGCTTTACGACCAAAGTTCTCACCGGAATTACGCTAGAGGTAGGGCAGGCCGGCTCGCTGGATGTTCCTATGTCGCTTGGCCAATCGAGCGAGAATGTCGAAGTGACGGGCGAGGCTTCGGTGACCGACACGGAGTCTTCCTCCGTAGGCACGGTTGTCGATAACAAGGAAGTAGTCGGCCTTCCGCTCAACCAGCGAACTTTCTACAGCCTGGCTCTTCTCTCTCCCGCTGCCTACCTCCCGGCGCAGAACTCGACTCTGGGCTTCCGCGGCGGATTCAACGTCGCAGGCAACAACGAGACAGCGAATACCTTCACGATCAACGGAATTGAGGACGACGACCAGAACGTGATGGCGCCGTCTTTTCGTCCTTCTGTAGAAGCCATTCAGGAGTTCAAGCTCTTGACCGGCGTCTACTCCGCAGAGTACGGCCGCACCTCCGGAGGCCAGGTCGTGGTCATCACCAAGGGCGGCACCAACCAGTTCCACGGCGATGGCTTTGAGTTCTTCCGCAATCAGTTCACCGATGCCCGAAACTTCTTTCTCTCCCCCGGAGCGCCCGCGCCCTTCCAGCGGAATCAGTATGGCGGCACGATTGGCGGCCCCATCATCAAGGACCGCACCTTCTTCTTCCTCAGCTATGAGGGCATGCGCCTTTCGCAAGGCGTAATCGTGCTCGGCGCCGTGCCCCTACCCGCGATGCACAACGGAGACTTCAGCTCTCTGTTGAGCAAGGGCATTCAGCTGAAGAATCCGAGAACGGGCGTTCCGTACGCGGGCAACATCATTCCGCGATCGGCCTGGAGCAACCTCGGGAGCCAGCTCATCAATCTCTATCCAGCACCCGACAGTCCCACGTCGCAGACCTATACTTTGAATGGGCTCCGGACAGAGAATCTCGACGAAGGCTCCGCTCGCGTCGACCACAAGATCTCGGACAAGGACACGATCCTGGCCCAGTACAACTACTTCAACGATCCCGCCTACGAGCCGTCGAACCCACTCTGCGGATCGAACCAGCTCCCGGGTTTCGGCTGCTACACGAACCAGATCTCCACGCTGGTGGGCATCAACGAAACCCACATCTTCAATGCTCATTGGTTGAATGAGTTTCGCGTCGGTCTTGACCGGCTGGAGCAGCCCCGCATCGGACAGGATGCGAATTCCGGATTTCCGTCGGTGCCGGGAGCGTTCAGCGACCCTTCGGTTCCCAAAGGATTGAACGGCGGCGCACCCAACACGCTTGTGGCTGGTCTCTCCACCATCCACCCGTACACCAACCTGCCGCAGCATCGCTGGGACAATCACTACAATCTGGTCGATAACGTGAGCTGGTCCAAAGGGTCGAACGAATTCAAGTTCGGAATCAACTTCATGCAGGCTCGCTACACTGACTTGTTCCTTTCTTATGGGACCGGGCAGTTGAACTTCAATACCGCAAGCACCGCGGGCGCCGGCGCGCCGACATCAGGCAACTCCATCGCCGATCTGCTCCTCGGCTATGGGTATGATTCCACCCGGGTTCCAACCGCCCCGGACTTTCATGTGATCTACAGCCAGTATGCCGGCTATTTTGAGGACGACTGGAAGATCCTCCCTAACCTGATGCTCAATCTCGGCATGCGTTACGAGTACTTCTCTCCCACGCGGGATGCTCACAACGTTCTGTCCAACTTTCAGCCTTCGAACAACACGATGATCGTCGAGGGTCAGCCTGGAGTAGGCAGCTACCTCTATGGAAAGGATCTGAATAACTTCGGCCCGAGGATCGGTCTGGCGTATCAGCCGATGCACAACAACAAGACTGTGGTTCATGCCGCCTACGGAGCCTTTTACAACTCTCCCGCCATCGGCAACGGCGCAAACTTGAGCATGGCCATCCAGGTGCCCTTCCGTCTCGGCCAGACCCTCTTCAGCTCGGCCGCACAGCCGCTGCAGATTGACACGAACCCGTTCCCTGTAGGAGCAAACACGCCCAACGGTTCGGCTTCCAAGCCGTATACCGGAATCACGCCGACCGGGATGTCCCAGAATTTCCGAACCATGTATGTCAACGAATGGGCTGCCGACGTTCAGCAGCAACTGACGCCCACGATTGCCCTCACCATCGGCTATATGGGCTCGGCGACCTCGAAGATTCCTCGTTCCATCAACCTGAACCAGGGCATTGTGACCAGCGTCGTCGGCAACAAGGTCACGTCTGTCCGGCCGATCACCCCGGCTGGCAGCGCACCGAGCTGCATCACTTACCCGGTCTCCCAGTGCTATCTCTTCGGGAATATCACCTACTACATCAGTGAAGGGCAAGGCAGCTACAACGCGCTCACCGTCAAGGCGCAGAAGGACTATGGCAAGGGCCTCTCCTTCATCGCCTCCTACACGTGGGCCAAGTCGATCGACAATGCCAACGGCTATGCCAGCGGAAGCCAGTCCTCGGAAGGCACTCCTCAGGACTCTCACAACCTGAATGCTGAACGCGGGCTTTCGGATTTCAACGTCGCCCAGCGCCTGGTGCTCAGCCCGGTGTGGGAGCTGCCTTTCGGTAAGAATCAGATGTTCCTTAACAGCGGCATCGGTTCCGCTCTCGCCGGCGGCTGGCAGCTATCGAGCGTAGCCCAGTTCGACAGTGGCCGTCCCTTCACCATCTATAACTCTGCCACAAACAACTCCGGCTCGTTCAACTTTGCCGACCGGCCCAATGAAACAGGCAATCCGAATAACGGACCCCGTACAGTAGGCCAATGGTTTAATACCTCGGTCTTCTCTTCCAACGCGCCAGGAACCTTCGGCAATGCGCCGCGGAACAATATCATCGGACCGGACTTCATCAACATCGATATGGCCCTCCAGCGCAGCTTCCCCATCAAGGAGCGCTATACGGCCATGTTCCGGTTTGAGGTCTTCAACGTGGCGAATAAGCCGAACTTCCTCAACCCGCTCGGTTCGGGAACAGGTGAGTTTGGCACTCCGCTCTTCGGCCAGATTACCGCAGCCAACGATCCCCGTCAGATGCAGTTCAGTGGGAAGCTCGTCTTCTAGGCGGAATCGTGGATCAACCACTGACTGCTTATGTTGAGCAGCCATTCCAATGCAGGGAACGGCTGCTCAAACGAGCGTTCCACTTAAGTCGGAAATAAAGCAAACGCAGCGGACGGAGGAGGGCTCCGCTCCTGCAGGTGGGAGGAGGCATCTCAGAAAAGGGTCATTGAGCGCTGCTGCCCTTATTCGAAGGATTGCGCTTGCCGGTCATGCTTCAGTGGAAGGTAGAAGCGGAGGAGAAAGATGCACGACGATGCGGCGACGGAGGGTATAGCCAGCGTCAGCAAGCCATGTTGGTAATTTCCGGTGAGATCGCGCGCGCGGCCCATCCAGTAAGGACCGAAAAAGCCGCCTGTCATACCCACAGCATTCACTACCGCATAGCCGATTGCCGCCGTTCGGCCGGTCAGGAAGGTGGCCGGTAATGCAAGAGCTGGTCCCTGGGCGGCGTTGTAGGCCACAACGGTGAGGGTGATGGCGAAGACGAAGCAGACCGGGTTACGAGTCAGGCCGGCAATGAAGTACCCGGCAGCCATCAATAAGAAAGGCACGATGATATGCAGGGGCCGTTCATTACTTCGATCGGAGTGACGGGCATTCCACAGCATGGCGGCCGCTCCAAAGATTCCCATAATGGCAATCAGCACTCCGGTCCAGCCGACACTCAGGCCGGTAACCGATTGCAGGATGGAAGGAGCGGAGAAGGCATAGCCATACAAAGTGGTAAGCGCGAATAGAAAAAAGAGGCCAATCAGCCAGGTGCGACGATCGGTGAGCACAGTGTGCAGATCCTTCAGGGTATGGGAGGAGGGTTTGGTTGCCTGTGCCCTAGCCGTAGATAACTCGGTCTGCAGCCAGATCCGTTCTTCAGGTGTAAGCCACGTAGCATCGGCAGGTGTATCCGGAAGGTAGAGAAAAAAGATGACGCTAAGGATCAATGCAGGGAAACCTTCCAAGGCAAAGAGCCATTGCCACCCGGCTGCGGAAAAGCGGCCATCCAGAGAGAGGAGGACTTCGGCAATAGCTCCCATGAGGGTGGAACTGAGCGGCAGTGCGATATAGAACCTGCTGATCGTACGCGCGCGGTGCTCCGGCGGGAACCATTCCGTCAGATAGAAGACAACGCCGGGGAAGAATCCAGCCTCTGCCAAGCCGAGCAGGAATCGCATCGTATAAAACTCGCGTGGAGAGCGAACAAAGACCATTCCAATGGCGAGCATGCCCCAAGTGAACATGATGCGCGAGAGCCAACGGCGAGCCCCAAAGCGGACCAGGAGAAGATTGGAAGGGATTTCGCAGAACGCATAGCTGATAAAAAAAAGGCCTGCTCCAAGGCCGTATACGGACGCCGAGAAGCCGAGATCGCGGTTCATTTGGAGCGAGGCAAAGCTGATATTGACCCGGTCCATGTAGGCTGTCGCGTAACCGAGAGCAAGGAGAGGAACTAAGCGCCAGGAGGCCTTGGTAAGAGCGGAGCGGCCGAGGTCGGCGGCTGGGATGCATGCAGCGGTATCGGAATTCATCATAGGGATGGTAAGGGCTGCTTTCGAGGTATGCGCATTGCTTACTAGCGGAACAGGACAGCTGTGGTTCTAAATCACTATGGAGAGAACGGATATCTTCGTAGAGCAAAAGGAAGTCGGACTTCCGCGAGAGTAATGAGATCGCCTACTGATGCACTGAAATGTGTGAACGATCGTTAGGGGCACTGGTTGCCTGTGCAGTGCATCGCCGTTGGATAGAGTGTGCTGTAGCTTCGAGTACATTGCAAGCGGGAAGTACCCGGATACAACGCATCAATCAATTGGTGCAGCGCGTCAAGCAATTGGAAGGCAACAGCGGTGCGATGTACAGGTTCTGGGTGTGGGCTAAAGGGGCTTAGCGCTTTCGAGAGTGTAGGTGGCTCTGTGCAACGAAGCGGAGCCAAGATTGTGCGGAATCAACCTGCCGTAAAGGAAGAGAAACAATCGTACCAATGAGAATCCCGGGGCGCGAGACGCAGACAGTTCGGAGCAGGGAACTCAGAACAAAGACTATGATTTTGTGCGCGGCGCTTGCGACGGCGCTCTTCCATACGAGCCTAGGCTTGTGGGCGCAGAAGTCTCAAACGAGTGAGAGTGCGCCTTCGCTCTACGGAGAGCTGAAGTTCCGCCAGATTGGGCCGTTTCGTGGAGGACGATCGGGAGCGGTCACGGGAGTGCAGACCGACCCTCTCACGTACTACATGGGCACTGCGGCGGGAGGGATCTTCAAGACCGTCGATGGCGGAAATCATTGGCTCCCCGTCGCAGATGGTCAACTGAAGCTGGGCTCTATCGGGGCAATCGCGGTCGCAGATTCTGATCCGAATGTCGTTTACGCCGGATCAGGGGAAGGCGAGATTCGCGGAAATGCCTCACACGGAGACGGCGTATATAAGTCCACAGACGCGGGCCGCACCTGGACGCACATGGGCTTGAGCGATACTCAGCAGATCGCCGCCTTGCGCGTGGACCCGAAGAATCCTGAAATAGTCTACGTAGCGGCTCTTGGACATATGGCCGGCCCCAATGCAGAGCGCGGTGTCTTCCGCTCCCAGGATGGCGGGAGAACCTGGCGGAAGGTGCTTTTCAAGAGCAACCTTGCCGGAGCGGTCGATCTCTCCATCGATCCGCTGAACTCGAGGATTCTGTATGCCTCCATCTGGCAGGTGATTCGCAAGCCCTGGACCTTTGAGAGCGGGGGTCCGGACAGCGGCTTTTACAAATCCACTGACGGTGGAGACACATGGAAGGAGATCACGCGTAATCCGGGGCTGCCGAAGGGCGTGCTGGGCAGAATCGGCATTGCCGTCTCACCGGCGCGCTCCGGAAGCCTTTGGGTGATTGTTGAAGCGGAGGATGGAGGCATCTTCGACAGCAACGATGGCGGCAATACCTGGACAAAGGTGAACGACAGGCGAGAGATCAAACAGCGCGCCTGGTATTACTCGCGCATCTTCGCGGACCCGAAGAGCGCGGATACTCTCTACGCCTTGAATACCAGCTTTTATCGGTCTGATGACGGCGGCAGGACCTTCCAGACGATCCGAACGGGACACGGGGACAATCACGATCTGTGGATTGCGGCCGGCGATCCGAACCGCATGATCGAATCCAACGACGGCGGCGCGCAGGTCAGCTTCGACGGCGGCAGAAGCTTCAGTACGCTGATGAATCAGCCCACGGGTCAGTTCTATCGGGTTGCGCTGGACCAGGACTTTCCTTTCAACATCTATGGCGCGCAGCAGGACAACACAACGATCGAGATCTCCAGCCGCGGCAACCGTGGAGCGATCACCTCTTCGGACTGGCATGAGGTAGGGGGAGGAGAGAGTGGGTGGATAGCGCCGGATCCCACAAATTCTCAGTTTGTCTATGCAGGCTCCTATGACGGTCTTCTTACCCGTTACGACAACCGCACTGCCGCGCTGCGGAATGTCACCGTATGGCCGGATAATCCGATGGGTTCCGGCGTTGAACTTATGAAGTACCGGTTTCAGTGGAGTTTTCCGCTGCTGTTCTCGCCGCACGATTCACGGCTGCTGTATGCCGGAAGCAATGTCCTGCTGGGCACCCGTGACGAGGGGGAGAGTTGGACGGTGATGAGTCCTGACCTTACCCGGAACGACAAGTCCAAACAGGGCCCGGTTGGCGGTCCAATCACCAAGGACAACACAGCCGTGGAGTACTACGACACGATCTTTACCTTGGACGAGTCGGCCGTCGAGAAAGGGATCATCTGGGTCGGATCCGACGATGGACTGATCCATCTGACGCGGGATGGCGGCAAGAACTGGACAGACGTCACTCCCAAGGATTTCCCGGACTTTATCCGTGTGAACTGCATTGCCGCGTCGCCCTTTGATCCGGGCACGGCATACGTGGCGGCGACCATGTATCTGTCGGATGACTTTCGTCCGTTTCTTTTGAAGACGACTGATTATGGAAAGAGCTGGAAGAAGATCGTTGCCGGCATTCCTCAGGACGATTTCACTCGCGCCATCCGGCCCGACCCGAGAAGAAGGGGACTGCTGATTGCGGGCACTGAGGCGCATCTCTACATCTCGTATAACGATGGCGAGAACTGGTCTCCCTTTCAGTTGAATCTGCCCAATGTGCCGATCACGGATATCGCCTTCCAAAAGCGCGAGGACGACCTCGTGATCTCGACGGAAGGACGGGGCTTCTACGTGCTCGACGATATGCCTCTCGTTCGCACGCTGGGCGCAGGAAAGCTGCCGGACGAACCTCTGCATCTTTTTCCGCCTAAGGACACGTATCGCTACGAGGAGGCCAGCGGCTTTGGGCCGAAGCTTGAGGGCGGCGAAAACCCACCCAGTGGTGTGGTGCTGAATTATGCGCTCAAATCCAAGCCCGCCTCGGGCGTTATTCTTCGCGTGAAGGACAGCGCCGGCGCCATCGTCAACGAGTTCTCGTCCAAGCAGGATCCTAAGGAGGAGGTGCCTATAGAGGATGGCGAGGGACGGCCTCCCGCTCCCAAGCCGACAGCCAACCCCGGGATGAACCGTTTTGTGTGGGACTTGCATTACGCGGACGCTACGAAATTCCCAAAAATGATTCTATGGGCAGCGAGTGTTCGCGGGCCGCTTGCTGTTCCGGGAGAGTACACGATCGAGATTACGGCGGACGGCCATACCGCGACGCAAACCGCGCTGGTGAAAGCCGATCCTCGCGCCCCCACCACTCCGCAAGACTTCAAGAAGCAACTGGAGCTTGCTTTGCAGATCCGGGACTGCCTGTCTTCTGCCAACCAGAGCGTCCTCGATATTGAGAATGCAAAGCATCAGCTCGATGCCTACGCTACGGGTAAGAATGCCAAGATTGCCGCCGAGGCCACACGAATCACCGAGAAGTTGAACGGCGTGGAAAATGAGATCTACCAGACCAGGCTGCGGGCGAACGAAGATGCTCTTAACTTTCCCATCAAGCTGAACAACAAGCTGGCCTCCCTGCTCTCTACTGTTATGGCGAACGATATCGCTCCGACGGAGCAAAGCTACGAGGTCTTCAAGGACCTTTCGGCTCAGTTGCAGGCGCAGATGGAGCGTCTGAGCGGGATATATGGCCGTGATATTGCGGGCTTCAACCGTATGGTCCGAGACGAAAACATTCCTGCCGTTTCCATGAATTCTCCGAAGTCGTAAAGATGAGAAGTCGGCTTCGATAGGCCTCGTTGTTGAACCGTTATGGCGCCGATCGTGCGGATAAGCCAAGCATAGTAAAGAGGAGCACCGAGATTGAATCGCTTCATGGCCGTTTTGTCTCTCTTAGTCTTCGCCGGCTTCCCATCGCTCTCGCTCCTGGGGCAGGATGCTCTTTCTCTTGGGCCATTGAAGTGGCGGAGCATCGGGCCGAACCGTGGAGGGCGCTCTCTGACCTCCGCAGGGAGTGAGAAACGCCCTCTGGAGTACTATTTCGGCGCTGTTGGCGGCGGCCTCTGGAAGACCACCGACGGGGGTCTGACCTGGGCGCCGGTGACCGACGGGAAGATAGCGAGCTCTTCGGTGGGCGCAGTTGCTGTTGCGCCCTCCAATCCGGACATCGTCTACGCCGGCATGGGGGAAAGCGAGCTACGCGGCAACGTGATGCAGGGCGACGGCGTCTATAAGTCGGCTGATGGCGGCAAGACCTGGAAGAATGTGGGCCTGCGCGATTCGCAGGCCATCTCGCGAATTCGCGTTGACGCCAAGAATCCCGACCTTGTTTATGCTGCGGTTCTTGGCCATCCCTATGGCCGGAGTCCAGAGCGCGGCGTCTATCGTTCGCAGGATGGCGGCGCTACCTGGAAGCAGATCTTGTATCGCAGCGATCGCGCCGGCGCTGAAGATCTCTCGATCGATCCTCATGATCCCAGGACGATGTATGCCTCTCTGTGGGATGTCTACCGCACACCATGGTCGCTCTCGAGTGGAGGTCCGGCAAGTGGTCTTTTTAAGTCAGACGACGGTGGCGATCATTGGACGGAGATCACTCGAAGCCCGGGCCTTCCGGGAGGAATCGACGGAAAGATAGGCGTTGCCGTTTCAGGCGCAGACTCCAGACGCGTCTATGCCATCGTCGAGAATCAGGATGGCGGCGTATATCGTTCCGACGATGCTGGCGCCACATGGAACAAGATCAACGACGAACGAAAAGTACGCCAGCGAGCCTTCTATTACACGCGGATCTTCGCCGATCCGAAAAATCCGGACGTTGTCTATGTCCTCAACACGGCGTTCTTCAAGTCGTCCGACGGGGGAAAAACCTTCAAAGCCATTGCGGTTCCGCACGGCGACAACCACGACTTATGGATCGCGTCCGACAATCCGCAGCGCATGATCGAGTCAAACGATGGCGGCGCGAATGTATCCACTAACGGCGGCCGCTCCTGGACAGGACAGGTCTATCCCACTGCGCAGCTCTACCACGTCGCGACGACAGCCGATATCCCATACCAGGTCTGCGGCGCGCAGCAGGACAACAGCACCGTCTGCGTGCCCAGCGATGCCGGCGTAAACTTCCGCAATCCTATGGGTCATGCCGGAGATTGGCTGTATTCGGTTGGCGGAGGTGAGAGTGGCTATATTGCTCCCGATCCCGAAAACCCAAATATATTTTATGCAGGCAGCCAGGGCGCGCTACTGACGCGCTACGACCGCCGCACGGGCGCCGCCCGCGATGTGCAAGTCTACCCGCTCTTCTTCTCCGGCATGTCGGCAAGCTCGCTCAAAGAGCGGTGGCAGTGGACTTTTCCCATCGTCTTCGATCCGCTGGATGCCAATACGCTTTACACCTCGTCCCAGCATCTTTGGAAGACGACCGACAAGGGCGAGAGCTGGACTGCGGTGAGTCCTGACCTGACGCGGGCAGATCCGAAGACGCTGGGCGACTCCGGCGGACCTATCACGAAGGACCAGAACGGGCCGGAGATCTACGGTACCATCTTCACGATCGCTCCATCGCGGGTGAAAGAGGGAACGATCTGGACAGGGTCGGATGACGGCCTGGCGTTTCTCACTCAGGACGCCGGGAAGACCTGGTCTAAAGTCACTCCTGAGGGTCTTCCGGAGTTCAGCCGCATCAGCATGATCGACGCCTCCTGGCATGACTCAGGAACAGCGTATCTGGCGGCGAACCACTATCAGATGGACGATCGCCAGCCTTACATCTTCAAGACCCATGACTACGGCAAAAGCTGGCAGAAGATCATTGACGGCATTCCCGAGACTGACTTTGTGCGCGTCGTACGCGAGGATCCGGTGCGTCGAGGTCTGCTCTATGCCGGCACCGAGCATGGAATCTATGTCTCCTTCGATGACGGCGGCCATTGGCGGTCGCTGCGCCTGAATCTTCCCGATACCCAGGTCGCCGATCTCCTCGTCCATGGAAGCGATGTCGTAATCGCAACCCACGGCCGCTCCTTCTACATTCTCGATGACATTGGTCTCCTGCGGGAGGGATTGGGCAAACACTCCGATGAGCCGGTCTATCTCTATACGCCCGGGCCTATGACTAAGAATGTCAACGAAGCGATCTTTGATTACCAGCTTGCCAAACCGGCCGCCAAGGTCAGCATCGAGATCCTCGATCGAAGCGGTAAGGTGGTTCAGTCGTTCACCGGCACACCGGAGGAAGACAAAAAAGCCGCCGCGGAGCAGGAGGAGTCGGGCGGCGAACGAAGAGCGCCTCACCAGCCGCCAACGCGCAACGCGGGACTGAATCGTACAAGCTGGAACGGGCGCTACGCCGGTCCGCTCAAGTTCCCGGGAATGATCTTATGGGGCGCGAATCCGGACGATGGCCCGGCGGCCGTTCCGGGCGAATACCAGGTAAGGATTACTGCCGACGGAGCCTCTCAGACGAAGAGCTTTCAGGTCATGGCAGACCCACGCGAACCCGGAGTCAGCGCCGCCGATCTGGAGAAACAGTTCGATCTCGCTCTCAAGGTTCGTGATCAGGTAACGCAGGCGAATACGATGGTCGTGCACATTCGCGACATACGCAGGGTGCTGCTGGAAGATGAAAAGAAATCCGGCTCTCCAAGCCTGAAGGCAGCCGCCGACGGGCTGATGGCCAAGCTGACGACGATTGAAGAGGATCTCTACCAGGTCCGGAACCGCAGCGGCCAAGACCCGCTGAACTTTCCCATCAAGCTCAACAACCAACTCGCCGCTCTCGATCGGAGCGTCATGTTGGGAGACGGCGCGCCAACTGCGCAGGCCTATACCGTGTCCGAATTATTGTCGCGCAGGCTGAGGGATCAGCAGGAGGCCTTCGATGCTGCCTTATCGAGCGGCATGGCTCAGATCAATCCCATCCTGACTCATGCGCATCTGGAGCCGCTCCATTGATCGTGAACGTGCGAAGACAAGGAGCTACGCGCCTTTGATGGATCCGGTAGAGATCAGTGCTGATGCCGGCCTTGTGGCTGTCGGGCTGGCGACCGTAAACTTTTGCATCGGGCTGCTCATAGCCACGCGCTACAGCCCGGTGAAATGTTGGCCGCATCGTCAGTTCAATCTCTTCTGGCTGCACCGGTGTACAGCGTACGCAACGATTGCAGCTACCCTGGTCCATCCCATCCTTCTTCTCTTTGTATCTCGTATTCGCTTTCGGCTCATCGATCTTTTGATGCCGGTTTGGTCTCCGCTGCAGCCCTTGCAGAACTCCCTGGGGGCTGTTGCACTCTACCTGCTTCTTTTCGTGCTTCTGACATCGTTCTATCGCCTGAAGATTGGGCGAGTTCTTTGGAGGCGAAGCCATTGGCTGGTGTACCCGGCAGCGCTGCTGCTCTTCATCCATGGGATCTTCACCGATTCCGAACTCCATACAGGGCATGCCGATCTCCTCGACGGTGAAAAGGTTTTTGTCGAGATCTGCCTCCTGATCATTCTTGCAGGTTCCGTCATCTCCTTTCGTCTACGACGCAAACGTCTCAGGGTTTCAGCTTGATCGCACACCTAACAATGAGCGGGACAGGATAACTATGAAGATCGGTTGGAAGTTGCTGCTGGATCGTTGCTCAACCTGGCTCCTTGCCGGGCTGTGTGTACTTCTGAGTTCATCATCGGCGCTGATGGCGCAGGTATCTTTTGACGCGAAGCAATGGCCAGGATTGCGCTATCGCATGATCGGGCCGGAGCGCGGCGGTCGCGTCACCACGGTGACGGGTGTTCCCTCGCAGCCGCAGACGTTCTACATGGGTACCGTCGGCGGCGGAGTGTGGAAGACGGCCGATGCGGGACATACCTGGCGCAACCTGACCGACGGCCAGATCTCCGTCGGATCGATGGGGGCGGTTGAGGTGTCCCAATCCAATCCGAACATCATCTATGCGGGCACGGGCTCGTCGAAGATCCGCAGCAACGTTTCGATCGGGCGGGGTATCTACAAGTCCGTAGATGCGGGCGCCACCTGGAGATTTTTAGGCTTGCGGGATGTAGGGCAGATCGCGACCGTTCGTGTGAATCCAACAAACGCCGACGATGTTTTTGTTGCGGTGAGCGGTGACCCTTTTGTTTCGAACAAGGAGCGTGGCGTCTACCACAGCGTCGACGGCGGCAAGACATGGAAGCATGTGCTGGCGCTGAACGACGAGTTGGGGGCAGCAGATCTCGAGCTTCAGCCGGGCCATCCGAACGTTGTCTTTGCCAGTATGTGGCACGGGCAGCGTAAGCCATGGACAATCGTGAGCGGCAGTCTGGATGGCGGTATCTATAAGAGCACCGATAGCGGCGCAACCTGGAAGAAGCTGGAGCATGGCCTTCCTAATCAACTCGTCGGGCGCAGCAACGTCGCGATTTCCGCGGCCGCGCCTGACCGCATCTATGCGCTGATTGAGGCGAAGCCGGCAGGCGGCCTCTACCGCTCGGAAGATGCCGGCGAGCACTGGGTGCTGGTCAATGATGATCAGAAGCTCTTGACAAGGCCCTTCTACTACGACACCCTTGGCGTCGATCCAAACAATCCGGAGGTCGTCTACGTCGGCAATGAGCGGTGGATGAAGAGCACGGACGCGGGCAAGACCTTCGTGACGATGCCTGTGCCGCACGGAGACAATCACGATGTCTGGATCAATCCCTATAACTCCCAGATCATGATCGAGTCCAATGATGGCGGAGCTAATGTCTCGATCGATGGCGGCCAGAGTTGGAGCACCCAGGCGAATCAGCCAACGGCGGAGATCTACCAGGTTGCCGTCGACGATCAGTTTCCCTATCGCGTCTACGGGGCCCAGCAGGACAATACGACCGTGATTGTGCCCAGCCTGCCCATCGGAGATGGCCAGGAGTACCGCATAGGTCCCGGTTGCGAGACAGGTCCGATCATCCCAAAGATGGGCGATCCCAACATCGTCTGGGGAGGGTGCAAAGGACAGTTCACCCGGCTCAATCTCTCCACCAACAATAACGAAGAGCGTTACTGGATTGGAGGCGTGTCGCTGTATGGCAACGCGCCCAGCGTGCTCAAGTATCGCTTTCAACGCGTGTCTCCGATGGAAATCTCGCCCTTCGATCCGAACGTCGTTTACTACGGATCTCAGTATGTGCATCGTACGACGGACGGCGGAGTCAACTGGGAGACGATCAGTCCCGACCTGACGGCCCACCCCGGCGGCACGCAGGACGCCAGCGGCGAGCCGATCACTCGCGACGCCACAGGTGAGGAGGTCTACAGCACCATCTACTCCATTCGAGAGTCGCCCGTGAAGCGAGGCGTCATCTGGTCGGGCTCAAACGATGGCCTGATCTTCGTGACCCAGGACAACGGAAGGACTTGGAACAATGTCACACCGCCCGATATCGCGCCCGGAGGCCGCGTGCAGAACATCGAACCCGGCCGATACAAGGCAGGTACAGCCTATGTTGCGATGTACCGCTATTTGCTGGGGGACTTCGCGCCGTACATCTACCGCACCGATGATTTTGGAAAGAGCTGGGCGCGGCTCACCGACGGCAAGAATGGAATTGCCCCCGACGAGCCCACGCGGGTTGTGCGGGAAGACCCGACACGTCCCGGTCTGCTCTACGCGGGCACGGAGTTCGGCATCTACATCTCGTTCGACCGGGGCGTGACGTGGAAGCCTTTTCAGATGAATCTCCCCGCGGTTCCGGTGACAGACATCAAAGTCGCTCATCAGGACCTGATCCTCTCAACTCAAGGGCGTTCTTTCTGGATACTGGACAATCTGACGGCGTTGTACCAACTCCCCGAGAAGGGAGACGCGGCGGAGTATGCGCTGTACAAACCCAGAACAGCGATCCGTATTCCTGCAACGGCGGATATGGGACGCGGTCCCGAAGGGCCGCAATACCCGCTGCCCGGCGCGATGATTGACTACTTTTTGGCCAAGGATGCCATCGGGCCGGTAACCCTGAATATTCTGGATAGCTCGGGGCACGTCATCAGAAGCTTCAGCAGCGCAGCGCCCAGGAAATCCCATGGCGCCGATGGAGGGGGAGACGAGGAAGAGCTTCGCTTCCGTCCTGTCTGGCCAGTCACGCTGGAGAGCGGAGCCGGGATGCACCGCTTTGTCTGGGATCTGCGCTATAGCGGGGCCTGGATGAGCAAGAGCCAGCCGCAGGCGGCCAACGGACCCGTCGCTCCTCCGGGGTCATATAAGGTCCAACTGATGATTGGGAACTGGTCCTCGACGCAGCCGCTCGAAATCGTGGAGGATCCTCGCGTCGTCAAAGATGGCGTGACGAATTCGGATCTGCTCGCAGAGTTCGAGCACAATATGCGAGTCATGGCCCTGTTGAGCGACGTAAACCATGCCGTCGCCAGGGTTCAGGAGGCTCAAAAGAAGCTGGCCGCGGACAAAGAAGACTCGTCGGACAAGGCGCAAAAGCTGGATGCACTGGCCGCCAAGCTGATGACTCCGCAAATCCGTTATAGCCAGCCCGCTCTTCAGACGCACGTGGCATACCTGTATGGCATGACCAATCGAACGGACCAGAAGGTTGGGAATGACGCGATCGAACGCTACCATGCCCTGCGCAAGCAAGTCGATGAAGCAGTGGCTGAACTCAATACGATTCTGGGATCCGAGGCAGAAGATTGAAACCTCCATCTGCCCCGTTCGATGCACCCGGGCCACGGTGAACGGAGCGGCTAAATCATTGAAAATCGCGTTAAGCGCCTACAAGACCGCTCCGCTTCCACCGCGTAGTTTTGTGAGTATTCGAGGCGGCTGGCTGCGTGCATTCCACGCAATTTCCCCTCCGTCCCGCATAGGGCTGATCGCTCGCGATCGAGAGCGCACCACAACAACCGAAGGGATACGCAAATGAAGGGTAAGAGTTGGATCGTCGTCTGCGCTGCCGCGATCGTAAGCGCGATCGGAGCGCTTGGTCAGACGGGGAGCACGGAGCAGAAGCCGATCGTTCTGGTGGCCCAGACCGTATACGACGGAAGAGGCAAGACTCTCCATAACGTAAAGCTCATTATTCGGGGTCAGAAGATCGCCGCAATCGGCGGTCCGGTCCCTCCGAATGCGGTGATCTACGATCTCAAGGGGCTCACCGTCACCCCGGGCCTGATCGATACGCACGCGCATATCCTTTGGCATTTCGATAACGGGCGTCTGGCGGGCAAGGATGAGCCGCCACTGCGTTCCATGTTGCACTCGGTGGACAATGCGATCGCTACGTTGAACGCCGGGTTTACTACCATCCAGAGCCCAGGCTCACCCGAGGATGCCTATCTCCGCGAGGCGATCGATCGGGGCATTATCCCCGGACCGCGGATCCGCACCTCGCTCCAGCCGTTGACAGAGAAGAGCGGGACGCCGGATGAGATTCGTGCACTGGTGGATGAGCGCAAGAAGCAAGGCGCCGACTTCATCAAGTTCTTCGCCTCCAAAAGCATTCGCGACGGCGGAGAGCAGACCATGACCGATGCGCAACTGGAGGCGGGATGCGGAGAAGCAGAGAAGGTGGGCCTTCCCTCTATGGTCCACGCACAAAATGCATCGTCAGCCAAAGCCGCGACACTTGCCGGCTGCACTACGGTGGAGCATGGAACCTACGTCACCGATGACGTCTTCGAATTGATGGCGCAGCGAGGCACCTTTTACGATCCGAATATCGGCCTGGTTCTCCAGAACTATATCCTGAACAAAGATAAGTTCATGGGGATTGGAAACTACAACGAGCAAGGTTTTGCCTTTATGGAAAAGGGGGAAGCCATCGTTCTCGATACCTTCAAGCGGTCTTTGAAGATCAAAGGGCTAAAGATCGACTACGGCACTGATGCGGTCGCCGGCGCACATGGACGCAATGGTGAGGAATTTATCGCCAGGGTGCAGAAAGGCGGAGAAGATCCAATGGATGTTCTTGAGTCCGCTACGTATATCTCGGCGCTTTCCGTGGGCATGCAGGATCAGATCGGTTCGATCGCGCCTGGCTTGCAGGCGGATATCATCGCGATGGACGGGGATCCCATGAAGGATGCTACGGCAGTCCGGCGAGTGGTCTTCGTCATGAAGGGCGGCACGGTCTACAAGAATCTGGCGCCGAATGCCGGTCCCAGCCCGCATCCGTAGACGGGATGCGCCTCTTCGCCGGGATTCGCAGCGGCCGGCCCGCCGACTCGCCATTCGCCCTCCGTCTCACTTCATCTCGCAACCGCCTGCGATCGCGAGGCGGCGCCCTCACCGTATTCGAAAGGATGACGGAAGAGACAATGCTACGCCCCAGAAGGAAAATCGATCAGCTATGGGGGGGCGCTTTCCTTGCTTTGGCCACCCTCGCTCCAGCATGCGCACAGAAACTCTCGCCCCCTGAAGAGAAGATGGTCGCGGCGATCGAAAAAAATAACCCCGAGTCCGTTGCCTTTCTGGAAGAGATCGTGGACGTGAATAGCGGCACGATGAACACGGAAGGCGTGCATAAGGTTGCCGATATGCTTGCTCCGCGATTTCGCGCGCTTGGGTTCCAGGTCCGGTGGGTGCCGATGGACGAAGTTCATCGCGCAGGACATCTGATCGCGGAGCACCCCGCTCCCAGTGGGAAGCGAATGTTGTTGATCGGACATCTCGATACTGTCTTTGAAAAAGACTCGCCATTCCAGACGTTTGTTCGCGACGGAAATAAGGCGACCGGACCAGGCTCTACCGACATCAAGGGAGGCGATATGGTAATGATCGCCGCGCTGGAAGCGATGCAGGCTGCCGGCGTCCTGAAAGACGCCTCCATCTCAGTCATCCTGACGGGGGACGAAGAACGCTTCGGAGAACCGGTGTCGATTTCGCGCCGCGATCTCGTCAATCTCGCCAGGCAGAGCGATGTTGCTTTGGATTTCGAGGGAGGGTCAAGCCGGAATGGCGTCGACTACGGGAGTACAAGCCGCCGTTCTTCCATCATCTGGGATTTGAAGGCCACCGGCGCCACCGGCCACTCCTCCGGCATCTTTCATCCGTCCATCGGCTACGGAGCAATCTATGAGATTGCGCGAATCATCGATGCGTTTCGCCAGGAGCTACCGGAAAAGGACTTGACGTTCAATGTCGGCTACGTAGTGGGAGGCTCAAGCGCCGTTGTGGATTCAACGCAGACTGCTGGCACCTTTACCGGGAAGGCCAACGTGATTCCTCCGGTGGCGTTTGCCAGCGGCGATATACGAACTGTCTCGGATGAGCAGACTCGCCGGGTTGAGGACGGAATGCAAAAGATTGTAGCGCAGCATCTGCCCAAAACAGATGCCAGGCTGGACTTTCAGGAGGGATATCCAGCAATGGAGGCGACTCCCGGTAACCGGGCTCTCTTGGGCATTCTCAATCAGGTCAATCGTGACGCCGGTCTCCAGCAGATGCAGGAACTCGATCCATCGCAGCGCGGCGCGGGCGACATCTCATTCATCGCCAAATACGTGGACTGCCTGGCGGGCATGGGAGCGATTGGGGGCAACGGACATCGAGAGGGCGAATTCATCGAGCTCGATCATCTGCCGGTCCAGGGAAAGCGTGCTGCCCTGCTGATGTACCGTCTCAGTGAGATGCCTCGCTCCGCTCCGCTCGCGCCGTGATCTGGTGCGGCTGCGATTTCCAAGAACCTTCCGTCGTCAGATCCGGCGAAATGGAACCAAAATGAATCCACTCTCGACTGACAGACGCTTGGATTCTCGCGTGCCCTGTCTTGCTCATTGATCGGCAACACGGCGGGAAAGTCCGACAACGCCTTCTCGATGTGTAAGCCACAGCGGCGGATGGGTTGGCCATCTGCCGCTGTGAGTTGAGGTCTCAAGGTCACTTCGACGACTTCGAGGTCGTGGCAGCGTACTTGTAAAGGACGTCCACAATGGATTTCTCTGCTCCGGCCATTCCGTAGATCTTGCCGGCCCCTTCAATGACCCAGTACTCATTGGCCGCGTGGGCACGGCCGCCATAGCCTACTCCTCCACCGGCAATCGGCAGCCCGAGCGGCGTGACGCTGGGATCGCCCTGGTGTCCATTCGTAAACAGATACCCCGGCCATGCGCCGCTGCCTCCTGTATCGGCCAGGATGCTTTCGCCATTGAGCGGCGGAGCATAGGAGACTCCGAATGTGTCATACATCTTTTCGATCGAATGCGCGATATCTGTGTCGTAGGTCATTGTCGACCACGGCTGGTCTCCAATCAATCGCAACTCAACATCTTTGTACCCATTCTTGTCGAGCTGTGCGCGGATCTTCTTCAGGATGTCGGCGCTGTTCATGTTCGGAACGTACCGGATGCTGTGCTTGGAGGTGATCTTATTCGGAAGGATGGCGCCCGACCCGCCTGCGTACATATTTCCGCCCCAGATGCCGTCCAAATTAAAGGCCGTTCCGTAACGGGACATCTTGAGCATCGTCAACGGGTCGTCGGAGATAAATCGTGCGACTCCTATGTTGTTGGCCGCTACCTTCAGATCAACTTTTTCGGCGGCTTTCTTAAGAGATGCAGTCTCTTCGGGGCTAAGGGGCTTGATATTGTCGTTGAAACCCTGGATCAGTGGTGTATTGCCGTCTTTCCCCATAAGAGAAGCCAACATCTCGATATGGCGCCATGCCGGGCTGTCCACCGAGCGCTTGAAGATTCCATGGATGTCGGACTGCACAGGCCCGCGTCCCCAGCTCTTGCCGCTCGTGGTCAGCTCGATATACATCAGGCCTTCTGATCCGCCGCGGAGAGCTGAACCTGCAGAGCCGCTGCCGCTCTGTCCGCCGAACATCATGAGCGCATCGGCCCGCTGCAGGAGATCCCGGTGCGTCGTCACGAACTTTCGCAGTCCCATGGACATGCGCTCTTCATCGCCCTCCGCGACGAAAATAAGATTCACCGGAAGTTTTCCGGCGACTGCCTTGATGGAGCTAAAGGCATTCAACTCCGTCATCTCCGGACCCTTGGAGTTGACGGCGCCCCGCCCGATCAGGACCTTTTTGAAGGCAGGATCGATTCCCGCGGTCTTGCCATCAACGAGCCTGGCTTCGAAGGGCGGCGATACCCACACATCCGGCTGCGTGATCGGCATTGTGTCGTACATCCAATAAATGAGCAGGGTCTTTGAGGCGCCCTCGTCGCAGTTGGCATAGACAACAGGATCTCCCCTCTGTCCCCATTGCGTCATGCCGACGTCGTAGACCCGCGTCTGCTGGCACCCTAACTGGTCAAAGAAACCTTTCACCATCTCGGCGCTTTCGGGAATTCCTTCGCCGCTATTGGAGATGCTGGGCTGCTGGATCCACCGCTGCAGATTCTCCACGTGATCGTCGATGTTCTGGTCGATATAGGAAAAGACCTTCGCCTCCTCGGGAGAGACCTTGCTCACATCGATCTTGATTGTCTCGTCGCCGTATGGCCGAATTCCCAGCTTCGGCTTCACGGTGTTAGTTGCTTCCTTGTGCTCCTGCTGCCTTGAACAGCCTGCAAGACCGATGGCAAATCCTGCCAGGCACGTCATCACGAGCCATGAACGCATAACGGACTTCTCCTCCTCCGGCTGAATCGACGGTTATAGTTTTCCGGAAGAAGCTCTTCGGGAAGAAGATCTCCGATTGGTCTCTTCCGGCGGCGGGCACTTGCTGGTAATTGCTCAGGTCGATAAGGAGCGCTCCCGGTTTCACCTGAGTAGTTCTAGAGGCGTCCGGCGGTCATCCATCGTTGGTACTCCCGCCATTCCTTCGTCTCAGACTCTCCTGCGCCAGCATCCTTCGCGAAACGTTCCGCAAGCATGTCCACTCCGTAGGTGTAGGCCAGAGCATACGATCGGTATTCATTCAGGTACTTCAAAGTCTCAAAGCTGTGCGTCATGAGCGCCTCTTGCGACAACTCTTCGCTTGCTCTTGCAAACTCCAGCTTCCCATCGAGGTAGTCACGGGCGATTGCCGGCACGGCATCCCGAAGTTGATCGACGAGTTCCTCAACGCGGACGTACCGCGCGACATTGCGTGCTCGAAGGCCCGCTAAAGGAAACAGCTCATCGCGCTCGAAGCGGATCCGATCTTCTTCCGGAAATGCAAACCTGCCAGCCAGAGTCGCCGAAGCCTCGGATAAGAGCGACTGAGGACTGAAGGTGGGCTGGACGAGGAATTCTGGCCGGCCGGATGACTTAACCAGAGAGATATCCTCAAGCATGGTGAAGGTGTGGTGTCCGGGATACGTCTCATGACAGGCCAGGTCCAGCGCACGATCGACCGTCAGTGCCAAGTCCGGATTGATTTCGATCCGGCTGAAAAGATGCCCTTGGTACAAGCTGTATCCGCTCCATGGTTCATCGGGAACGTACTCAACGGAGATATGTTCTTTGGGCGGTAAAGGCAGGTGCGCAGCGGTTTGTTCGCGGCAGCCTTCGATCGCTCGCGCCATCACGGCGGGAAGACGCTCCGGAGGAATCAGGTACTTTTCATCGAAAATGGCGTATCGTCTCGCAAGATCTCCGTGGCCGCCCAGCAGCCGCGAGATCGCGGATCTTATAGCGGACAATCTTCCACGGTCCAGGCGCGCGGGAACGGTCACTCCAAAAAAACATGCGCTCTCCTGGTCGAAGGTGAAGTGCGCCCCGGAGAGAAGATCAGCCCTGCACTCGACGGCATGCAACTGTGCGAGCAGATACTCTTTCCGTCCCTGGCTGTCGCCGTCTCGCGGCAGATGCATGCCGTTCAACTGCTGCGAGAGTGCGGCTGCACGCGCTCTGATTTCTTCGAGAGGCGGGGGATTCTTGCGAATATCCGCAACCCACTCCGCAGGCCCGTAGTAATAGTCGATCGAGTCCGAGTCGCGCTCTCCCAGGGCCACTGCCAGCCGGACATACGAGCGGGCAACCTCATCAATGGGGCTGCTTTGCGAGAGCGGACGAGCTTTGGTGGACGCTACCAGAGTTCCCAGGAGGAGACTTGCCAGGAGGGTGACCGCAGCCCTTGCAACGGGCCGGCGGAACGGCCGAGTCCGTCCGGGAACACCGAAACCCTTGATGCGGGTATTCGCGCAACTCCTCCCGAGCTCCACGGCAGATCGAGCAAGCAGGACGGTGTCACCCACCGAAAAGGACCATTCCATGTACCAAAGGGCAGAGAGTCAAAACCTGATGGATACACAGTCAGATCAGTACTCCCCAGCCGGTATGAACGTAAAGATAAGAAACGGCCTCGACGCGGAGGGGGTACGTGCTTCCAGTTGCGCATCATCCAATGTGCGCAAAAGCGGTTTTCGAACGCTCTGGACAACGTTATTCAGAGCGGCTCATCCTGCGGGTGAATCCAGGGTAATTTAACCCTAGATATCGGAAGACGAACGGCTGAGAGTATGAGAGAACATCTTCTGATCTTGCTAAGCTATAAGAGCAAAATCAGCCTAGCATGAAACTTATTCGGCGGGGCAAGAAAAAACCAAAGTGTGAGTGAAGAGTGGCCGACGAATGTCATTGCAATGGAATGCCTCGTCTGCTGCGACCGCTAGATATTCCGAGGATGCTAATTCTGTAAAAGTCTGACTAAGCAAATACAAATTACGCACCCATGGTTCGCTGCGCCGCTACTCCGTAAGTGAAACAGTGGTCAAGATGGCATTCTCTACGCCTTTCCAGGAATCCGTAACATCGTCGGTCTCCTGCAGAGAATGGGAACCCTTGGCCACGCCGCCGGCGCCGAGCACGATTGCGGGAATGCTCAGGTGCATCGGAACGTTGGCATCCGAAGAGCCTGCGCCCAAGTCGGGTTCACCAAGGCCAAGTGCGCGCACCGACGCCATTGCCTTCTGCACGATCGGCGAGTTCGGATCGGTTTGGCCGGCGGGCCGGTTGCCGACCTGCTGAACCTGGACCTTAAGCAGCACTTTGTTTCCCCAGCGTGCGTTCTCCTCGTCGAGTCCGCTCTGAACCGCCTGTTTGAACTTGGAGTCGACCGCGTCGAGTGAAGCTGTGTCGATGGACCTCTCATCGAACTCAAACCATGCTTCGAAGGGAATGGCGTTGACCGATGTGCCTCCTCCAATGCGGCCGACGTTGAAGGTGGTCTTCGGCGTAGCGGGTACTTGAAGGTCGCTGATCTTGGCGACCGTTCGTCCCAGCGCATGGATCGGGTTAGGCAATCCAAACGCTCCGTAGCTGTGGCCGCCAGGACCTGTATAGGTGACCCGGTATCGATAGCTTCCCACGCCGCCATTGGATACCCGTGTAGGGATTCCCGGCTCAATGGAGACGAATTCGTCGATCTGTCCTGGCATCGTTTTCCCAAAGAGCTGCTTCATTCCGCGCAGGTCCCCAAGACCCTCCTCGCCGACATCGGCAACGAAGGTCACACTACCGTTGGTCTGGACATTCGCCTGATTCATCGCTTTGACCACCCCGATGAGGGTGGCGAGACCGCGGCAATCATCTCCGATTCCCGGCCCTTTCAACAGATCGCCCTCACGAGTGACATGCACGTTGGTCTCTGGTGGAAAGACGGTATCGAGATGGGCAGCGACTACCAGGTGAGGGTGTAAGACTTTGCCTGGCCGATCGCCGAGAACATTGCCTGCCTCGTCGATGCGCACATTTTCGAGATGCAAATCCTCTTGGAAGATTCGGGAGAGCTCTTTTGCGCGAGTCATCTCCTGAAAGGGTGGCGCGGCGATTTCGCATATGTGAATCTGCTGCTCGATGATCCCGGGCTCGTTGCTCTTGGCTGCCGTCATCGCGGCCTGGATGGATGGCCTCTGCAAGATCTGCGCGGCATCTTCCGCAAGACAGAAGGACGAGGAAGCCAGAACTCCCAGGAGAAAAAGATGACCACGTAAATTCTTCAAAACGCCCTCTCGTTCTATAAAAGCGCACAGCGCTCAACACCGCCTGCGAATGAAAGCAGGCAATCTGTTGATTTGGTGTCGGACGTGGACCTGGAATGGGTACGAGCTACAAACAGCGACGAGGCTCCACTGCGGAAACTGAGCCAGAAAGATACTGTGAACCAAGCTATGGATCTCGTCCCGTGCCGAGATCATTCGAGCGCCATGGTCCCAGGCGTGCACAGTTCTACATAACCGGCTGCCGTACACGGACAGAGCTACTTGGCTTTGCCTGCGCTGAAAGGAGTTGAAGTAACGGATAACTCAGTGCTTACTATGAGGTCTTTTGCAAGAGGTGTCAACGGGAGAATCACGTCGTAGATCGCCTGACAGCGGGAAGAAATCGGGCGGGAAGACCCATGCGTGCTGGAGATTTGACGCAGAAAAAGCCGGAGAGCCAAAGGGCTCTCCGGCTGAGTTGCTTTCCTGAATGTCTCTCAGAAAGACAGGTTCAAGCTGAACTCTACCGCCCGCGGCGAAGCGAGGGCGAAGACCCCGGTGCCGGTGCCAACGCGATCGCTGAGCCGCTGGGCATAGGTCGTGCTGTTCACATAGCCGGTGGGAACAACCGAGCCGGCGTTTTGCAGAACGCCGCGCATGGCTGTCGGTCCGGGCAGGTCGAAGTTCGCGAAGTTGAGAATGTTGTAAAAGCCCACCGTCGGCTCAATGGTGAAACGCTCCACCGTACGCGACCAGCTAAACCGCATATCGAGGTCGCGTAGCGGATCCATATTCACCTGACCTGCGGGCGCGTTGGCGATCGGCTGAACCACGCCGCCCAGTGTCTGAAGCTGTCTCAAGGTGAACAGACCATTGTTGATAAGAACCTGGCCGGCGGGAGTGGCATGGTTCGCATAGGTGCTGTTGAAGGAGTTGATTGTCTGGTTCAGGTTGCCGGCGTTCAAGCCATTGCGATCGAAGCCGCCGATCTTGGTGCCGGGCAAAAGATCCTGTCCGGTGCCGTCGCCGGTTACATCTGTGCGGAAGATCTCGCCTGGAGCGCCGGTGCTTTGCAGGTTCAGGCTCTGGGCCAGGCCGCTGTAGAGGTGCGCTGTTCCGGCGATGCGGAATCCCCATGGAATGTCTCCTACAAGGCCCATGGAGAACTGATGGGTCCGGTCAAGCAGAGAAGGCCCGTTGTACTTCAGCGGGTTTCGGTTATCCACTGCGGAAATAACAAAATCCTGATCGGAGTTCTGCGTGCTGTCGCCTGCGTTGAACCCGCCGGTATTCACAAACCGCGAGAAGGAGTAGCTGATCTGCGTGTTGATAGCCTTCAGGCCAGGAGCCGGATGAGCGATCTGTCCGACGAGCTTGACGTCCAGTCCGTTGTACACCGAGCGCCCAATCGGCTGGCTCTGATAGAAGCTGCCAATGGAGGGATTGATACCGGTGAACGCTCCGCCCGCTCCGCCAAATTCGGAGGACGAAGTCAGACCGTTGGAGGCGAAGTCCGAAATGGTCGCGCCAACGCCCGGCCCTTCAATGCCCGGGCAGGAGACGATTGCCTCGTCGATGGTCTGCACGCCGCATTGTTGGAGAGTCGCCTGAATGTCGGCCAGCGCGGCTGCTTTATCAAAGTAGCGCACGTCGCCGGCATGGTTGATGTCGATCCCCAACAGAGAGTGGGTCTCCACATTCCGCAGATAGTCGACGCTGAGCACCAGCCCAGGGCGAAGCTCTCTTTGAATCCCGATGTTTGCCTGGAGCGAGCGCGGCGTCTTGTAGTTGGGAGCAAACAACCCGCTCGGGTTGGGTGCGGTTCCAACGTTCAATCCGCTGGCCAGGTTGGAGTCGGCGCTGCCTCCGTTGACCGCATTCGGATTGGGTGGATTCGCAGCCTGGAACTTCGACTCAAAGGCAGCCAACTGGCTTCCAACCGTACCGATCGGACCGCCGCATACGCCGGCCGGCGGAGCAATGGGGCCGGCTTTTGCCGTGCTGATGGTTTGCGCCGTGGAGTTGTTGCAAGCGAGCTGGACATTCAAAAAGGCCCCCTTCTGCAAACGGAGCGGGCGATCAAACAGGATGTTGTTATAGATCACGTTCTCGTAATAAAGACCGCCTCCGGCGCGGATCACAGTTTTCCCGGTCTTGAACGGATCCCAGACCATCCCCACCTGAGGCGCGAAGTTCAAATTCGGCTGATGAACCCGGTTTCCCTGCCCGGGGAATACGGCGTTGATTCCCGCATCGGCAGGCAGGTCGCTGTCGGTCCTGCCCGTGTCTCGGATATACCGCACGCCCACTTCAAAGGTGATGTTGGAAGCGGGCTTGACGGAGTCTTCCAGATAAATACCGATGCGGTTGTCCGGGCCGAGCAGACCGCCGGCGAACCCGAAGGCAGGCTTTTCGGTGGAAAATCCAGGGCTGGCGATAAATACCCGCTCCGCCGGATAATTCAATGGGTTATCGGCTTTTCCCGCTGGATCGCCAGGGTAGAGAGCGGGGAATGGGCCATTCAATGCTGCCGCGATCTCTGACGCTCCGGCCTGTGTGACGACTGTTGGATTCTGCGCGTAGAACCCGGCGAATCCACCTGCCCGGTTGTTGTTGTAGGAGAAGCCATAACGCAGGATGTTGTTGTGCTTCAGCCAGGAGCCGTCATATTTAATGACTTTATCGCTCTGCGGCGTAGCTTGCGGCGCAAGAAAATTGGTTCCCTCATATAAGGTGCCGATGTCTACGCTGACCGGCTGATTTGCAAAGGGGAGCGAGCTGCCGCGAACCGAGTCCACAATCTGGTTCTCGAACTTCAGATAGCTGAAGCGAATATTGTGGCTGAAGTTCCCGTTCGTGAAGTCGACGCCAACCGTGTGCTGAAAGGTATTGTTCTTCGAGGTATAGCGCTGGAAGCCTTGGCCGAAGGTGGCATCCGTGGCGCTGTGGTACAAGTTGTACCGGTAAAAGGCATGCACGCCCTTGCCCATGTTGCTATCGAGGCGGCCCAGTCCCACACCTTCGCGAAATGGGCTGGTGAAGCTTCCGGAGGAGAAGGTGAAGGGATTGTCGAAGACCACCGGACTCGCCGAATCCTGTTTGGTGCGCTCTCCGTCGCCAAAGAGAAAGACCTTATCCTTCCAGATCGGGCCGCCGAGATTGCCGCCGAACTGGCTTCGCTGGTAGTAAGGGGCAGAAAAACCGGCAGGGTGGGGGAGGGCCGCTCCCAGCGAGTAGTCGCGGAAGTAGTCAAAAGCCTGACCGTGGACTTGGTTAGTTCCCGACTTGGTGGTGACGTTGACGGTCCCTGAAGAGGTCAGCTCTGTCGCAATGTCTAGATTCGATTGAGCAATCTGGAATTCCTGAATGGCACTGGATGGGATGTCCGTTGTAGTCGTTCCGACGGTCTCGTCGGAGATATCTACTCCGTCAACCATGATGCGCGCGGTGCGGCCAAATCGGCCGCCGAAAGAGATGGAAGAATAGCCTGCCTTGGTAGGATCGAAGTTCTGTCCGTCCTGGATCTGAACCCCGGGCTCAAGCTGAGCAAGATCAAGAAAATTTCGCCCATTGATGGGCAACTGCTGGATCTGCTGTGCGTTCAAAACTCCCTGAACCATCGTCTGGTCGAGGTTTACCTGTACCGAGCTGGCTTCCACTTCCACCTGTGTAGCGGTTGCGCTCACACTCAACTGAATGTCGCCGCCGGCGATATTGCCTACGGTCACCACGATGTTTTTTTCGGTAGGAGAAAACCCTGGGGCTTCGACCTTGATGGCGTAGTTCCCGGGAATCAAGGATCCCGTGGAATATAAACCCGCGCCACTGGTGGTGATGACTTTGGTTAAGCCCGTGGACGGCTCGGTGAGGGTCACCTTCGCGTTGGGAACGACAGCTCCAGCCGGATCAGTGACTGTGCCTTGAATCGTGCCCGTCGAGGTCGTGACTTGCGCGCTTCCGATGAAGGACACTGCGGGAATCAGGGCCGGGATCGTCAAAATCGCACCAAGAGACCTGCGTCGGAGGAGGGAAGCGAGATCAGGAAACCGCTTGAACGGGATGGTCATACCTCAACCGCAAGCAATTAGGGTGCCTAAAGGGATAATGGCAACATGGTTACGTCATCTCGGATCTCCGGGTGCTGACGGGGGACGCCTCTTAAGGGGAATCAATCCAAGCTCTTACCCAGTGAAATGATCCTTCAAAAAACTTCGAGAGAGAATCTGAATTTCCAGATTCCTAGAAAGAAGGAAGGCCACTTCCGGGGGCGCCTTGCAGGGAGCATGCGATTTCCCGGAGGATATACGAGGTTGTATACCAAAACTCATAGTCTCATGGATGCTGGAATCTCGCGGGAATTGAGGATCGATTGCGCCTCGCCTGCCAGCAAAATCTACAGCGCTTTCGCTCGCTCTTCCATCTCGGCTGCGCGTGCCGTGTCTCCGCTTTCGCGATACAACCCGGCAAGCGTGGAATACATCTCTGCTGTGGGCGTTTGCCAGGTTAAGGCGGACTCGAGCAAGTGCATGGCTAACGAGGCGTCTCCCGCGCGCGCGGCTCCCCGCGCCAGCAGAATCTGGGTTTTTGCATCGAGCGTATGAGAGCCACCGAACCGCTCGGCCAGGCGCGCCAGCTCTGGAAACTGCTTTTGCGCAGTCAAGGCATCAGCCAGCAGAGGCAATCCATCCTCGCAGGCGGGCGTGGCATTCACCGCTCTCTCCAGCCAACCGATCGCCAAAGCGGAGTTACCCTGAGCCGCCGCGCTGAGGCCGCGCCGGTAGTCGTCCTGCCCATAGCCCGAAGCTTGAGACAGTCTCGGGTCAGTGGGGATCCAGAGCGCATTTGCTGCATTGCGCGGCAGCACGTCGAAGGAAAGAGAGCTGTAGGCTCGCCGGGGTCCGCCTTGCTCGGCTGCCGAAATCACTAATCGATAATGCCCAGGTGCCAGCCCGTCGGTTGGGAGCTTCTTCCCCGTAAGCAATGAGCCGCTCCCGTCGAAATTGCTCTCTTCCACCGTTTCGACTTCGCTTTGCGCATTGCCCAGATTGCCGGAGAGACTGCCGTAAACGTATCGGAGATCAATCTTCCCGTTTAGGCTGGAGGCCGGGTCTTTCTGTTGCATCCACACCTGTACCAGTGCGCGCAGATCGTCTCCTTCCGCGATCAGAGCGTGCTCTATGCCGATCGGCTCGAAGCGAATTCCCGAGACGTTGAAGGGAAGAAGGCTTCCAGGTTCTTGCACCGGGGGAGTGGAGGAAAAAGCGAGCACGCTGCTGAGCGCAAGTGCGTCATTGAGTTCCGGTACGACGACCACCTTTTGCTGGCGAAAGGCCGCATGCGTCAGGAGATTGGTCACCGTAACGATCAGTTTGTATCTTCCGGGCGCAACGGGGAGCCTTTTTTCCGCGGCGAAGCGTTCATGCTTCGCCTTCTCCGCCTCTTCGGGTGCCAGTTCTCCGGCGATCGTCGATTCTTCGCTATACACCGGCGTACCGCTCTCGGTGAAGACGCCGGTTTCGAGCGTCAGCTTGTATCCTGTCCGGCCCTGGCCGAGGGCGCCGACCAGAGTTGCCTCTGGTTCGCGGAAGAGTAACAGAAAATGTATCGTACTGCGCTGGTCCTGCTCACGAAAGGTAGCGGCCTGTAACTCCAGCTGATCGCCGCCGACCAGCATGCGGGTTGTTACCTGTTCAAGATGACGCCGCTCGGCAATTCTCTCGCGCGTTATCGGATTGTCCGCCAGCCCCTTGATCGTGCTGAGCAGGACATCGGACTCAAGGCTCGGGTTGTAGCTTTCCAGGTCGACCGGTTCGGAAGGCACCAGCGAGAGGACGGTGCGCGCTACTTCATCGCCCATCGATTTGCGCAGAATTTCCAGGCTCTTTTTCTGGTCATTCATGTTTTCGAGCGTCGTCACCAGGCGCGCAGGGCCGTCCTGGTACGGCGAGTACAGGGTGAATTCATCCATTGGACTGCGTTTATAAAAGACGACATAGAAATACGCCGGCAGCGCCGGGCTATCGGACTGATAGAACCAGATGGACATCTGCCGCACGTTGTGCGCGGTCGCGTATTCCGCGCGCTGCTTCGGAGGGCCCAGGGTAATGTAGATCCGGCCCATGTCCGTTCGCCAGCCATCGCCCAGCATGGGGTGGCCGTAACTCTGGTTTGCGTAGGCAAGCCGCCTGTAGTGCTCGTCGCGATAGGAGTTGACCTCCGAATGAGGATCGGGATTCCGCACCTCCCAGAAGGTCTGAATGAACCGGTCGCGCTCCCGGTCGCTCGCGAGACCGAGAAAGGTCTTGCGCTCATCTGTCGAAATGATGTAGTTGACCTCTTCCGTCAGCCAATGATGGTAGACGGCCGAGAGATTGTGCGCTGCGTCGGCGGAATAGGCCAGCGGAAGAGCCGCACAGACGAAGAGCAGCCACAACGCGGCAGAGCGCGCCCGCGCCCGATGACTCGGTCGATGAGGCGCCGGGAGAGAGCCTGCAAGCCCTCTTCCCGCAGAACAAGACGAGGCGAGTTCAGAATTCAAAGCGGATGCTGCCGCGAGCATAGAACGGCCCCTGGAACGCCGATGGTCTGCCAAAGTCCTTATTGAGCACGGGCGCTACGCCGACGCCGGAAGCAGGTTGCGCCAGGTACTGCACCTTGCTGGTAATAAATTGACTGTTTGTTACGTTGAAGGCATCGAACGCCAGCTTCAGGTTGTACTTCTCGTGAAAGGAGACCGGGTAGTCCAGGTGCGTGTCCAGCTGCATTGAGGTCGGCGTGCGGCCGTAGGCGCCCCGCCCGCCAACTGGAACTTCTCCCTGATTCAGATAGATGGGGTGGTCTCCCAGGTAGCTCATGGGCTGGCCCGATTGGCCGCGAGCTCCCAGGCCGAGGGTGAGGCCACGCGCATGGGCGAGCAACCCATTGCCCGCACCGATGTTATAGCTCAAGTACGCGTTCCCGACATTGCGCCTGTCGGTGTTCAGGTAGCCCGGCTTGAACTGGTCGCCGAGCAGGTTGAGATCGCCCTGGGTGAAATCGAAGAGGGAACTGATGCCCGGATCCGACTGTCCATTATCGTTGCGGTAAGCGCCCTCGTAGTTGCCGAAGAGCTTGCCAAAGCGGTAGTTGACGCTAGCCAGCCAATGATTGCTGAAGCGCCTATCGAACTCCAGTTCGAGCGCCTGATAGCGGCGCACCGGGTTGGCGAAGCCATCCGGCTTACCATCCGGCGGCCCGGCATCCATGGTCGCGAGATTCGCAAAACAGGCGCCGCCGACCGGGTTGTTTCTGGCGTCCGTGAAGATGTTGCCAGTGTCGTTGGTCTTGGTGCATCCCGGGACTGGCGGATGATAGCCGGTCGATCCCGGCGGATTCGCGGCCGCATATTGCGCCGGCGTGTATGTAGTCTCCTGTTCGTTCTGCCAGTAGTCGGTGCTTGCTCTTGGGTTGGCGATGCCACCCTGGTAATTCGATGCGATGGTGCTGCCTTCGGGGGAGTTGGAACCAATGTCCTCAATGATGCGTCCGAGGCGCCTATCGGTGTATCTGGCCTTCACCACCATGCCGTTCCTCAACTCTCGTTCGATCCCGATCAGATATTCGGTTTCAAACTCCTGCTTTGTTCCAGGGATGATTCCTTCGCCGGTGGAGGAGGCAAAACTCGGGCCCTTGAAGTTTGTCACGGTCCCTCCGCTTGTCGCCTGGGGCAGTCCATTGAGCACATGGGCGGCGTCGAGGACCGGGATCGCCGCGCCGTTCGGCCCGAGGAGCATGTTGCCTTGCGCATCGGCAGCCGGAGCGAAGAAAAAGCTGGTATCGTCTTGCTCGTTCCCGAGCTGACGGATGGCCGCGTCCAGCGGCATTGCCCAGTAGTAGCGCCCGTAGTTGAAGAAGACTTTGCTCTTGAGATCTCCGAAGGGATCGATGCTGATTCCCAGCCTGGGTGTCCAGCTCCCGGTAAAGGCGTAGTTCAGAAGGCTGCCGCCGATCCGCTGCTCTTCCCATCGAACTCCGCCGAGAAGGTTGATGTACCGGTTCAGTTGATAGTTATCCTCCGCGTAGGCTGTATGGTAGGTACCCTTGGCATGGACTCGAAGGCCAACATAGGTGCCGCGTGTGATTGAGAGGTAGACCTTCTCTCCTCGGTAGAGAGGACACTGTTTGCAGGTCATGTCTCCTGGGTCCTTGTTGTTCGCCGCAGAGAGCTGAAACTGCGCATTGGTGAGGGAGCCGATCGCCGCTTTCGGAATGTTGCTGTAGAGCGTGGTGAGCGGGACGCCGAGGGCGTTCGTCCCCGGGATGGGGAATAGCGGCCCCGATCGGCTCGGCTCATCCAGGAAGTTCGTATGGTCATACGCCCAGCCCACGGAGAGGGTATGCTCCCCCGCGAAGTGCGCAACCTTCTGCGTGCCAGCTGAAAGGCTATAGGTATCGTTAATGGACGGCTCATAGGGGCCGAAGCCGGAGACGACCGTGGGGATTGGCGTCGGCAGAGTGAGCCCGCTCTGGTCTGTAATGCCGTAGAAGTTCTGCGACGGAATCTCCGTAAAGTGATTGTGGTTGTAGGTCCACGCTGCATTGAAGATCCAGGTAGGAGAGAAGACGGTATTTAATCGGAGCACTGTGTCTCTGGAGCCGAAGTTATAGGCGCTGGTCACGGAGGAGGCATTGTTCGTAGACAGCGTGTTGGGAACCTGATTGTGCCTCGATGGATCGCCGAAGGCGGAACCTTCAAGCGTGCTCGTGTCGGTCAGCTTGAAGGTAAGCTTTGCGGACCAGTTGAAGACGGTCGTGCTATAGGCGTAGGGCCCGTGAGCAAAGATGGGGGAGTTGGGATTGGCTTCATTAATGTACTGGTTCAGACTCGGATCGATGGCGCCGAAGAAGAACATCTTATCCCGCATTCCCGGGATATAGCCGCCGATTTCTCCGCTGGCATCGTACTGGGGATTGGAGAGCGTCGAGCCGGGCGTGGTTTGAAGAAATCCGAATTGATAGAACTGGTAGCGGTCGGCATACCAGGCTCCGGGTCCAAAGTAGGCCGCCACCGCGCCATGCAGCTGATTGGACCCGGATTTCGTGACGATCTGCACGATGCCGCCCAGGCTCTTCCCATACTGTGGCTCAAACCCTCCGGTCTTCACATCCACTTCTTTAATGAAGGCCAGATTCACCCCGCTGCCCAGTGCTCCGTGATACCGATTGAAGGTGCCAAGGCTGCCGAAAGCCTGATCCGTGATCGTCACCCCGTCGACGACATAGAGATTCTCCAGAGCCGACGCGCCGCCGATCGACGGATTGGACGCGCCCGGCCCACTTTGCCCGACGCCCGCCACGAGAGCCACGCTCGTCGCCTGGCCGGCGTCGACCCCCGGAGCCGCGTAGAAGATGCTGGCCACATTGCGTGCCATCGGAACGCTGGTAAAGAAGCTGTCGGTCAGATTTGCTCCGACGGCGTTGGACTCGGTGTTGATCGAGACCGCCGAGGCATTGACTTCCACCATCTCGCCGGTGGCGCCCACCTCGAGTCTTAAGTTCAGCGTCGAGGTAACATCCACGACGACCTGATTGTGCTTGGATTCAGCCTTTTTGAAGCCGGACGCCTCGGCCGTTACATCATAGGACCCTGGTATCAGTCCCGTAACCCGGTATTGTCCAAGCTGGTCGGTGGTCGCCGTGGTTGTGCCTTGGGGACCAGTTACGGTGACTTTTGCCCCGGAGATCAGCGCGCCCGAGGAGTCGGTGACCTGGCCGGCCAAACCGCCTTGTACCGAAGAGCTGATCTGCGCTCCGGCTTTCGAGAGTGCCAGACATGAAACGAGAATCGCCAGCAACGAATAAGAAAGAGAACGCTTCATCGAACCATCTCCTTTGTTTCGTCAATTCAGCGATTTACAAGAAAGGCGGCTTCCAAGTTGAAGCTCGGCGAGGGACTTGGCCGTACGCGATTCCGCTGTCATGGTCGCCGCACCGGAGGAGGCGTTTGGACGGCAACATCGAAATTCGTCTGTGAACTTCGGAGCCCCCGGCTCTTAGAGCAGGATCTCAAGAGGCAACGTTGCGAGCTAGGATGCGCGGTTCGCGTCCACAAGAAAAGATGAGACAGTAGCCGCTTTGTTGGGATCAAAATGCTTCGCGCCGTGCTGGCGCCGGAACGTTTGTGCCCGGCCGGCGGGCGACGAACTGCAAGCGCGTCCGCACCCGCTTCGCTCCGCGCGGCGCCAGGCCTGCCACGGCATTCTCCTCGTCGGACTTAGAGGCGATTGCGCAAGCTGGTATCTTCA
The DNA here is from genome assembly GCA_035933805.1 of Acidobacteriaceae bacterium. Taxonomy (GTDB): domain Bacteria; phylum Acidobacteriota; class Terriglobia; order Terriglobales; family Acidobacteriaceae; genus PALSA-350. The sequence continues at coordinate 29,518 of DASYYO010000105.1, read as the reverse complement.
AGATTTCCCTGAGGCCGGTAACTTATTCCCGAGGCACAAAATGTAACCGCCAGTGTGTTCGCATGGGTAGGCCGGTCCCGGAATCGGCCAGGGTTGCTCGTCGGGCAGGCGTACGACGGCTGGCATGCCGCGCCGGCCGTTGGATACCCGCTTCGCGGCCTACCGCTTTGAGCAGATTTTGATGTTCTCAAAAGGAATTCTGGTCTCTTGGGCAGCCATCCGTCCGGGCAGCCCGTCCCGCGGGGCAACGTTCTTCGGATTACTCTTTGCGTCCTGCCGGGCGCCGGCACGCGCCGGGTTTATCTCAGGGGCCGCCGGTGCATGAAACAATAGAAGCAGATTCCGATGTGGCGTCCGAGGTGGCGTCGATGACGAATACTTTCAAGACCGCGCTGTTGCTCACAGCCCTTACCCTCTTTCTCATCTTTTTGGGTGGTCAGTTTGGCGGCCGCAATGGAATGGTTCTGGCCTTCCTGTTCTCTCTGGGGATGAATTTTTTCAGCTACTTCTACTCCGATAAGCTGGCGCTTGCCATGTACAAGGCTCAGCCTGTTTCCCGCGAGCAGTTACCGCGTGTCTACCAGGTGGTGGAGCGGATGACCCAGCGGCTCGGCTTGCCGATGCCGAAGATCTATGTCATTCCCACCGATTCCCCGAATGCGTTCGCTACCGGCCGCAATCCGTCGCATGCCTCCGTCGCCGTGACCGAGGGGATACTGAATCTCCTCAGCGATGAAGAGTTGGAAGGCGTTCTCGCCCATGAGTTGGGGCACGTCCGAAACCGCGACATCCTTACCAGTTCCATCGCCGCCACGCTGGCTGGCGCAATCACGTTGATTGCCCGCATGGGCTGGTGGGCCGATCTCTTCGGCGGATATGGAGGCGGACGCGATGATCGAAACCGCGGCGGAGGTATCGGCGCGCTCTTCATGCTTATCCTGGCTCCGATTGCCGCAACCTTGATCCAGTTGGCGGTGTCGCGCTCCCGGGAGTACGAAGCCGATGCTACGGGCGCGCATATCACCGGCAACCCATATGCCCTGGCCAGCGCCCTGCAGAAACTGGATGCCTATTCCCGCCGCGTGCCCCTGCCGGCTTCGCCCTCCACGGCGCATCTGTTCATCGTGGCCCCTTTGCTCAGGGGAGAGGCCTTTGCCAACCTCTTTTCCACTCACCCGCCGATCGCCAAACGCATTGAGAGGCTGATTGGCCGGCCGGCCAGCTGATTCCCCCTCAGGCCAGGAGGAGAGAAGGAAAGCAGAACGCTTTCCGCTCTCCTTCCCCGGCTGCGGGATGGCAAACCTCCTATAGAATCGTTGGGTTGATCCGGACGGCGCCTGGCGGGATCGCCAGCTCCGATGCGAGTTGAATCGCAGCCGAAATCGGAAGGAAAGTTGGCAGACTGAGATGCGAACGCTCTTTCACTCGCTCGTTTTTCTCTCCCTGGGCCTCTGGCTCGGCTCCCTGGTATTCTTCGCCGCCATTCTCGCTCCCCTGGCGTTCACCCAGCTTCCCCCCTTGTTTCCCGATCCGGCCGCCGGCATTCACGCCGCGGGCGTAATCGTCGGCGGATCGCTGGTCCGCCTGCACTGGATGGGCATGGCATGCGGGGTCGTCTTTCTGGTTGCCACCTTGTTGGCGCGTCCGCACTATCGCAGCATCATTCCTCAGTCTGTTCTGGTGGTCGCCATGCTTGTGCTCACCGGCTACTCCCAGTTTTCGATCATCCCGCGCATGGATATTGCACGCGACTCCGTCGGCGGCAGCATCGAGGCGGTCGCGGCGAACAATCCCGGCCGCCAGATCTTTGACCGGCTGCACCAGGAATCCGTCCGGGTGGAGACAGTTGTCCTGATCTGCGGGCTGGGCGCGCTCTTTCTCACCGCTCACCTCTTGCGGCGCGATGCCGGCGTGCGCCCTCTCTGACGATTGCAGCCCGAACCGCGCAGGCGCTGAGCAGGAGGCTCCTGCAGGCGCCCGGGCGCCGCTGCGATCCCGGATACAATAGCCAGGGACGGTACGCGATTTTCATGGTTCCGGCCCACATAAAATCCCCGGCGCGCGAGCGCTCTGTGCCTGGACGGCAACTTCCCAATGAAAACTGGCATTATCGGTCTGCCCCAAGTCGGCAAGACCTCTCTGTTCAAGATTCTTACCAAGGCCAAGCTGGACCCGCAGGCCTATTCCAATCCGCGCGAGGCACACCTGGGCGTTGCCAAGGTGCCCGACGACCGGCTCGATAAGCTGGCTGCCCTCTACACGCCGAAAAAGACGGTCTACGCCACCGTGGAGTATGCCGATGTGGCCGCGATCGGACAGGAGGCCCTCAAGGAGAGTGCCTATCTGACGCACCTGCGCAACAATGATGCGCTGATTCACGTCCTGCGCGCGTTTGAAGATGAGTCGATCCCACACGTTGGAGAGATCGATCCTCTGCGGGATATTAAGAATGTGGAGTTCGATCTTATCTTTTCCGATCTGGCCCAGGTCGAGAAGCGTCTGGAGCGTCTGGAGAAGGATCTAAAAAAAATGCGTACAGCCGATCTCGAGAAGGAGAATGCTCTCTTGCTCCGCTGCAAGCAACAGCTTGAGCAGGAGAAGCCTCTGCGCGAGATGGAGATGTCGGCGGAGGAAAAGAAGCTGATCCGCGGGTTCACCTTTCTTTCGCAGAAGCCGATGCTCTACGTGCTCAATATCTCCGAGAGCGGCGCGTTAGGCGCGGATCTAGAAGCCGCGGCCGGGAAATACGGGCTGGAGCCGGTCGCGCAGCGGCCCAATGCCGGGGCTACGGCGATCTGCGGCAAGGTAGAGGCGGAGCTCGCCGAGATGAGCGAGCAGGAGGCGGCTGAATTCCTCTCCTCCTACGGGCTGGCAGAGAGTGGTTTGCGCCGCCTGATCCGGAAGAGCTATGAGCTTCTCGGGCTGGCCTCGTTCTTCACTGTGGGAGAAGACGAGTGCCGGGCCTGGACGATCCCGCTCCACGCACGCGCCCAGGAGGCGGCCGGAGCCATCCACTCGGACCTGGAGAAGCATTTCATCCGGGCTGAGACCATCCACTGGGACACGCTGCTCGCCGCGGGATCGGAGGCGGCGGCACGCGCGCAGGGCACCCTGCGGCTCGAAGGCAAGGACTACCGCGTGGAAGACGGGGACGTGATGCACATCCGGCACAGCGGCTGAAGAGGGCATCGCTTGCCGCCCCGGCGATCGGCGGCTGGAAGGCTCGCCGACGGGCAAGCATTCGCGGCCTTTCCCGCCCGCGAGGGAAAGTTTGTCCGCGGCGGCTTCGGGCATTCCTGCTCCCGCAAGGTATGCAGACGGAGATGGAGCCCCATCTCCCCCGCGATCGGACTGCAATGAGCGGACCATGATTTCCGCGTTACGGAATGGAAGGCGGCAGACAAGGAAAGCCATGTCCACTTTTGCCATCTCTTCTCTGCTCGGCCTCGCAGCAGCGCTGGCTGATGTCTTCGGCGGCCTGGTTCTGGTCCGCACCACCTGGGAGAAGCGTTACCTTCGCTACTTCGTGGCATTGGGCGCAGGGTTCATGCTCTCCACAGCCTTTCTGGAGATGATTCCTGAAAGCTTCCGGCTCTCCACCCGATGGACGCCCGGTTTGGTCTTCGGCGGCTACTGCGCGATCCATTTGATGGAACATACGATCACGCCGCACTTTCACTTCGGTGAAGAGACGCATAGCCATGAGTTTCTTTCCCGGCGCATCACCAACTCGGTGGTCGGCGGCCTGGCCGTACACTCGCTCTTTGATGGGGTGGCGATCGCCTCCGGCTTCCTGCTCTCCCATTGGCTGGGCTGGGTCGTCTTCCTTGCCATCTTCCTGCACAAGATACCCGAGGGCTTCACCGTGGCGTCGGTCACCCTGGCAGGGGGGCGCAGCCGGGGTGCCGCGCTGCTTTCGGCCGCCATCGTCGCTACCGCCACGCTCGGCGGCGTTCTGGTGATTAACTGCCTCCCGGCCTGGGTGCGCGCCGGTCTGCCGCTCTCCGCCGGGGTCGCCATTTATGTCGCTGCCACGGACCTGGTGCCGGAGGTCAATCGCGAGCCGGGGGTTCGCATGGCCATGGTGTTTTTTGCCGGGGTAGCAATCTTCCTGGTCTGCAAGATCCTCGCGCAGGGGCTGCTGTCCTGAACGGGATTGGCAGCCCGCGCCTCGCCGTTCATCCCGGGTTCACAATACCGTAACTTCGAAGCTGCCGCCGCGCTGTCGCCCGGCCTACTTCCAACGCAGGGGGTGGGTTTGCCTGCTAATCTCTGGTTGAGGGAAGCGACTGGTTGGGAATGAAGATTATCGTCTTTGGGGCGAGCGGGGGTACGGGCGGCGAGCTTGTCAGGCAGGCGATCGCTCAGGGGCATTCGGTGACGGCCTTCGTCCGCAATCCGGACTCCATGCCGCGCGACCATGAGATCCAGGTGATCCAGGGAGATGTACTGGACGGCGCCGCGGTTGCAAGAGCCATCGTCGGCCACCGTGCGGTGCTCTCCGCCCTGGGACCGGGCATGCTCAAAAAAACTCCGTTGCTGGCTGAAGCGATTCCGAACATTCTGGCCGGCATGCGGGCCGACTATGTGACTCGCCTGATCGTGCTTGGCGCGGCCGGCGCCGCCGAGGGGCACGGCCGATATCAGAGCGCGCTGACGAATCTTGGAGTATGGATCAGCAAGAAGACTCGGCTGCGTCACTCCTTCGCAGATCACGAGACGCAGGAGCGGATGCTCGCCGAAAGCGATATCGACTACACGATCATCCGGGCGCCGCGGCTGACGGATGGGCCGATCACCCGGAAATACCGTGTTCTGCCCGATGCGCGGCCGACGGGGGGTGTGCGCATCTCCCGCGCCGATGTTGCCGATTTCATGCTGCTGCAGCTTACCGACCCGCGATTCCATCGGCAGGGCCCCTATATCGCGGACTGAACGGAGCTACGCCCGGCCGGGCCGGAGCAGTTGCGGATTTTCAATCGGCCACGGTCGGCCCGATCGATGGCGCTCCGCTGGGCAGAGTTGGCGAGGAGGAATAGCTGGTCCACTCCGAGGACGCCAACGCGGCGAGCGGGAGGGTCCACTCCAGCCAAGTTCTCGCTTCCGCCCAAATCCCGAAGTATAACGTCACCGGCACGCACAACAGGGCAGACCACAGGAACACCCGTTGGCGTGGCGGCAGGCGCTTTCGCTCAAGCCAGACGAAGGCCGCAATGTAGGCTCCCACGCCCAACAACTGCGGCCAAAGCTGCGGCACAAGCAGGAGGTGCAAATTTAGCCGGAGGGCCTGATCTCCTCCGCTCCGGCCGGGCAAAAACCGGCGCTGGGCCGCGAGCCTGACGGCTACCCAGTACAGCGTCATGCCAGCGGCAGTCGCGCCGCCCACGACGCGTCCTCTCTTACTGTCTAGGGCTGCAAGGGCCGCCACATAAAGAACGACCAAATTCAAAGAGGTTTCCGAGAGAAGAGTGTCTGCTGCGAAAAGTAGCAGCATCGCCAACCGCCAATCCTCCATGAGGCAGACGGAAGCCAACCCGAAGACTAACGCGTGCGGCAAATCGAAGACGTAACTATCGCCCGGGCTCAATACGGTGCTCAACAGAATGATCACGAGCGCAAGCGAGGGTAGGAGCCACCACGGGCTGTACCGACAGCGGAGGCTGTACAGGGCGGCTGCGATGACTAGACCGGACAAGGATGCTAGGGAGATGATGAAGGAGGCGAACTCGTCTATCCCCATGGGTCCGGGCGCGTCTCGGCCTCTCTGCGACAATGCTGCTCCTTGCTCCTGTCGCATGGGGGCCTCGCCCGAAGCGTACGCACGCCAGTCGGTCGAGCGGGCTGCGCGTCCATAAATCGAGGTTACACATTGGAAGGCTCCCAAGAGAAGAACAGCTCCGATCAGTAAATCTTTTATCCCGAACGCGCGCGTCATCCGTCCCCCGGCGGTTCCGAGAACCTGCCAATTCGACGATTGTAGCCCATGCTCTTGGGGGGGAGCTACGACGGACCCCGCCCTGCTCGGCGTCGAGACGGGCGTGAGCCGCGGCGCCCAGGCTGGCTAGATCGGGAAGTTCCGGCTGTACGCGGCGCCAAACGCCCGCCAAGCCCTTAGAATGGAAAAGATGACAATTCCGAAAGTCCATATGGAGCTAACGCCGAGCGACCGGCGACCGGCGGCAACCCGACCGAGGTTGTGGCGGTTAGCGGGTTGGTCATAGATGGCGCTCCGTAGGGCGCCGCTCCCGCGATTTCCGCAAGGTCCGAGACCGGGCATCCCATCGGCAATCCGGCTCAATCGCTCGGAGCCGCTGATCAATTTTGGGGATTTTTTCGTCTTCGTTACAGGGCTCGCCTGCAGCGCCGGCTTCAACATGGTTGGCGCGCTTCCATATGCGGAGGTGCTCACTCCGGTCGCTCTGTCCTACCTCTTATGGAAAGACCCGAAGCTTCCCTCACGCCCGGGGGTCCGGACGGTGCTCATACTACTGGGGCTCTGGCTCGCTTCGCAAGTGTTCTCGGACGTCTGGAACGGCTCGGTTGTGAGTAGCCGGTTGAAGGGCATAGCCCGAATCGTATTTTTCGCTGTTGACTTCCTGGTGTTTTCAGCGATGCTCAGCAAGAACACCAAGCGGATCGCCCTGGTGGCAGTCGCCCTAGCCATTTCGGACCTTGTGCGGCTTCCCACGTTTGGCGGCTTCAATGCGACGGGCTGGAAGTTCGGTGGATCCCTCGCGGTGAGCATCCTAGTCATGTTGCTCGGCTCGTGGTTTTCCTCGCACCGCAGGTATGGTGCGTTCGTGCTCCTTGTTTTGGCCCTCGCCGTGCTCAACCTTCACTACGGCTACCGATCGCAGGTCGCCGTGGACCTTGTTACGGTTGTCTTTACTTTGCCCATCCTCCCCCGCGCGTTCGCGCGAGGAAATTCCGCGGCGAATGACCGCATACGGGCCGCGGTTCTCCTGTTTTGCAGTGCTGGCGCTCTTTGGGCCGCGCAAAAAGCCATACATGAGGCAGCCAAGTTTGGCGCTTTTGAGGATAGCGTCGAGGCGAAGTTCGAGCAGCAATCGAGCGGTAAGCTGGGGGTCCTCATAGGGGCCCGCCCCGAGATCCCCGTCTCGCTGCGGGCTATAGCAGATGCCCCCGTGCTGGGGCACGGATCGTACGCCACCGACCCGAAGTACGCTATCCTGCTGCAGGAATACCAGTACAAGTACGGGTATTCCGAAAGCGACGCACCCGACGAGGATTTGGGAGCCGGAATCCCGACGCACTCCCATCTGACCGGCGCGTGGGTAGACGGGGGCGTGCTTGCCAGCCTGCTGTGGCTCTATCTGCTTTGGCAGATCGTCCGCGCGGCCGTAGTCATATCCAGTAAGCGGCCAACCCTCAGCCCGCTCTACGCGTTTCTCTTTATCACATTCTTCTGGGATATCCTCTTTTCACCCTTCGGCTACGATCGACGCATCTACGAGAGCGTCTTTATCGTCCTGCTTATTGACCTGACGGCCAAGCCAACAGCCAAGCAATTGGGCCGCCTGCGCACCTATTACGTGAGGCGGGTCTACTCCGGCGTTCCTAACAGCGTCCCGGCTTCGCGCTTAATTGGATCGAGAAGCGGCAGCTACCGCTCCCTGTAGGGCGTTTTCCCACTCGATGGGCTTCGCGCTGGCTACGCTACGCGGTTCCAATCGGCAACCCAAATTATCCAGCCTCCGCCCGCCGACCGCCGACCGCCGACCGAGGGTCCCTGCTTGCCGGGCGGCGTTTTCGAGCGCAAGATCGGCGCCCGATTAAACCCTTAGGGTGAACTGAGAAAATCAGTTACCTCCGTGCGACCGCCGGGCAGTAATTGTCTCTTGGTGACACAGGTACTGTCGATAAGTAGACCACCGAGCATTTTGGTTGAAGGTGGTCTGGCCAATGAAGGTAAGTTCTGTCCCCCTGCTCATTTTTTCTGCCCGCGAAATTAAACTCAGTCGGTTCAAATTAACAGCAATCAAAGCAAGCCTAATCTTAGGGGCACCCATCTCACTTAGTATCGCGGGCTGCGGTGCCCAGCCAGCTTCTCCCCCGGCTGCGGCTGCGGCACTCGAGCAGGGCACAGCGAACGGCCCGGGCGGGAACTTCACTCTATCTGTAAGTCCAGCGACCGTGAGTCTAACTGCGGGAGGTGGTCTGCAGAGCATCCAAGTCGAGGCATCTCCTATAAATGGTTTTAGCGGCGAGGTTAGCGTTAGTATAAGTGGCCTCCCCGTGGGTGTAAGTGCCGTGCCGTCCGCTCTGCAGCTGGTGCCTGGCTCCGCTCAGACGATTCGCCTCGCGGCTGCCCCGGGCACAGCGGTCGGCGCGGTGGGCGCCACGCTGTCCGCTACATCTGGCGCCGTAAGCCTCAGCGCTCAAGTGGCGATAGGTGTTGCCCAAATTTCCAGCGGAGCGGCCGCTCTTCCAGCACCAGCATCCTTTGGCTCGCTTGCGGGCTGCACAAACCCAAATACCGGATCGTCGAACGACGATTGGGGCGTCGGCGGGGCACCCGTCTACGTGGATCCCGTCTCTCTGAATGTGGGCAAGCCGGTGTACAGCTCAAATACAATTTTTTGGGTGTCACGGGAGACACAACCGGGGCAGTCCGTTTTAATGACCGGCGCGTTCACAGACAGCCAGAAGGAGATCAGGTTAGCATCGATCCCCGACGGTACGGAGGACTGGCAATCCTTAGTTCGGTCGAGCAAGACCGTCATCCCGGCTACGCAGCAGAGCTCAACGGGGCTTTCATTTATCGTGCCTGCGAGCTTCGCGACGGGGGTCTACGGGTTCGAAATCGACGATCCGTCAGCACCGCCTGTTTTTGGCATGGCGAACCAGCCATCGATGAGCTGGGAAATAGCAGTTCCGGACTCAAGCAATCCGAGCGTAGCACTGCAGCAACAGGTCCATGATTGCGGCGGCGAGCCCGGAGAGGTCCTGCGTATATTCGGCAAGAACTTCTTGCCCTCCAGCAAGGTGGTCCTGCAATCGGCGGACGGCGCAGCTTATCCGCTCAATGCCGCTAAGGTGGACGCCGATTCTATAGCGGCTGTCATCCCGAGCGCGGCTTCTCCGGGCAAATATAACCTCTGGGTGGGCGATGCTCCTTGGAGTGTGACATCGAGCCCGGCAAGCCAGATCACGATCTACGCACCGGTCGCCGTCAGCAGCACATACTCGGACTGTCCTTCGATGGTCGGAGATGGATCGACGGATAACACGGCCATACTGCAATCGTGCCTTGATCGCAACGCTCCGGCGCCCGGTTCAAATCAACTCGTGTATCTGACGGTCCCCGCAGGAGTTTTCGTGCTGACCGGTGGCATCGCGCCGCACCCATACGAGTTCATTGTCGGGGCTTCGGCAAGCGCGACCAGTTTTATCGGCAAGCCTCTCGGGACGACGCCCACTGAGTGGATCACAGTACCCCAATATTTTGGTATGGCCAATTTATCCTTCACAGCACCGGCGAATCCGTATCTGGTAGTCTCCGCGAACAGCAAGCTAGGAAGTCCAACGGATACGGGACACGCATTTTTTGCGAACGTGCGCTTTCAATCGACACTGGACGCAACAAGCGGTCAGGAGCAGATGTTCGTGTTAGCCGGGCCCGATATTCAAGTTTATAATTCCGTCTTTAGCTCCGGTTCAAACGAGGACTTCGGCCTCAACTTCGGGGACGGAGCTATTGTCTCTGGCAACGAATTCATTCTTGATAACTGGACCGACCTCAGCATCAGCGACAGCCAGAACGTCATCTTCGAAAACAACGTTACTCATTCAAAAATTGGCCCTGGCCACGGCGCGAACGGGATGTCCGGAGGCTCTGGCCTGAGCATAAGCCGAGCAAACGCTCAATATGGACCGTCTATGGTTTCCAGGGATATCTATGTCGGCTATAACACGTTCAGGGACATGGGATCGGCAGGCCAGCAGATCATAACAAATGACGGAGATGGGGGGGCATATTTCGGGCCGATCGCATCGAGCAACGCGAATTCGGTGGTCTTGGCCTATGATCCAGCGTGGAACTGGATGGGGACGACAAATCCTGAGGCCTCCAGCATCGCAATTGTATCTGGAACCGGGGTAGGCCAGTACTCCTTTCTACTAGGGTACAGCGGCAGAACAGTAAATCTGGAAACCCCGTGGAAGGTCGCTCCCGACTCAACCTCGGTCGTCGTCATCACTCAATACGAACTTAATATGACCGTCGCGCATAACACGATCACAAATACCCTCGGCTCCTCAATCGTACTAGGCGATACGCTAGAGGCGGTAATGGAGGACAACGTCATAACGAATTCGGATCGTGGCCTGCTCGTCTCCGCCTATGGGCCTTACGGAGGCCCCGCCGCATACGGTCCGGTGATCAACACGGACGTCTTGCGAAACACGATTGCTGTGGGGAACGGCGACCTTATCGCTTCGTCGATCCCGAATGGCGCGGCGGGATTGGGAATACAGGACATGCCCGGGTGCCTCTTATCGGGCATGTCGATCCGGGACAATGTTGTCCCCGCGAGGGAAAATATCTACAGCACAAACGGACAGAACGGCATCAGTTCCGTGTTGGTTGAGCAAAATGAGGCCATTTGGCTCCCAACCTTTCCGAACCCAGGTTTTCTGGTTCAGGAAAATAGCGCTCCGCCCGAGTGAGGCGACGCGGAGCGCAAAGCATGGCCGCTAGACGACCCGCAAAACCAGTCGGTTGGGATCTCAGAGGGCTTCGCGTAGCCTGCTCCCCTAGCAGCCCTGATTAGCTTGCGGAGCTCGCTCTCCTTAGATCGATGCTGGCTCCAAGCACACCCTCTACTACGGTCGGCAGGTCACGCAGCAGGCAAGACCCGATCCGTTGTGAGCGCAGCGGCCCGGACGAAAGCTCGCGTATTTCGCTGAACAGGGGATTGAGATCGCTCCCGGTCATCCCGCGCCAGCTCTCGAAGAGCTCATGCAGGTATTGCAGATGGCGGGTGTTGGCAATGGCCTCAGCGACTGCGGCAACGTGAATGATCAACGGGCCGCCTCCATTTGGGCCAATAACTCTCGCGACCACCGCCATGGGAGAAGGTTCCTCCTGCACGGGGTCCGACGCGTATGCAAGCACTACGAACTCACAGATGTTCTGCTCTGTCATTTTATTTAGATCGGCGGAGGCGCCAGTCTGTTCAGTTGAGGAATCGCCTCGCCATTGCCTCTGCCCTCGTCCTGAGGCCTTCCTTATTCCTCAGCAAAAGGGAAATTGCGTGTTGGTCAAGAGTAGCGGTGCGCCATTCGAGGGGCACCCTTTCCAGCAGGGCCTGCAAAATGTTCTCATTCATCGCTTCGATTCGGAAGAGAAAATTTCGGACGTATCCATCGTCGAATGCCCTCTTGTAGATGTTCCTTTGATAATAAAGGTTTGAATGATCGACCTTTATCCTTTTGTTGCCGAAAGGCCCCCCGAACATGTGGCCCTGATCGATAAAAATCGCGCTTAGGGTTCTACTCTCTGAGCCTTCGAGGAAGAGGACCTGGCGCAGGTCGACGTTCTCTGCCCAGAGGTCAAGAAGCAGCGCACCCGCGAAAAAGTGTGCGTTCTCCAGGCGCTCCATCCAAGTATGGGGTACAACATCATAAACCTCGTCGTCCCTTGAACCAAGAACGAACTTTGAACCGAAGTGCAGGCCTGGGCTCACCGCCCGGGTGCCGCTTCCAGTCTCGAAGGAAAACGCGGCGTTCCTGCGAATAAGGCTTTGAGACAGGTAAACGGGCGACCAATCGGGCATAGGCAGGCCCAAATGGAGGGCAAGGATGGTGCCGAATGCCTCGTTAAAGATAGTGTTCGGCCCCTGAGGGCCGTTTGCGAATTTAACGACGTAAAAATCTCCCTCGGACGTGCCGACGAGCGTGCTCTGGCCGCCACCCCCCATCCTGCGAATGAAAACATCTGCGAATGCGGTACGAGGTCTGGTGCGGAGTACGTTCGGCACAAGGCAGAATTCAGTGATTGGCAAGGTTGTGCTCCCCCGGGGCTGAACCGTTATTTGTTAACGTCACGGTTACTAAGGGAGAAACTACACACCAGTGCGTACATTTGGGAATATTACCTTGGTCGTATGAGATTGAACCTCAGCGGGATAAGCGACGTCCAGCTTAGGCAAACATAGCCGGACGGGGCCGGAATGCCCCTTGAAGAAACGTTTTTCTATCCCGGAATGGCTTTGCCGCAACAAAATGCGGCGGACGTTACACGGGTAACAGCGCGCGCCCAACGCCCGAAGGCGAACCGAATCGACGTTGAGCCGCGAAGGGGCGGGCGTGGCCGCGCGTTTGGCATCGGACCGCGGGGAACCGGAGGGAGCGATCTTGTCGCCGTGGCATGCATTGATCGGTTCCCCCTCCTACCCGCTTGAACGGCGATAAAGCTTCCCGCGCCGTTCCGCGTCTTGAAGCTCTCCGTTTCCGTTTATCTTACGGGATACCCAGGGTGGGCGAATCGGATTCCTGGTCGAGCCAATCCAGCCTGCCACGAATCTCCATCCAAGATCCCGGCAGGGCACTCATCTGCCCCCCGCAAAGCCCCGGCGCAGCTTCTACAATGCGGCCACGGAACCATCCTGATGGAAGACGAATTCCATGGGCACGGTGCCGCCGAACGGATACTTGCTGAGAGATGCCTCGCTCAGCTCAAAGCCGAGGCCGGGCTTTTCCGGAAGCGGAACTCTTCACGGCGGGGCGGTCATGGTCCTCCAGATATGGGCGTAAGCAGAGTAGCAGAGGGAGTCAAGCGTATGTGGAGTCCGTGGGGCCCGGCGAGCTCTGAGGGCGGCTCAGCGATGGCCGGTGCAAGAGAGCGGGTGCCTGAAAGGTCGCTTGCATCGGATCAAGGATGGTTGAGGATTGAGGAGGGAACTCAGGCCGGACAACCCGGTCTCCTCCTCAATCTGCTGGAAAGGAGTGGACGGAGGGGGCTGCCGCCTACTTGTGCTGGTTCAGGATCTCCTCGACCTGCTGCTTGGGGACGGGCAGATGATCTTCATTCTGCTTCAGCCACTCGCGGTAATCCTGCTCGATCGGGGCAGACCACCGGGCGTCGATCTGTCCGGCGGTGTATTTGCCCTCTTTCAGGCGCTGGTGCCCGAACATATCGCGCAGATGGGTCTCCTCCGAGGTTTTGACGACCTCTTCGGCCAATTGCGGCGGAATGAAGATGACCCCGCCGTTCCGGCCGAGGATGACGTCGCCAGGCATCGCCATGGCGTGGCCGATTCGGGTTGGACCATTGATGCTGACCATGGTGGAATTCAGCAGCCGGCCTGATCGGAGGGAGCCGTAGTGATGGGAGGGATCGTAGAAGCGCACAAACGAGGTGAAGTTGGGCAGCTCCTCTAATCCGTTGATGTCTCGAACCGCTCCGTCATAGACAATGCCGTTTCCGGATTTCGCGTAGATGGCATTTCCAACGTTGTCGCCGATGGAGGGGCCGTCCACTTTCAGGCCGAAGTGATCGGCGACGTAGACATCCCGCGGCTGGAGCATGTCCACGGGCCAGGCGTTCATGGCGCCCACCCGGTGGTCTTGCACTCCCTGCTCCTCGATGACTTTCTGCACGTCCGGCCGTCCGGGCATCCATACGGCAGTGAGCGCGCGGCCCACCAGGACCTGGTCAGGGTGAATGGAGAGCCAGCCATCTTCATACTGGTGCATAAAGCCGTGGACCTGGAGAACGGCCCAGGCCTCTTCCAGGGTGACGGTCTTCATGCGGTCCAGGATGGAGTCGGGCACTTTGGGCCGGCCGTCGGCAAATCGTTCGCCATGCCAGTCGGGCGTGTACTTGATGACGTCGTCGCGGGTAAAGAACTCCTGCTGCGCCCACGCGCCGGGGATCGCCGCAACCAGCGCTCCCCAGCAGACCGCGCCGGCAAGGGTACGTTTCAGTTTGATTCCGATCATTTTCTCTTGCTCCATCCCTGTTAGGACTTGTTGGGTTCAAACCAGGTCGTTCCCGGAATCTGCGCGGTCCGAGCCGCGGCTTCGTTCATCTCCACGCCGAGTCCGGGCTTGTCGGTGACGGTGATGTGTCCATCAATGATGATCTCGCCTTCCTTGACAAAGGTCTTCCATAGCTCCAGATGGTTGATCCAGTGCCATTCGCAGACCAGGAAGTTGGGAATCGAAGCGCACACATGAGCCGAGGCCATTGTACCGATCGGGGAGACGACGCAATGCGGGGCGAAGGGAACGTAATAGGCCTGCGCCATGTTCGCTACCTTCCTGGCCTCGGAGAGTCCGCCGACCTTCTGAATATCGGGCATGATGATGTCCGCGGCGCGCTTTTGCAAGAGCTCGGTAAAGCCCCAGCGCATGTACAGGTTTTCGCCGCAGCAGATCGGTGTGGTGGTGGAGTGGCGGATATCGGCCATGGCATCGATGTCTTCCGGGGGTACCGGTTCTTCGAGCCAGAGAAGACGGTAGGGCTCGAGCGCCACCGCAACCCGCTTTCCCGTGGTCGCGTCGTAGCGGCCGTGCATATCGCAAGCCAAGTCCATCTCCTTCGGAATCGATTCGCGAACGTGCTTGACCCAGCTGACCATTCGGTCGATCTCGCCATTGCTTGCGGTCCAGTTCACCTTGTCAAAACGGTGCGGATCGGCAGCATCGTCGAGATCGATCTTCATCGCAGTGAATCCCTGCTTCTGAATCCAGGGAAGCTTGCGGTCCGATTCCGCGCCGATGGGGTTTTCCATATCGGAGTCGCAGTACATGCGTACACGGTCGCGGAACTTTCCGCCCAGGAGTTGATAAACGGGAAGCCCCAGGGCCCTGCCGGCCAGGTCCCACAGTGCAATCTCCACCCCGGTCAGTGCGGTGATGTATTGGCCGCCCTGAGCGCCGGCAAAGATTCCAGAGACGCGAACTCTCTCCCACAGGGCGTCGATGTTCAATGGATCCTGGCCGATCAGCATCCTGCGGAAGCCGTGTACCAGAGAGGCGGTGCCCACTGCCGCGTCAGTAGACTCGCCCTGGCCATAGATGCCCTGATCGGTGTAGACGCGCACGTGCGTCTGCGGGCCATGCACGTTGACCTGGGCGGTGCGGATGTCGGTAATCTTTAATTTGGGCCGCTGCTGCGGAGTGCTGGTTTCCTGGATGGCTGCTGCCAGCGAGGGGAGCGCGAAGGCTCCGGCGACCGGCAGCGCTGCGCCCTTCAACATCGACCTTCGTGTGTATTGACTCATTGCGAATTCCTCTCCTGTTCGCTTCGTTTTCGTAGGGTTGCCGTGGCTCCGCGCCACCGGGAATGCGATCTCTCCACGCAGGGAAGCGGCAGCCGGAGTCGGGTTGTTGCGTCCCGTTCCGGCTGCCGCTGCTCTTGCGTACTTCGGCTTGCTTCAGTCTTTCAGACGGCTCGAACGGCGGAGCCGTCTGAAAGGGAGGGAAAAGAGAGCATAGCACTCAGGTCAGAAGGTGAATTTAAGCGATCCCTGAAGATCGCGGTTGTCGCCTGTCGTGCTGGTGATCGCCGTATTCGTGCCGGCGGGATTGTTGGTGTTGATGGTCTGGTTGGGAATGCCCATCGGCGGATGGTTGAGGGCGTCGAAGGCATCGACACGGGTTTGAATGGTGAAGCGCTCCTTGACCTGGAAGTTCCGGGCTACCGAGAGGTCAAAGTTGACGGTCTGCGGTCCGCGCATGAAGCCGCGGCCGACGTTGCCATACTGGTAGGCCGGAGACGAGCACGATCCGTTGGCGTTGTTCGCAATAGCACAAGGCACCGCGAATGCAGCGGGATCGTACCAATGCGCGTAGGTCTGATTGGCCGGCTTGGTGGTTTTGCTGACCAGGTCAGGCCAGCAGTTGCTGGCGTTGTTGGCGCAGGCCGTCATATTACCCACGGTGAAAGGATAGCCGCTCTGGACGGTTGCAATTCCGTCGGTCTCCCACCCGCCGAAGATGGCGGAGAGAATGTTGTTGTCGTTCAGGAAGGCTCTCCCCTTACCGAACGGAAGGTTCCAGGTCCAGCTTTCGACAAACCGCTGAGGAATGTTGAACCCGGAGGGGCCGTAACCCCCTCTCAGGTTAGTGATCGTCTGGGGATTGCCGACGTAGCCGCCGCCGTTCGCCGGGGAGCCGCCGTCATCGAGCGACTTGGACCAGCTATAGGAGGTGAGCAGGCTGAGGCCGTGGCTCAAACGCTTG
Source organism: Acidobacteriaceae bacterium (assembly GCA_035933805.1). Lineage (GTDB taxonomy): Bacteria > Acidobacteriota > Terriglobia > Terriglobales > Acidobacteriaceae > PALSA-350. Next base: position 13,306 of record DASYYO010000105.1, on the reverse strand, counting down.
GTGACCTTGACGTTCAGGCCGTTGTAGTTGGAGAAGTTGGTGTTGGAGCACTCGAAGATATTGCGAACGCTGGAGATCGCCGGGATAGTGATGCGGTTGCCCGACGGAACACTGGCAGGGCCGGGTTGCACCTCCTGCGGGTTGACGCAGAAGAGCAGATGCACTGAGCGGCTGCCTGCATAAGCAAGTTCCAGCAGCCAGTCGCTCGAGAACTGCCTTTCAACGTCCAGGTTATAGCTCTGGAAGGAGGGGGTCTGGTTCGCGTACTGGTCGCCGACGATGGAAGGATTGGCGGCGATCAGATCAGCAGTGGTGATCGGGTGCGAAGGCACGGGCGCCGGAAACGGCTGAGCGAGCGAGGGCACGGCGGAGAGATTGGTGGGGTAAAGGGGCAGCGTAGCGGTGTTTTGGGAGACGGTCTGGGGAACGTTCTCCGTGAGCACGCCTGAGGCCGCCGCGAGCTGCGGGAAGTAGGAGATCGCGTAGCCGCCGCGGACGACCGTGGTGCCGTCGCCCTTCACGTCGTAAGCGAAGCCGATACGGGGCCCGAAGTTGCGGTAGCGAGTTTGGAGATTGACTGCCCGGGAGGTGCCGTTTTCTCCGGCATAGATCAATCTCAGATTGGTCATGTCGAAGTTGGTCATGCCATTGTTCTTCTCAGTGGCAGGAGTAAAGAGATCCCAGCGCAGGCCGAGATTGACGGTCAGCCGGCGGCTGGCCTTCCAATCGTCCTGCACGTAGGCGCCGTGCTCATACGATGTCAGGTAAGGAGGAGCGAGGTAAAAGCCTCTGTTTGCGCCGGCGCTGTTGCCGTTCGCCATCAGGCCCATCAAGAGGGAAGCAAGGCCGCTGCCGCCCTGTGCATCGAGGGGATTGTTGGTGAGGTTCAACTGGAAGTTCAACTGGCCGCGCGTGGTGGAGTTGGAGAAGGGAGAGTAGACATCCTTCACGATGCGGTAGCCGAACTTGATGGAATGGGGCCCTTTGGTCCAGGAGAGGCTGTCTTCGAGTTGATAGCTGGTCTGGCGCGGGTTGGCGGGCAGAAAGCTTGGGCCGTCGTTGATCGCCGTATACGAGAGACCGCCGCCGGCGCCGCCGATGTTGATGGTTGGAATTCCGGAGGTCGCCTGGTTGACGTTGATGCCGGCGATGCCCAGTTTGGTCGCGCCCTGATGGCCGTAGTCCGACTGCACTGTCAAAGGATTGGTGTGGTTGTAGCCGGCGATGAACTCGTTGACCAGGGACGGAGTGAAGACGTGGGTCTCATTCAGCGCCAGACCGGAGGCAAGCAGCGTCGTATTCTGTCCGCCCGAGATGTAGGGACCGAGGTCATAAAGCGATTGGTAGGCGGCAGGCGTCCGGATGCAGCAGCCCCCTTGCCCCTTGGTGGCGAAAAGGGTGAACCGCTCGTAGCTGTAGCGGCCGAAGACCGTGTCTTTATCGCTGATCTTGTGGTCGATTCGCACGTTGCCGCCGTTATCGCCCAGAATGCTGTTCAGCGTGTCGATGTAGTTGTTCGTGAGCTTGCCGGGAATGTTGGGCAGCGGATAAAGGTTGGCAATTCTGGACCCGATCGGGTTGATCAGGTTCTGAGGAATGACGTTGTTCTGGAAGGCGGTACGCACCGTCTGCCCGTTGGAGTTGACGGTCGTTGAATAGGGGTTGTAAATCGTGAAGTTCTGATCGCTGAAGTTTCCCGTCCGGTCCAGCGCGGTGGGGACGGTGCTGAGGAACGTTCCTCCCTGGGTCTGCGTCTCGCCGTAGTAGTCCATGAAGAAGAACGTTTTGTCCTTCCAGATGGGGCCGCCCAGGGCTGCGCCGAACTGATTGCGGTGATATCCGGGTTTGGTTTGATTGAGGGTGTTGAAGTAGCTGCGGGCATCGAACTGATCGGTGCGCACAAATTCAAAGGCTTCGCCGTGGAGCTGGTTTGTTCCCGAGCGGGTCTGCGTGGTCACCACGCCTGAACCGCGGCCATATTCAGCGGAGTAGGTGCCCGTCAGGACCTTGAACTCCTGGATGGATTCGACGGAGGGCTGGACCATGACGGTGTTGAACGTGACCTCGTTGTCCACGATGCCGTCAACCAGCCACGCGCTGGAGGATTCCTGAGCGCCCAGGGCATTGAAGTCCGACCCGGCGCGTGGGTTAAAGGTGCTGGCGCCGGAGAGATTCTCTCCCTGCTGCCCCGGCGTGACGCCCGGCACCAGGTAGACGAGCTGTGCGAAGTTGCGGCCATTCAGCGGCAGGTCCTGCACCTTGCGCTCGTTGATAACTTCCCCTAACTCTGCCGACTCGGTACGGACCAGAGGGGCGGCGGAGGTTACCTGAACGGTCTGCGATACGTTCCCTACGGAGAGCGCAAAATCCAGCCGGGCTCTCTGGTCCACGTCGACCTGTGTGGCAGCAGAGGATTGTTTCTCAAAGCCCTGCTTTTCCGCGGTTACTGTGTAGGAACCCGCCGGGAGGAAGGGAACAACATAATTGCCGTCATCCCCGCTGGTCGTCGTCTGGCTGGTTCCACGTTCGACGCTGGTTACCGTAATGGTCGCGCCGGAAATAGCCGCGCCGCTCGCATCACGAACGCTTCCGACGATCGTGCCGCTGGTCTGAGCCAGGGCCGCCGACGCTGCGAACAGCAATAGCCCTGTCAGTGCCCAAAAACGCCTCAACATAAAGTCTCCATTTCATCCACTCGGTGGACCGTTTTTACTTTCTTCAATTGGACCTTGTTACTTAGAGATAACGAGAACGTTTACGTACCACGTTCAGTAAGTCAATAACTCAAGACAGCTCCATTCAGCCACTGATTGCGAGGGACGAGAAACTACTGCATTCGGTGGCAATTTTATTTTTTTGATGATTACAAGAATGACGTAAGGCCGGCCGCCTGCACGCGAGGCGTACAGGCAAGCCAGTCCAGGAGTCGAACAGGGGAGTGCCGGTGTAAGCGGAATACCATGCATGAGCCGTCACTATCGAGGTGGTTCTCGCTCGCGGAGCACTCGAATTTCGTGGCTCCAGACTATGCATTGAAGGCTTCATCCCGACAGGGAAAAATATCATGTTGAAGAAACGATAGTCAACAGCGGAATCGATTCCGTGCCCTGTGTTCAGGTCTTCTCCTGCTGAACTTCGGTTGGCGCCGCGGCTTGGAAGATCGCCCGCGATTCAGGCCGGCCGTGCGGGTTCGCGAGCGCGAATGCCTTCGCCGATCGGTCCGCGATGATGCAGCCTGGCGTTGAGCCATTCTGTCATCTCCCGCTCCCAGTCGGGAACGTTGGGCAACTTATTCCATCCTCCGGTACCGTGCATTCCTCCTGGGATCCGGATGATGTCGCAGCGCACTCCATCTTTTCTCAGCGCTGACTGCAGATTGGTAGCTTCGGTGAAGGGGATATATTCGTCTCTGTCTCCGAGGATCTCAAGAAACGGAGGAGCTTTTTTCGATACGTAAGTGATAGGTGAGGCTTCCGTGAGCGCTTCCTTCTCTCCCTTTTCGCGAATGAGCGGGTCAAGCAAGGAGTGGACGTCGGCATTCAAGGGAACGGTGGCAAAGCTGCTCTGGGCAAAGAGAGTCACCACGGCTTGCACCTTCGCGCTCTCGCGATCCACCGGATCCGCCGCCTTGGGGTCTCCGGGAGCATTCAACAGACCAACCATATTGCTGAGGAATCCGCCTGCCGAGCCGCCGACCAGCGCGATTCGATCAGGGTCTGCGTTCCACCGCTTTGCGTTGTAGCGGAGGTAGCGCACGGCGCGCTCGACATCCTGCACCATATAGGGATAGGGAAACCTGGGCGCGAGACGGTAGTTGATGGAGAAGACCGCATAGCCCGCGGGCGCGAGAAAATCCGCGCAGTAGGCTTCACTCCCGCTCTTGCTGTCGCCTCTGCGGTAGCCGCCTCCATGAATGATGATGGCGATGGGATGGACGCCCGAGCCCTTCGGGGCGTAATAGTCCATCGTCAACTGCTGTCCGCCGGCTTCTCCGTAGACCAATCCATCCTGCGTCGGCGTTCGCAGGTTTGCAGCAAGACCCGGCTCGCGAGCGGCAAAAAATGTCAGGAGCGCAAAGGTAAGCGTTGCTAGAACTCGTCTCATCGTAGTTATCTCTCCAGAATTTATCTTAGATAAGTTAGCAGCGATGCGGCTTACCTTGTCCACCCGCAACTTGTCTTGCTTATACTTTCAGGCGGAGCATTTTGAAGGATTCCGGTAATGTATCCGCTTTCCCCGCTTCAGGAAATCTCATGAAGTTGCATCCGTCTCACTTGTCCTCTTACAGACGACCGGGGAAAGAGCAGTCCAAGGATTGAGTGAGGCGATCTTCGGCGCGGTCACTGCTTTTCGGGAAGATGGAATCCTGGGAATTTCACCCGCTGGAAGCAGCAAACGACGCATTTCAGAGCAGCGGATCTCCACCACGCTCTTCCCTGGCTTCTGCGGGATGGTCGTGGTGGAGATCCGATAGCACGCATCGGCAGGGCTGAGGCTGGGACGGACGCGCGATTTCTCCCCGGCTCACCTGCGACGGGAGGATCTGCTGCTGGAGAGCGGGGAACCAGGCTTCCGGCCAGCTCACCGGCTCCTTTGTGGGACGCCGGATGCGAACCATCCTGTTGGGTTGATCGTTCGGTCCATGATGGGTGCCCAGGGAAAAGAAATATCAGGCGAAAAGCCTATAACTCTGCCGGCGTCATCTGTATCTCCGGTATGGCGACCCATCTGGGCAACTTCGCGATATGCAGAATTGTCTCGGCAACGTCCTGTGGCTGCAGCGCCTTCGCCAGGACCTCGGGGGCGAGCTTCTCCGGTCTCTTGTCCACCAGTTCGGTATTTGTCAGACCGGGGCATACAACACACGTCCGAATGCCATTGCGTTGCTCTTCCAGGCGGATCGCATGGGCAAGACCAAGCAGCCCGCGCTTGGAGGCCTGATAGGCGGCGCCGGAAAGATCAGGCATCAACCCGGCCATCGAAGAGACGTAGATCAAATGACCGGATTGCGCCGCGCGCATGGGCGGCAGAACCGCGTGGGAGACGAAAAACGCTCCATTCAGGTTTGTGTCGAGGATCGAATTCCAAACGCCGGGCTGCAGCCGATCCATCGTGCGTTCCGGTGTATTTGTTCCGCAGGCATAAAGGACGATGTCGATCTTTTCAAATTCCGCGAGAGTTTCCTTCGTGAGGTGCTGCATGTCCTCGAGACTGCAGGCATCCGCTCTCCGGATCGTGATATCGAGATGCTCTGTTGCGAGATCGTCTTTAAGGCTCTGCAAGCGGTCCTGCCTGCGGGCCGCCGCAACGACCCTTGCGCCTTCGCGTGCGAACAACGCAGCTGCTGACCGGCCGATCCCGCTCGAAGCGCCGACCACGAGGACGACTTGGCCATGGATGGAAGCCGGCATGCTGATATTTACTCGTCTGTTGAATTTTGAAGCGTATGCTGCCGTCGCCGGCGATGCGGCCGGAGCGGCGAACCGAGAGGTCCTCGCAGCTCCAGCCGTATCGGCATGGCGGATCTTTGCGACAGTGGAAACGTGCTCTTGTTCCCCGATCGCAGATGGGAAGCGCTTCCAAGTATCAGCGGCGATCGCTGCGATTGTCAATCTCGAGCATTCTTCTGACGGAATGAAGATTGTTCCGGAAGTGGTTGCAGCAATGGCGACGCTTGACATAAGCTCCCTCTCAGCTAGAAAGCTACAACCGGGCAACGAATCGTGAAACGCTTGCAGAAGGAACAAACCCTTTCCTCCATGGAACGCTCTTCGACCAAAGGTGGGCCACCGACGCTGCACGATGTTGCTGTTGCAGCCGGCGTTACCAACGCGACGGCGTCACGCTCGCTGACGGGCGCCTACGGAGTCCATCCGGACACGCGCAAGCGAGTCACGGAGATCGCTGTCCAGCTCAACTACAAGCCGAACCGGTTTGCGCGTGGTCTCGCCACCGGCCGCTCCGATGCCATTGGCCTGATCATCAGCGACGTCCGCAATTCCTACTTTGCCGAGGTGGCGCGCGGCGCAGAGGACGCCGCCTACGCCGCAGGGCTCGATATCCTGCTTTGCAACAGCGACCTCGACTCCACCAAGCAGATGCGATACGTCAGCTCACTGATGGGCAAGCGCGTAGAGGGGATCATTATGAACTCGGTGGCTAATCTTTCGCGCGAAGATCAGGCCTACATCGCCAATAGCCCGGTGCCCGTGGTGCTGCTCAACCGTCCTCCAAAAGGAACATTGTTCTCCACGGTAAGCGCTGACAATGAACGCGGAGGAGAGTTGGCTGCTGAATGCCTCCTGGCGCATGGTCATCGCCGCCTCATTCATCTCACCGGGCCGGAAAAGCACGCGAACCTCTCCGCCAGGGCCCGCGGCTTCGTCCGGGCAGTGCGTCAGTTCGGCCGGGCTGCCGACGCTTCAGTCCTGCACGGAACGCACACCCTCGCCGGAGGCTACGAGATGGCGAAAACGCTCTTTCGCAACTCCGGAAAGATCACCGGAATCTCCACTGCAAACGACGCCGTCGCTTTCGGTGTGATAAAAGCTGCGATCGAGGTGGGGATCAGGATTCCCGAGGACGTCTCTCTTATCGGCTTTGACGACGTTGAGATCGCAAGGCTCGTCGGTCCGCCTCTCACCACCATCCGGCAACCCAAATACGAGATGGGGTCTGCGGCGATCGAGATCCTTCTACGGCTCTCATCGGGTAAGGATCGAACACCTGAGCACCGTGTTCTTGGCGTCGAGTTGATCGAGCGCTCTTCGGTCGCCGCACCGCCCGCACGCAAGTGACCCGTCAGCGAAGACTCCAGAAAGCGGGGACGTTCCGGGCTCTCCCGGCCGCTTACTTTTGACCTTGACAGGCATGAAATCGATGCACGAGGATCATTCGGAAGCGTTTCCGAGAAGGATAGGCTTCGGCCACGCTGCCGGCAGACTCGGCCGAGTGCGGCCAGTGAAGCTTCCCTCGGATTTTTAAGATTTTCAAGCGCTCGTTGCACCACGCCCGGCAGGTTGGCAATCGTGACTGGAATTGGAATGGCTACCGAAAAGGATCGCATCTCCCGCAAACGGCTCCTTCTCTCCGCCGGCGCCCTCCTTTTCCCCGCGGTGCTGATGTGCCAGGATCTGCATAGCTCCGGGACATCCATGGTTCAGGAGGGCAAGGCAGCCTATGGGGCGAACTGTTCCGGCTGCCATGGAACCGATGGCGCCGGGACGGAACAGGCTCCCCGGCTTGCGGAGAATCAAGACCTTCGGGGCCGCTCCCAGGACAGGTTGCGCAATGTGATTGCGGCTGGGTTCCCCGCGGCAGGGATGCCCCCCTTTGCCAGCTTGCCATCTCATGACCTCGACGCGATCGCGGCTTACGTGCATTCGCTCAACTCTCCCGCGGCCGAAACAGCAACGGCTGGCGATCCGTCGATGGGACGCCAGTTCTTCCGGGGCAACGGAAAATGCGGCACTTGTCACATGGTGCACGGCATTGGCTCATCGATCGGTCCGGACCTGTCGGACGTGGGCCGCAGGATGACTGCAAAGCAGATCAACGATGTGCTGCTCTTTCCCGACCGGCACATTACGCCGGGCTATGAGTTGGCCACGGTCAAGACGCGCAACGGCCAGACCGTTCAAGGATTCGTGCGAGGCGGGTCCAACTACGACTTGCAGCTGCAGGACCTTTCCGGTTCGTTCCATCTTCTGGTGTCGGACGACATCCTTTCGCTGACCAGGGAAAAGCGGTCTTTGATGAAGCCTCTGGCTGCAGGAGAGGAGCAGTTGCAGAATCTCGGCGCCTATTTAAGCCGATTGACCGGCGTTGAGCCGGGTGCGCTGGAAGAATCGAATTCACAGGCGGTCGCGGGGAGCCAGAGCATTGGATTCTCGAAGATCCTGGATCCGAAGCCGGGCGACTGGCCAACCTACAATGGCAACCTCGACGCCAACCGCTATAGCCCCCTGAAGCAGATCAATCCGTCGAATGTGAAGGCGCTTGCCCTCAAGTGGATCTTCCCCATGCCTCAACTCGGCCTGGAGGCCACGCCGCTCGTGGTTGACGGAGTCATGTATTTCTCCGGCCAGAACCAGGCCTATGCACTCGATGCGCTTACCGGCCGCCAGATATGGAGGTACTTCCGGCCGCCCACGCCGGGTCTTGTCGGGGATGCGTCTGTCGGGACCAATCGTGGGGTGGCCCTGCTTGGCGACAAGGTTTTTGTGGTCACAGATAACGCTCACCTGCTGGCGCTGAATCGTGTGACCGGCAGCGTCATGTGGGAGGTTGTGATGCCCGAACAGCGCGAGCACTACGGCTCAACCGTGTCTCCGCTGATTGTCAATAATACAGTGATTGCGGGCGTCTCCGGCGGCGACTGGGGCATCCGCGGTTTCATCGCGTGTTACGACGCAGAGACGGGCAAATTGATCTGGAGACACTGGACGCTGCCGGCAAAGGGCGAGGCCGGCATTGAGACCTGGGGCAAGGACCCGCCGCTGCTGAGCGGTGGGTCCACTTGGCTGACGGGATCCTACGATCGCGAGACCGATACGCTCTATTGGCCTACGGGAAATCCTTATCCCGACTCCGACGACCGGGATCGTCCCGGCGACAACCTGTACACCGACTGCATCCTGGCGATTAACCCACAGACCGGAGCGCTCAAATGGTACTACCAGTTCACTCCGCATGACAGAGCCGATCGGGATGCGACGGAACCGCCGGTCCTGATTGACGCCCAGTATCGCGGCAAGCCGCGCAAGCTCCTTCTGCATGCCGACCGGAACGGATTCTTCTACGTGCTGGACCGTACGACAGGCGAGGTGCTGCTTGCGAAGACCTTTCTGAAGCAGATGAACTGGGCGACGGGTATTAGTCCCGATGGGCGGCCGCAGCCTGCCGAACACTCCGCAGCCGCGTTGACCAGGGAGCGGGAGTGCCCGAACAACGCGGCCAATTGGAGTTCCACGGCGTACAGCCCGGTAACACGCTTCTACTATGTGATGACGCTCGAGGATTGCCATGCTCCCGAGCCATCCGGCGGTTCTCCGGATTTGCATGCTGTTGAGCCTTCCGAGAGGTATCTGCGCGCCATCGATATCGACAGCGGCAAGGTAGCTTGGGAAGTTGCTCAACCTGGTCCAGTGATCTTGAAGACCTGGTCCGGAGTATTAGCCACAGCAAGCGGGATCGTCTTCTACAGCGACCCCAACGGCGCATTTGTAGCAGTCGATGAGCGCCAGGGCAAGACGCTGTGGCACTACGATACAAACGTGGGAATGAAGGGTCCCCCGATGACCTATGTCGCCGGCGGGAAGCAGTATGTTGCGGTTACCGCCGGGTCAGTTCTCCTGTCGTTCGCTCTGTCGTCTCCATAACACCGCGATTTCCCTTATCCATTAAGGCTCCTCTTGAAGGCAAAGGTTGGTTCTCCGATGATGAAAAACTCCTCCGAAGCAAATATGTCGCGCCGTACGCTCCTGCTTGCTGCAGCCATGGCCAGCGCCTTTCAATCGCTGGCGTCCGACTCTGTTGAAGCCGCGCCAAGGGCCGGCTCGCCGGACAAGCTCAAAATCTGCGTCTTCTCAAAGCACCTGCAGTGGGCCGATGTGAAGGAGGCGTCTGCGGTTGCGAAAGAGATCGGATACGACGGCATCGATCTGACCGTCCGCGCGGGCGGTCATGTCGAGCCCGAACGCGTAGAGACCGATCTGCCCATCGCGGTTGAGACGATTCGCAAGGCCGGTCTGGAAGTACCCATGATTACGACGGATATTACGCCTGCTACAAGCGCGAAGGCAGACGTCGTATTGAAGGCGGCGGGCAGGCTCGGGATTCATCATTACCGGTGGGGCGAACTCAGGTACCGGCCCGGCCAGGACATTGCGGAACAGCTTGTCGATCTCGAGCCGAAGATGCGATCGTTGGCCGAGTTGAATCAGAGGCATCAGGTCTGCGGTATGTACCATACCCATTCCGGCCCGGGACTCATCGGCGGCCCGATCTGGGATCTTTGGCTGATGTTTCGAGAACTGGATCCGCGCTGGATGGGCATCAACTACGACATTGGACACGCGACCGTCGAAGGAGGCTACGGCGGATGGCTCGCAAGTTCCAGGCTGGTCAAGGACTACATGCGCGGTATCGCCCTCAAGGACTTTCTTTGGGCCAGGAACGAGAAAGGAACCACGCATAGCGATCCTTTTGACAAGTCTCTCGGCGTGGAGGGCGCCTATGTTCCCCATTGGTGGGGGATCGGGCAGGGGATGGTGAATTTTTCAGGGTTTTTCAGCGTGGTGAAGAGGAATGCCTTCTCCGGCCCGGTTCAGCTTCACTTCGAATATCCAGGCTTGGGAGGAGCCCAGAACGGTAACAAGACGCTGGGCATTCCCAAACAACAATTGATCGATGCGATGCGCAGGGACTTGACGGCGGTGAAAGAGCAGATGCGCAAGCAGCAACTCCTCTAGCGGTCCAGACCGATTGAGGCCCGATCGCGTCTTTCGTGTTCAGGTCCAAGGCCGCCGTCCTGACGTCTGATGCAGTTCAACGGGTGTTAAGAATGTATGCCGGGAAATGTGAAGAGATGAAGCGAGCCACCGAATCCAACATGCGATGGATCGTGCTGGGCCTGGCCTTTCTGGCGACGGTCATCAACTATCTGGATCGCCAGACGCTCTCGGTGCTTGCGCCGATGCTGCTCGAACGGTTCAAGATTTCAGCCACGGCCTACGGGCAGATCATCTTCGCCTTCATGCTGGCATATACCGTTGCCAACGGGATCTCCGGACCCCTCCTTGACCGTCTTGGGACGAAGATCGGGTATGCGCTCACGATCGTGTGGTGGTCAGCCGCTGAGCTTCTTCATGCATTTACTGGAGGCGCCGTCAGCCTTGGAGTCTTCCGGTTTCTTCTCGGCATAGGAGAGGCAGGGAACTATCCGGCAGGAGTCAAGGTCATCGGAGAGTGGTTTCCCTCCAGGGAACGGTCTCTGGCCTCGGGGATCTTCAACAGCGGCGCGGCGGTCGGCGCGATGCTGGCGCCGCCGTTGCTGGCATGGATCGCGCTGACCAGGGGCTGGCGGGCCTCATTTGTGATCGTTGGGTCGTCGGGATTTCTATGGCTGATCCTATGGTTGATCCTCTACCGCTCCCCGAAGGCCGCCCCCGATGAGGTTGAGTCTCCTCCTCCCTCGGTATTAAGCCTGGTGAAGAACCGCTTCGTCTGGCAGTTCACTCTTTCCAAAGTATTCGCTGATCCGGTCTGGTATTTCTACACGTTCTGGTTTCCGCAATTCTTGAAGGTTGGACATGGGTTCACGATGCAGGAGATTGGCAAGACTGCCTGGATTCCGTTCTTTACCGCGGGTGTCGGAAATCTCGCCGGCGGATTCTTATGCAGCTGGCTGCTGCGGCGTGGACTACAGCCCCAGACCGCGCGCCGGGTCGGCGTTCTGTTCTTCACGGTGCTCATGGTGGCGGCGATCCCGGCTGCGATGGTTGGCAGCGCTGCTCTTAGCATCTCAATCATCTCGGCGGCTACCTTCGGATATTCCGGCGCCCTGGCGAACGTTCTCGCGATTCCAAGGGATCTCTTCCCAAAAAACGCTGTTGCCTCGATCTGGGGGCTGGCGAGCATGGGTTCCGGCTTCGGCGGAATGATGTTCAGCCTGATCACCGGATGGCTCGTCGATCACTATTCCTTTAAGCCGGTCTTCGCGTTATTCGGCTTTACCCCGATTATTGCGGCAGCCCTCATATGGCGGCTGCCTAGGGCCGTACGGAAAGACGAAGTGGTCGTTGCCGTCTAGCGCCGGAAATCATACGAGCCTCCTTGGGATCAGATTGCACCCCCTCGCCTGCCCGACACCCGGATAGAGACCTCATCGCCGCGCAGCGCCCACTTATAAGGCAGATCAGACCGGGATAGCGACCGCCGGAACCACCGGTGCGTATGCCCTGTCCCCGTCGCGATCAAAAGCCTGGAATACCTGTTGACAGCTTTATCGATGCCGCGTATCTTCGGAAGCGCTTCCGAAACTGGCAAGCGAGTGGACCAAACCCAGCGTAAGTTGGCAATTTGAGTCCGCCCGGAGGGCCTCGAAAAAGTCCACTCTGGCATGTATGAGATGTCCCCCGGCAGGACAGCAGTCAGAGATCGACTTAGCTCCGACGGCTCTCTATGAGGTGGCAATGCGAAGTGCCGGGTAAGTGTGAGTACCGACTGAAAAGTTAAACCAGGCGGGATATGGCACGCCTGGCAGCACTCAATCGATGAAACTTTTTGGAGCACATGTGATGCGTACCGTACCGACGAGAGCCCTCATAGCCGTTCTCTTTCTATCGTTCATCTCTCCATATCGATCGACTGTCTATGCGCAATCCGCCTCAGCCACCATTCTTGGCACAGTATCGGACGATTCCGGCTCCGTCGTGCCGGACGCTACGGTGACGGTGAAGGATCTGGGAACCGGCCAGGAACGCACGGTCAAAAGCGATGACAGTGGAGCGTTTACGGTTCCGGGCCTTCAGGTTGGCCACTATTCCCTCGTTGTCACCCGGGAAGGCTTCGCGCTCTACAAGATCGCGGATACCGAACTCCAGGTTGCCCAGCGGGCAACGATCAATCCTGTGCTCCATGTCGGGGCTGTCACGGACAAGGTGACGGTCATCGCGAACGATATCCCGCTGTTGAATGAGGCATCCTCCTCCGTCGGACAGGTCATCGATACGCAGACCGTCCAGGACATGCCGTTGAACGGCCGCAACTTCTGGCAGTTGACGCAGCTGACCCCTGGCGTCAGCTACATTCAGGGCGGTCAGAACATTCCTGCGGGCGGCACATCCATCCGTGCCACTGCGGTGAATGTCAACGTCAACGGACTTTCCCCTGCGTTCACAGGCTGGTATCTGGATGGCGCGAACATCACCGAGTTCCAGCTCGGCGGCACGATCATTCAGCCCAATGTGGATGCGCTCCAGGAGTTCAAGGTTGAATCCAGCAATATGGGCGCAGATTATGGGCATACGCCTACGATCATCAATGCGACCCTGAAGAGCGGTACCAACCAGTTTCATGGCACATTGTACGAATTCCTCCGCAATAACTCCTTCGACGCGAAGAACTACTTCTTCCGCCCTCCGGCAGGGTCGACCAGAAGGGATGAACCGCTCCATCGCAATCAATTTGGATTCGTTGTCGGTGGGCCGATTCGCAAGGACAAGACATTCTTCTTCCTCGACATGCAGACCACGCTGTTTACCTATGCGCAGAACTTCGACGAGGTTGTCCCGAGCGACGCCAT
>DASYYO010000100.1:0-2333 GCA_035933805.1 Acidobacteriaceae bacterium | reverse complement strand
GTCTTTCAAACGCAACAGGCTCACGCTCATCACGTTCATCGCGCCCTCTTTCTGCACCACCGGAACGTCCTGCGCGCTCCAGGTCCGGCCGCCATCGGCCGAGTAGCGGCCGGCGATCGTGGCGTGTCCAAAATCTCCGCCATCGGAACCCTCGAATCTGGAGTATGCAAAGAAAAGGCGGCCATCCCTCAGGGCAAGGAATGCTCCCTCGGAGTTGCGGGGATTGTTCGGCCCCGGAGGGAGCCATGCCAGCCGGTGAATCCCTGGGATACGAGGACTCTCCTGGTCAGGTGCGACGGCAAAGGCAAGCACGTTTGAGAACAGAAGTCCAAGCAAGAGGAACCGTGAGGTGCAAAGCCGAGGGTTCATATCACTCCCAGGAAAGGTGAGAAAATCATAGCCGCTTCCTGAATAACTGTCGACAGTTTGTAGATAAAAAAACATCTCGCTCCTGATGGAGGCAGCCCGGTTTTCCGCTGCAGCGAAGGCTTGGCCGTTTCACCCCGGCCCCCGTTCGCCACAGAGAAGCCAACAGACGGAGACGATGCGGTTTTGGGGACCTCCCGGCGATGGCCCTCGGCTCATTGCCACTTGTCCGCTTCACGATGCCGCTGGCCAGGGGAGGAAGAAGGATTTCGCCGCCTGGGAACGTGACAGGAAGACCACAAACTGATTGGGCGGGATCACCAATTCGCCTGCGGCTTGCAGTTGTGATCGGTGTCACAGCCGCGTCCTAAATCGTTATCTATTGTCGGTATTGGTAGTGTCACCTTCCGTGGGAGGCGGGGAAATGAAAATACTTTTGCCCATCGACGGGTCGATCAACAGCGACGTGGTCATTCAAGAGGTGATCCACCGGCCCTGGCCCACGGAGACACAACTTCGGATCATCTCGGTCGCTCAACCCATCCCGCAGGTTCTCGACCCGCTGCTCGTCGGCAGGGCCCTGTACATCGACTCTCTCGCAGAGGAGCGCAAACGAGCTCGCCAGGTGGTCGACGAAGCGGCGCGGAAAATCTCGCACGGCACCCCCTTTCTTGAAGTGTCTACGCAGGTTCTCGATGGCTCCCCGAAGACGGCGATTCTGGAAGAAGCAAAAGATTGGGGCGCGGATCTGATCATGCTGGGTTCGCATGGCTATGGAGCTGCCGTGCGATTTCTGCTCGGTTCGGTTGCCCATGCCGTCGCCCTTCACGCGCCCTATTCTGTTGAGATCGTGCGCGGCCGGCCGGCTCGATCGAACCCGCAGAAAGAACCGGCCGCCGCTGACTGAAAATCCCCGCCACAGCGGCGCTCGCAGCCGGAAGATCTCCAGAAATAAAACGAGAGGGTGAAGAGATCTCACCCTCTCGTTCAACTTCGCCTCACACTTCAACGATCGCGAACCTTCAGTTCCCTCTCTGTTGCAGGAGATCAAGCGCGTGCTCTTCTTCCACTCGCGGCCGGCGTACCACTGTGACGCCGTGATCGTCCAGAAGGAACACCGTGCCGGTATCGGGTTTCGACAGTCGCTGGGTCACACCTTCAACCGACGCCAGCAATGCAGGCCGCAATGCGGAAGAGGTATCGACGATGTCGTACTCGCGGGCCGGCGCTGCCCCTCCTGCAAGTCTTAAAGGCGTGGTCAGCAACAGACCGCTTTCGCCAAGATGCTCCGCCATTTCCGTATTCATGATATGAGGTGCTGTGGTCAACTCCGGCTTCGTGTACCGCTTGAGATTCAGCATCGCGAAGCCCGAGTGATCGCGGTAGCGAATGAGTGTAGCGGAGCCGCCGATCTCCTCCGTAAAATCAAAGGGGCCGGTAGCCGGGATCGATGCCTGCGCAACAGCCCTGATCCGTGCCGGATCGGTTACGTCCAGAATGACAAGCTTTCTCCCCTCATTCTGCTCCAGATAAAGCAATGACCTTCCGTCTCCGGTGTCATGCAGATACATAGCCAGGCTGACGGCCTGCGCCGCCTCCGGAAGATTCTCCGGCTGCTCCACAATTATATTTCCGGAGCGCGATCTTACGGCGGCCTGCGCTCCCATAACAGTTACGAATAAGGCCGAAGCCAATATTGCGCGGGTGATTCCTTTCATCGAAGTTCTCCTTCTCGAACGGGGCCAGTTTCCCTGGCGACATAGTGAGTGTCGCTCCTCCGCTCGCAGCTGGTCCAAGTAGAAATACTTATCTGGAATTACTGAATCGTCAGGGGCCGGATCAACGCCTCAGATACTGCCGCCTCGGCTCGCAAGCAATCACTCGCCACGCTTATTAGCCGGAGTTATGCCGGATAACAATTTGGAAATTTTCACTTCGGCTCGACGGCATTAGGGTTGAGCCATGAG
>DASYYO010000148.1:0-2966 GCA_035933805.1 Acidobacteriaceae bacterium | reverse complement strand
CGCTCTGCCATCGGCCTGCAGCCCGCGAAGGAGAGGTTACGGAGTTGCGGCAGCTTTGGCCCCGGCGGCCTGTGGCGCCGCATCTGAATCAGCCCGCACTGCGCCCGCGTTCTCTGGCGCAGTGCCGTCGATTGCGAAATCGTAGAGAGTGACTCCGAACGTATCCTGCCTGTTCGGGAGCGCCATCCATCCATACTCACCCGGAGCGAGCGGCTGCTTCGGGCTTACTTTGTACCAATCCGTGCCGGGAATCTTCTCCTTCACGGTTTCGACGGCGGAGTCGGATCGTGAAGGACTCGCTGTGACCTGAGTAAACGCGATGGTAGCTGCGATGCGCCGGTCCGATTTCACCTGGAGCCGGACAAGAGACAAAGCACTCCAGTCGAACGAGGATACAGTTCCGTCGGCCGATTCGCTGTCCGCCCAGGATTCGCTACGAAGAAAAAAGACGGGAGACGCGTCATGGAGCCGGACCTCCGCAGACTTGCCTTTGACATCCAGCGTCTTCTTCGGCTTGTAGAAGAAGGGCGCGGCCTGCGTCTTCCAAAGATTGGAACCGGTGTGATTGTCGAGCTCGACCGCCCTGTACTTCAGGCGCACCAGCTCCGGCTTACCAGAGTAGGAATCAAGCGCCCAAAGTCGCCCGACAGACGGCAGGGGAAGTCCGGGAGCTGCTTCCACTCCGCTGGACGCCGGTGTCACTGGAGAAGCCGCCGTTTCATCGGCGGGCAGTGCGTAGTCGGTCACCCTCTCCGTCTGGTGTCTGAGAGGAGGCCGTTCCTCTGCTCCAGGCGATTGCGAAGCGGTGGACTGCGCTCGCAGGCAGGAGGGCTTCAAAAGCAGAAAGCAGGCGCACGAGACAGCAATAGAACTGCAGAAAGATCCAACACGAACCAGCCGGATTGTCATCGCCCCGAATTCTCTCTTTGGATGCCCCCGCTCGCAACTGCTAAAACGTTGTATTTTGCGATTGACTCTCCCCCGCCAATCGGCGGCCGGCCGTCGATCTCGGAGAGCCCGCTCAGTTCTGAATGGGAAGCGGGCTCACTTCAATCCAGGGGAACCTGCGCCTGATGCTCCACCCGCGGGGGAGCTGCGAAGTACCCGCTGACCAGCTTTCTCCACTCCAGGAAATCCTGGGAGCCGCGAAAATCGACCGTATGATTCTCCAGCGTCGCCCAATGCACGAACAGCCGGTAGCGCTGAGGGTTCTCAATGGACCGGACCAGCTCCATCGCCGTACATCCTTTGGCGCGCAGAAACAACGGCCTGGCTTGCCGTACCGCTGCCTCAAAATCAGCCTCCTTGCCCGCCTGGACATCGATCTCGACAAGTTCTAATACCATTCCGGTTGCTCCTTGGATATGCACTTTGGAGATGCACTTGGATGGTGGGACTTCTTCATTATCTATCCAGGCTCGATTGATTCAGCTCGCGGCTCGGGCGCTTCACGAAAGCCCTGACGGGGGCCGAAACTAGGCAGCCAACCGCACACCCAGGCCGCGCAGAAGCCGCTTTCTGACCGGCCGGCAAAAATGTTCTAGTCTATAAGCACAATGAGCCAGATCACCACCCAACCCAAAGTCAAACTGGAACATACCCCCGACTATCGCGAGAGCTATTCCAACAGCGTACAGGTGCAAATGAGCGTATGGGACTTCCGGCTCAGCTTTGGAACCGCGCATCAGGAGACTTCCGACGAGATTGCCATCAACACCTTCCAGGCGATCTACCTCAGCCCGCAGCAAGCCAAGGCTCTCTGGAACGTCCTCGGGCAGAACCTCGCACAATATGAGCAGACCTTCGGAACGGTAGCGCTGGAGCCAAAGGCTCCTCAAGGGCCCGTGCACTGAGCCGGGCATTGCTCCGCGAACGGTTGGCGTTTCATCTGCAAAGATTGCGGCGCTCCATCCGTCAGCCGGGCGCAGGCATTGAGAGAGGGTGAATCGTGCCCGTTATGCCCACAAAGCGCGTGCCTCTGGAACCGCGAGTCGATCGTCCGCTCCCCCTGTGGATGATCTTTCCTCTGCTCTTTGTGGCGGTCTATACCTCGCATCTCACCCTGCTGCGTCTCCCCTATTACTGGGATGAGGCCGGCTACTACATTCCCGCCGCCTTCGATTTTTTTCGCACCGGCTCGCTGATTCCCTCCACCACGGTCTCCAACGCCCATCCTCCGCTTCCGTCTCTCTACCTGACGCTGTGGTGGAAGACATCGGGGTTCATGCCGGCGGTCACGCGAACCGCCATGTGCCTGGTGACGGCAATCGCGCTTCTGGCGGTCTACCGGCTTAGCCTGCTGCTCCTTGCCCGCCCGCAGGTCGCCGCTGCGACCACGATGCTGACTCTGCTCTACCCAATCTGGTTTGCCCAGAGCACGCTGGCTCACGCGGATATGTTCGCGGCGGCGGGAACGCTCTGGGGGCTGGTCTTTGTCTTTGAGGCGCTCCATGCAACGGACTCGCGCAATCCGCGAAGATCTTCCGCCGCCGCAGCGGCCTGCTTTGCCGTGGCCGCTCTCTCAAAGGAAACGGCCATCGTGACACCGCTGGCGATTGCGCTCTGGGAGGGCTATCGCGCCGCGCGCGCTCCAGAGCAGGATCGCCCGGCTCACCTCTCTCTCGGCCTCTTCCTGCTCACCCCGGTGCTGCCCCTGATCGCCTGGTATGGCTACCATTGGCACAGAACCGGGTACATCTTCGGAAATCCTGAATTCTTTCGCTACAACGCGGCCTCGACCCTGACTCCCCTGCGCATCGCCCTGGCCCTGGCGCATCGCATCCTGCAGCTTACGGCGCACATGAATATGTTTGTCCCCGTCCTTTGTACCCTCGGGGCAATGCTGCTGGTTCCTTTGACGGAGCGCAATGGGCGCCCGCGGCCGCGCATCTCCTTCGCGGATCAGGCAGTCCTCTATGTCGTCCTGATCGCCAACGTGCTTTTCTTCTCGCTCGTCGGGGGCGCCC
>DASYYO010000485.1:0-5344 GCA_035933805.1 Acidobacteriaceae bacterium | reverse complement strand
ATTGCGATGGCAGACGCGCCAGAGCCGCGGCAGAATCAGCATCATGTATGGATAGGCGATGATGCAGTAGGGAATGGCAAAGAAGCCCATGCCGCCCGTCCCATAGAGCGCGGCGGGAACCGCAATGATGGTATACGCGGTATAGAGATCGCCCCCGATCAGGAACCAGGTAATGAGCGTGCCGAATCGGCGCCCGGCCAAACCCCACTCATCCAGGCTGTTCAGATCGGACCGTCTCCAGCGCACCGCCGCGAAGCCCGTGACGGTGACCATCAGGAAACACACGCAGAACACAGCAAGCGCCACGGGTTGGAGGCCAGAGATCATACTGTTCGGGAAAATTGGAGCTTATCTCATTCCGGACAATTCGCCTATACGTACAACGAAGGGTCTCCCACGCGGTGAAAGAGAAGCGCCCTTTTAAAACTCCGGAGGGCCAGCTGTGAAGCGAGTCGATCCCACCCGCAGAGCGGGCACCGGGCACCTCAACGGAGCAAAGACCCCTTGGCGCCCGTCCACTCGTCAACAACGACTCCGAGATCATTGAGAACCTGGATGGTCGCCTCGACGTTGCGTCGAATTGCAACCCGCTCGGCGCGAGGCGCCGCGGGAGACTCTTCCACCGCAACCACTCTCCCGTAGGGCCATACCTCTGCGGGAAGAGAGGCCAGCGCCTTCGGGAGATCCGCGAGGCGTACTTCAATCTGCTGTCTGCGGGCGTTCACCGGTCGCAGCAGACCGCCGGTGCCGAAACCATTCGGATTCTGATCAGGAAAAATGATCGTCAGAGTAATTGTTTCGGGGTGAACGACGAGGAAAGGGTTCCCATAGGCGTCCTTGTCACGGATGCCAAGATACAGGTTTTTCGAAGGGGGGAGAATCTGCTCCAGCTCCTGCCGGGCGGTATTTTCGCGCGTCTGCGCAGCCTTGCGGGCCTCTCGCTGAGCAGCCTTGGATTCGGCTTGCGATGCGGTATCTTTCGCAGGCTGCCGGTGCGAGCAACCGAAGAGGCTCAGAGCCATTGCGGTGAACAGCGGCAAACCGAGAAAGGTGGAGCGGCCAAGCCAAGTCTTTGGCGGACGCTCCACCGTGTTACAGCATCTTTTCGACTTCAAGCTCGACTTCAAGCGGTCTCCAGATTCCCTTCTGCGGATGGTCTCCATCCGTGGCTGAAGCGCAGGTTGGACCGCACGGTCCGCGATTCGACTCGGCGGGCCATTTTGCACGGCTGGTTTGAGATCGTGGGAGTTCAACTCTCGTATGTGGGCGGCACCGGAGAAGTTCCGGCCGAGCGGCTCTATCGGCTCATGCAGTCGACCAGCAGCACTGGTTACAGGATATCAAGCAGCAGTGCGGTTTTGGAATGGTAGAGTCAAAGAGATGATTAAAGGCATCAGTATCGTCAGGCCGGCCGGGACACCGGCCGCGTACGAACGGCTTGCCGGTTTCTTTTCCGTCCTGGGATTCGAGACGGGCTCCGGATGGAACAGCGAGGAGAGCCGGGGCGCTGCATTTCTCGCGCCTCTCGGGATTCTGGAGTTTACCGAAGGGCTTGCGCATTCGACCACCGGGATCTGGATTGAGGTCACTGGTTTGGAAGCCATCGAGATGCTGGCGCGCAACTGGCTGACGGCGACTTACGGCGCAGAAACGAACGGAAGGATCGGCTCCTTAAGCGAGACAATTTGGAAGAGCCGCACTTTGACGGTTGAGCCCGTCTCAGGATTTGCCTTTACTTTTTGGGAGTGGTGCGATCCGTGGAAGGGCAAGCCGGTCGCCGTAGAGGGAGACCTGAGCGCTCAGGGAATGCGTTTCGCCGTCATCGTCTCGCGTTGGAACGCAGTGATTACCGACCGGCTTCTGCAAGGATCGCTGGACGCGCTGCTGCGCTCGGGAGCGGCGCGAAAGGATGTGCAGGTGATCCGCGTGCCCGGTGCATGGGAGATCCCGGCAGCCGCCCGGCAGATTGCGGCTCTTGGAAAGGTGGACGCGGTCATCACGCTCGGCGTACTGCTGCGCGGCGAGACGGCTCATTATGAAGCGATCTATAACGAGGTCTCCCGCGGGATCGGACAATCCCAACAGGAGACGGGCATTCCACACGCCTTCGGCGTTCTTACCTGTGAGACCCTGGAGCAGGCGTTGAATCGGGCGGGGATCAAGGCGGGCAACAAAGGATTTGAGGCGGCAGTCGCTGCCATCGAGATGGTCTCCCTGGGACGAAAACTACGCGATGAAGGAAGCCGCGAATGAGCGCCACCGGCAAACGGCGAAAGTCCCGTGAGCTTGTCATGCAGATGCTGTTTCAGGCGGACGTCGGCAAGCAGACGGCGGACCAGGTGCGCAAGACGTTCTGGGATGCGCGGGAGGAAGTAGACGCCGAGACGCGCGGCTTCTCCGAAGATATCTTCCGAGTCGCTACCGCGCGGGAGGAAGAGATCGATCAGCTCATCGAATCGCATTCCGCCAACTGGAGACTGCAGAGAATTCCAGCCGTCGACCGGAATGTTCTCCGGGCGGCAATCGCGGAAATGCTCGGCTTTCCCCAGACACCGATCCCTGTGGTCATCAATGAATCCCTCGAGATCGCCCGCCGTTATTCGGCTCCGGAGTCGCTCAACTTCCTCAATGGCGTCCTGGACGCCATTGCCCGCGACAAGAAATCCGCAAAGCCCGTAAAGACGTAAGCCGGCCTGCATCTCCGCAACCGCTGCATCTTTCTCCTCCATGTCTACGTCCTTACAGTTACGGGCGAGGATACCTTCCATTGATCAGTTTGCGTTCATTGAGATCTTCGCTACTGGCAATATGGCTGGGAGGCATTCTGGCCGCGGGAAGCGCTTGCGGGCAGAATGCAGATGCTTCCCTGCCCGCAGGGCCGGGCGTCGCATATGATGGCGTGATCTCTTCGATGGCGATTGTGGATGAGCGGCCCTCCGCGCCCGAGCCGGCGGAGCCGAAGACTGAAGAAGAGTTGAAGAGGCAAAGAGCGGAAGAAGAAATAAGGAGGCAGGAGAGGCAGCGAATCCTTGGAGTCGTGCCCAACTTCAACACCTCCTACGTCTCCGACGCAGTCCCTCTCTCCCGGCGGCAGAAATTCCGTCTGGCATTCCGCAGCGCCGTCGATCCATTCGTCTTTGTGGCGGCCGCGGGTGACGCGGCCATCAGCCAGGCGGAAAACGAGTTCCCCGGCTACGGGCAAGGCGCTCAAGGCTACGGGAAGCGCTTCGGCGCGTCGTACCTGGATGACTTCGATGGCACCATGATCGGAAACGCGCTCCTGCCTGCCTTACTCAAACAAGACCCGCGCTACTTCCGCAAAGGAACCGGAACCTTCACCCGGCGCCTGCTCTATTCCGTATCCACCACAGTCTGGTGCAAAAATGATAACGGAAAGTGGGGACCGAACTACTCGAACGTCCTCGGTAACCTGGCCGCCGGCGGCGTCTCCAATCTGTACTACCCGTCCACTGACAAGGGCGCGGGCCTCACGATGGAGCGAGCATTCACTGTAACGGCGGAAGGCACTCTGGGGGCGCTCGCCGATGAATTCTGGCCGGATATTGCGCATAAAGTCCTGAGAGGCCGTTACGCCAGGCTGCAGGGCGACCTTCCGGAGGAGAAGCCAGCGAGCCTACTCTCCCCCGGCGCAGATCATTGAAGGCTGCGATTCTATGTCGCCGTAACTGTATGACATAGGATGACAACTTCAAAGCCGAACTCGTTGGCTACGGCGTGATATCGGACCGGAGCGGACGGTGATGCGACCAATCGAAGTAGCGGCCGACGATCGCCTTCACGATGAGATGATCGGTTCCCGCGGTTGCTCCCCAGCCCACGCCGAAGTTGACTTCCCATTTCGGCGAGACAAACAGGTTGACCACGGGAAAGATCTGCTGCTGCTGGTTATGCGCGGAGACGAAGTTTCCGATTTCCCCGTAATACGAGTAGTACTCCAACCCTACGTTGTAGTACTTCGATGGCGCATAGGTCAGCGTGGCCGCCGGACCAAAAGTTATGCCCCGCGGAGAGATATCTCGGAAGTAGACCTGCTTTTGCTGCGGCGTCAGCCCTGGGGGCGCCGCAGCATTGATTCCCCAATTCATCGTCGTATTCACCGACCAGTACCATTTCCCTAAGGTCTGGTCGACGATCGGCATAAACTGCCACGACCAGGTGGGGATGGAATAAGCAGGTCTCGCATAGCCGATCTCATTGGACAGGCTTACTCCCACCGGCCAGTGCCAGCTTGGGGGTATCCGCACACGGGGCCGTATGTGATCTCCCACCCATTGGACGCCGTGGCCGCTGGACTCGGCAGTGAAGAAGTAAAACCCCACCTCCGACCAGTCATTGATTCCCTGGGTCAGCTCGATCGTTTCATGTTCCTGATGCTCGGTGGGCAGAAAGCCATACTGCGTTGTCGTGCTTCCTTGAGCCGTGAAATTACTGTGCAGTTCCGTCAGAAGGGTCTTGGGGGCCATCGTCTCCGACGGATAGACTTGGATCTCGTAGTTATCTTGCGCACGCAAGCTGCCCGGATGCAGCAGCTCAAAACACAACAGCAACGCTACCAGGATGCGAGATACGATACCAGCAACTCCCATCCCTCATGATTGCATAAATTTCCATCCACCTGCACCGGGAGTTCCGCGGGGTTCCGGGGAGATCGATCGCAGCCAGCAATAGGTTATCGGTCCTTAGCGGAAGCCCGAGAATCCATGCGTGCCCGTCTTTATGAGGGCCACTCAACCGGCGTTGCCGCACGCCAGTTATCGCAAAGCCATCACCACGATTCTGCCGTCCGACTCGAAGGCGCCCCCGGTTGCCGTCTTCGCGCTGGTGAGCGGATCCGGCGGCAGCACATACGCCGCTCCCGCCAGCACTCCCGCTTGCGAAAAGCTTTGCTCCAGGAAGTCACGCTCCTGGTCGACGTTCGGGTCGATGTGGTGAGTGACCCCTCCGTTCCGCTGGTCTTTCTCAAAGCCGCTGTCGTGCGTCGCAGAACCAACCCAGAGGGGCTCGCCTCCGATCGTCTCCGTCGTCTTCCACACTCGAAGATGATGCCGGATTGCCGCCACCTCCAGGGGCGCCGCGCGAGCAAATGACAGATCCTGAGATCGCCCGAAGAGATAAAGCGTGCTCATCGGCATCTCGGTATAGGCGCTGTGAGACAGCGTCGACAAAAGACCGTGTAACACGGCATCCTCCGTCGTTTTATCAACGGGAACCCATCCGGCCGCTCCAAAGGCCGTTTTTACCTCTTCCTCAGTTCCGATCAGAGCGAAGTTGACCATGTCCCCCGGATTGCCTTGCTGGTCTCCGACCCTGCGCGGAATCTTCG
>DASYYO010000466.1:0-22370 GCA_035933805.1 Acidobacteriaceae bacterium | reverse complement strand
ATCTCGGCCGTCCCAAGGGCAAGCCCAATCCAAAATACAGCCTCCGCCCCGTGGTCGACCGCCTCCGCCTGCTGCTGGACCACGCGCTCGGCGATTCGGTGAATGTCGCCTTCTCGCCCGACTGCGTCGGAGATCTCGCAGTCGAGCTATCGCAGAAACTCGAGTCCGGCCAGGTTCTTCTACTGGAGAACCTGCGCTTTCATCCCGGAGAAGAGGCCAACGAGCCCGGCTTCGCCAGGGAGCTCGCCAGCCTGTGCGAGATCTATGTGAACGACGCCTTTGGCAGCGCCCACCGGGCGCATGCTTCGACCGAAGGCATTACGCATTTCGTCTCCCGGTCGGCGGCAGGGCTGCTGATGGAGAAAGAGCTGCGGTATCTTGGCAAAGCGCTCCAGACGCCGGACAAGCCCTTCATCGCCATTCTGGGCGGCGCCAAGGTCTCCGACAAGATCAAGGTGATCGACCATCTCCTGAGCAAGGTGGACGCACTGCTGATCGGCGGCGGCATGGCCTACACCTTCCTGAAAGCCAAGGGACAGGATGTTGGCAAGTCGCTCGTTGAGCTCGACAAATTGGACATGGCTCTCGCCGCACTTAAAAAGGCCGAGGAGAACGGGGTGCTCCTGCTGCTGCCCGTTGACCATGTGCTGGCCGACAAGTTCTCCCCCGATGCGAATACCCGGATCGCCGGAGAGGAAGCCTTCCCTGCCGACTGGATGGCGCTCGACATTGGACCGAAGACGGTTGATCTCTTCGGTAAGGAGATTGCCCGCGCCCGCACCATCGTCTGGAATGGACCGATGGGGGTCTTTGAGATGCCCGCCTTTGCCGCCGGGACCATGAAGATCGCCGAGATCGTGGCGGACAACGCCGCGGCGGTCACCATCGTCGGCGGAGGCGATTCCGTCTCCGCAGTCAAGCAGGCGGGCGTCGCCGATAAGATCAAGCACATCTCCACCGGCGGAGGCGCATCGCTCGAATTCCTCGAAGGCAAAACGCTGCCGGGAGTCGCGGCTCTCACCGAGAAGCCTGGAACTCACAAAGGCTGATCGTTCAAGCTGCCGGATTCTGCAGAGCCTATGGCTGTCATCGATATCGAATTGCCGCTGCTGCTCTTCGTCGCCGCATTGGGATGCGCGGCAGCCGTCTGGCTCCTGGGTACCTGGATCCCCTCCCTGCGCGGCTTTCGCTATCGCAGCACGTTTGGAATCCTGGCATTTGCCTTGAGCGGGCTGCTTGGTTTTCTGGCTGTGGTCAAGCTGGAGATGAGCTACTTCGGAGACTGGTTCTCTACGCGCCCGGTCTCGGTTTCGCTCGGCTTCGCTTACCTCGGCGGCTTGCTCTTCGGCCTTCTTGGCTGCTGGAACGGGCTCCGGATTGGCGGACGCATGGATCGAAAACACACTTTGTCTATGCTCTACTCGCTGGTGGAGTCTCGAAAGAAACAGGATGCCCATTGAGGACCGGCTCCTCACCCTGCGCCGTCCGCGAATCCCCGGGCAGTTCAGAAGACCCGTAAGCCGGCAGGTCCACTCGTTTTTGGACCGGCCATCGTTGCAAGGAAGAGAGAGAGAACAAGAGAATGCGCAAGCCGCTCATCGCCGCCAATTGGAAGATGTACAAAACACCCGCGCAAGCCGAGGAGTTTCTTCGTAGCTTTCTGCCCATGGTCCAGGACGGGACGCCGAATGAGATCGTGATCTGTCCTCCCGCGGTCGAGCTGACCGGTGCGCTCCACGCGGTGAAGGGCTCCGCAGTTCAGATCGGCGCGCAGAACATGCACTTCGCAGACGAGGGAGCCTACACCGGCGAGATCTCCGCGCCCATGCTTGTTGCCCTGGGCGTAACCCACGTGATCCTGGGCCACTCGGAGCGCCGCCAGTACTTTGCCGAGACCGATGAGACGGTGCACCGCAAGCTGGAGGCAGCCCTGCGGCACTCGCTGGTCCCTATCGTCTGCGTCGGAGAGCACCTGGAGGAGCGGGAGAGCGGCAAAACCGAGGAGGTGCTTACCCGGCAGATCACCATCGCCATTGACCGAATCGACTCCAGGGACCTCAAGCCGCTGGTTGTCGCCTATGAGCCGGTCTGGGCGATCGGGACCGGCAGGACAGCGACGCCGGAGATGGCCGCCGCCGCCCACCTGGTCATTCGGAGCCAGGTCGCCCGCGTGGCCAGCCGTGAGCTCGCGGATAATCTGCGCATTCTCTACGGCGGCAGCGTGAAGCCGGACAACGCCGCCTCCCTTCTCGATCAGCCCGAGATTGACGGCGCGCTGGTGGGCGGCGCAAGCCTCGATCCCGTCTCCTTTGCGAAGATCGTCCTCTCCTGAGTTTGTCCGGCCCGTGCGGGCTGAAGATCGCCGGCTGCAGATCTAGCGGCCGGCGTTGCTTTATTTCGTCTCCAGCACCGGCTTCGCTTCGCGCACCTTGAACCGCTTGTCGAGGATCGCGAGCTTCTCCGAGATACCCGTGTACTCGAGCTCGGACATCGGCAGCATCGCCGCGCCGATGAAGCCCTGACGCCGTATCTCCATCGCCTTGTTGGCCACGTGGCCGCGCACCGTATCCCAGAAGGGATGGGCGAAGGCATCCACCGGTTCGGTCAGCCTGCCCTGGTGAACACAAAAACCGGCGCAACTCACAATCGGAGGTCCGTCGAAGTAGCTGATGCCGGTGTTCAGGCGCACCGGCATCAAGGGCATCTGGTGCGATCCCCGCATTCCTCCTCCGACAAAATGACCCGTCGCATACGGCGCGAGGATCTCTCCGGTCGCGGGAAAATTCATCTGCACGCGCACCAGCATCACGGGATCGTCCTTGCCTGTGTATTTGCCGGCGATGTTGTGAAGGCGCGAGGTGGCCACGGCGACCGCCTGCTCGCCGGTGGCGCGGGACCAGACCGACTCCACCACGAAGCGCTCCGGATCGCGCAGCAATGCGGCAATATCGTAGATCTCCTCGGGAGCGTTCAGCTCGATGATGCGGTCGCCGGCGGTATTGTTCACATCCATGATCACGAACCGGTATCCACGCGAGATGTTGGGAGACAGGATCAGGCCAGGCGTATTCATCACATCCGCAAAGGCGAGATAGAGCGGAAGGTTGTATGCGCCGGGATCGGTCTTGTCGGCCGCGAAGAAGAGGAAGGGCTCGCTGGTTCGCTCCTCGATCTCCATCTCCGCCACCGCCGGCCCCATGCCCTTCACGTTGCCTGAGAACGAGTCCTTGAGCAGATCCTGGCCGGCTCCATACAGACCCTCCTGCCGCGCCGCGTCCGTCCCGGCGCGAAAGGCATCCCAGGCGAGCTGGTGGATCTGTTCATCGTCCTGCCCGCGCGTGTGCGTCATGAGGATGGCAATGTCATCGCCCGTGTGGCTGATGGAGTGGTCCAGGAGCAGGCCCGGCGCACGCTTTCCCACATACGTCCGCACGGTTTCCAAAAGATGCTGAGACGGAGCGACATGCCCGCCGATCGAGCCGATATCGGCTTTGATTACGCTTAAGGTCAATTTCATGGCTCACCCCCCTCGTTTCCATCACTAGATTCCCTTCCCAGCGCCTTTGCCGTGACCGGCGTCACGCAGCCCTAGAGACAGGGCGAGGGCCGGCTGGGATGAACCAGCGGCCGCCCGGCTCTCCCATCCCCTACAATCGAGCTATGCTTCGCGAGACCTTTCCTGTCGGCCCGCTGCAGTGCAACTGCACGATTCTGGGAGACGAGCTTACCCACGAGGCGATCGTCATCGATCCGGGCGACAATGTTCCGCAGATTCTGGCGAGGCTGGCAAAGCGTCATCTGACGGTGAAGCAGATTGTCATCACCCATGCCCACATCGACCACGTGGGCGGCGCAGTAGCACTCCGGCGCATCACCGGAGCGCCCATCCTCCTCAACGAGCGGGACCTGCAGCTGCTGGCGATGATGGAGATGCAGGCCGGCTGGCTGGGCGTTCCTACCCCGGAAGTTGCCGCTCCCGATATCGCCGCGGAGGAGGGATTGCGTATCGGGCTGCCCTCGATCGCGGGCCAGGTGCTCCACACTCCGGGCCATACGCCAGGGAGCATCTGCCTGCACTTTCCCGAGCAGAACCTTCTGCTGGCCGGAGACACGCTCTTTGCCGGCTCGATCGGCCGGACGGATCTTCCGGGAGGCGACGGGAAGCAGATCCTCCGCTCACTCCGCAGCCGGCTCCTGGTCCTTCCCGACTCAACCCTGGTAGTTCCCGGCCACGGTCCTGAGACCACCATCGGAGAGGAGCGCGAGACGAATCCCTTCCTTCAGCCCGGGATTTCTCTCTGAGGAGATGCCGGTGAGCCGGACGCATGGATCGCTGGAAGCAGCAGTCGTTTGATCTCGCGCGCTGCCGATACCAGAAGCCGATTCCGCGTCATCATGGTGGCCCGTCACCCGAGAATACCGGTGACGTCGAGCGCGAGAACCGCGATTCCAAAGACGAGAACAAGCATTCCGGTAGCCGCCGCTCTGGTGCGCCCCGTGCCTGCCAACGTGGTTAGAGAGTGAGCCGCACGCCAATAGAGCCAGGCGCCTCCGACTACGAGTGCAAGCTCAGCGCAGATCGAACCAGTGCGGATCTGCCATAGGCCAAATCCAAGCCTGGGGAGGTGGCCAGCATCTCCGGGCAGGAGCGGCATGTCGTGCCGGTGCACCACCAGGTCGAGCAGCCAATGGGAAAACGAGACCAGACCGAGCGAGAGGCCGCAGCGCTTTCCCCATCGCGCAGCACAAGGGATACCGAAGATCGCGGATAGCACGAGCGCGCCAACCAGTGAGTGCGTGTAATCGGCGTGGATGATGTTTTCTCCATAACCGCCGCGCAGGCCCGGCACAGGCTTCAAGGTTTCAACTCCAACGAGAAAGAGTGGAACAAATACGATGTCGAGCCACACTGTTGCCAGCATCAGAGCCCAAAGCGGAACCTGCCGCTCACGCGATTTGACCAAAGCGGCAAAACCGAAATGTCCCGCGATCATCGCTTGCCCTCCGTGGATCGACAGCGCGGCCAGGGCAGACCCGCATCCAGCCATCCAATCACAACCACAAAGAGAATTACGCCCAGGATAAATTGCATCTCCGCCTCAATCTGAAATCAGGAACATCGCGCCAAGAGGATCCTCCCGAGCGCCCGGAGAGCCTCCAGGCTCCGGTTACGTCTCTCTTCCGGTGACGTGCTTCAAGGAGAGAGCCGCCGCAAATTACATGGCCATAACCATCATAAAATTAGATCTTTATACGATATCGTGAAAGTAGTACATGAATGACTCGAAAGCGTCATTGACTAACTTGATTCCTCCCGTTTATAGGGGAAATGCGCTGAGAAGCGCCGCCACTCCCGCTGCGAACTCTCCCTCTTCCGGCAAAAGGCTCACCACCAGCCATCCAGCGTTCGGGAAGCCGAAGAAGTATCCCGCATGCACCGCGACCCGCTTCTCCGTGAGCAGCGCGAGAGCCGTCGCCTCATCCTCGGCGAGAGCGGGAACTCGCAGCACGGCATACCACCCGGCCTCTACCTCCACCCGGCTGACCATGGTCTGCTGCTTGAGCAGACTGTCGAGGCGCGCGAGGTTCCGGCCGGTGCGGGCGCGGATCTGCTCCTGCATCCTGTTCCGGCCCTCCAGCCATTCCGGCAATGCGCACTGAACCGGGGCATTCACCGACAGAAAGGTATCGGCGATCACTTCCAGCCGCTCGAGCGCCTCGGCCAATTCCGATCCCTCGCCAAAGCAGGCGATCCAGGCCGCCTTCATCTGCGGCAGCGCGGCGATCTTGCTCAGGCCGCTCAGGACGAAGGTCAGGACCTCGTGCTCGCCCGCCGCAAAGCTCCTCCCCTTCCCGGAGATGCCGTAGTCGAGAAAGACCTCATCGACGATGAGCGCCAGACCGTGCTCGCGGCATATCTCTTCGAGGGCCGCGCGATCCTGCGCATGCGTCCAGTGCCCGGTCGGGTTGTTGGGATGGACGACGGCGATGGCCCGGGTCTTGCCGGAGGGCCGGGAGTTCACGCGCCGGCGCAAGCCATCGAGATCGATATGCCAGCCGTGGTCGTAGAACAGCTCGTACGGCGAGAGGCGAACATCGTCCAGCCGGGCCAGGAAGTCGAAGAGCGGGTAGCTGGGCTGGGCGATCAGCACCTCGTCTCCCGGATTGCAGAGCAGGCGAAAGAGGTTGCTATAACCTTCGCTGGTGCTGGTGGTCAGCAAGACGTGCTCGGGATCGAGGGAGGCGCCGTGGCGGGCGTAATAGCGGGCCACGGCCTGGCGCGCCGGCAGGCTGCCCCGCGGGTTCGGATCGTACTCCAGGGCCTGCGGCGCGGAGAGCGGGCCAAGGATCGCGGCGGCGTCATATTCGAGCTCGCAATGAGTCGGGTTGGAGGCGGTCAGATCGAAATAGGGGAGGCCGCTGGCGCGCATCCCCGCCACTGTCCGGGCCCACGGCGTCTCGGCCATGTCCCACTGCGTTCGATCGGAAAACTTCACCTTGCTTCGCGTCAGGCGGTCCATGCTCCTGCGGTCCATTTTCCTCGAGAGAAACTGTGCTCGCCACCCACGATAGCAGCGAACACGGGATAATAAAGAGGAGCGGACCGATTCCAGTTGTACCCAAGGAAGGAGACAAGGGGAGAACCCAACCCCTGTCTAACGCCGCCCAGGAGCCCAAAACGCATGCAGCTTCGCGCCGTCATCTTCGACTATGGCGAGGTCCTCAGCCAGCCGGCCAATGAGTCTATTCACCAGGAACTGCTTGCGCTTACCGATCTGCCGGAAGATGTCTTCAAAGAGAATTACTGGGCGCATCGCCTGGATTACGATGCCGCAATCCTGAACGGGCGGACCTATTGGCAGACCATTGCCCGCGACTCGGGGACGGAGTTCGCTCCCGCGCAGATCGAGAGGCTCATCGAGCTGGACACGCGGATGTGGATGGACATTAACCAGCCGGTCCTGGACTATGCGCTCGAGATCCGCCGCTCCGGCCTGCGCACCGGCATCCTCTCCAATATGGGCGAGGACGTGCTGCGCGCCATGCGGCGGCAGTTTTCCTGGCTCGATGAGTTCAACGCGCTGATCTGGTCCTGCGAGCTCGGCATCGTGAAGCCCGATCCGGCTATCTATCTTGAAGCGCTGCAGAAGTTGGAGGTCGAGCCGGGCGAGGCCTTGTTTATCGACAATCTGGAGGTGAACATCGCCGGCGCCGAGAAGGTGGGCCTGCGCGGACTCGTCTTCCGGGACGCCGGGCAGTTCCATCGCGATCTCCGGCAATTCGGAATCGATCTTCCGTCCACTCAGGGGGCGGTCACGATCTGAATCCAGAGTTAGCGCTGATTCATGGCCGGTTGAACAATGCCTGGCAGCGCCGCTTGCACCAGAGCCAGACATTGCAGCAAGACTTGGCGGGACTGGCCCAATTGCCTAGAGAGGCCCTAGGAGGCAAAGAGCCTTTCAATCGTCCTCATCGGAAGAATGAGCCTGTCAGGCTGCGAAGGCAATGGAGCAAAGTCGTGCTTCAGATAGAAGTCACGCGCTCCTTCTTTGGCATCCACGACAATTGCCCAGGATGCCACCTGGCTGGAACCAAGCCATGCCCGTTTCAGGGCGTCCATCAGAAGGAATTCTCCCAACCGCTGGCCATGCAGCGATTGGCTTACAGCCATGCGCCCAAGAAGCGTTACCGGGAGGGGAAAACGCGGCAGTTTCCTGGCCCATTTTTCCGGCAAATCGGCGGCCTGGATCGAATGTGCCGAAAGCGTGTAAAAGCCAGCGACGGTTTTGCTGTCGAGGGTGAGAATGAAGACGGCTGCCAGATTGCGATCCAGATCCTGTCTGGCTTGCCGCAGGAGATAAATGTCAAGGGCCGGAACCCCGCAGGAAAAAGCCGCTCGATCATGGCGTGTTCCGAGCGGTTCAATTTTGTATTGAATCTCTGGATTCTCTCCGGTCACTGCCCGCGCACACGATTCTTATAACGGCGGGCAGCAGACTTCAATCGGCTGCTCGGAGCAGGCGGATGGATCAGGGTCTGGACAAAGAAATCGCGATCCTCATTTTCCAATGTCCAGCTCGTATGCTGTTGAATCGTTCGGATCGCTGCCTCGTCCGCATGCTGAACCATGAAGTCGGAAGACGAGAGTCCCTTGAGGTTGGCTGCTCGCTCAATTCGCATTTTCTGCTCGGGAAGAAGACGAGCTTCCATCCGTTCCGTGCGCCGATTGGCAAGTGCCATCGCTCTTCTCCTTTGTACGGAAGATCACCGTACATCTCAAGTATATCCCGGTGGTCAAGCATGGATACACCGGAATCCTTGATCCGGCCTATAGGCCGGCGAGACCGGGTTCAAGAGGCGTTCCCTGGGTCCTAAAGAGGGGTGGTGCGGTGCGTCAGGGGAACCTGCTCCACGATTTCAAGGTTGAATCCCTGGAGCGCGGGGATGTGCGTGGGCGTATTCGAGAGCAGCCGGATCTTGCGGATGTTCAGGTCGGAGAGGATCTGGCCGCCCAGCCCTACCTGCCGCAGGATGCGCTGGTGCTGAGTTCGGTCTTCGCAGTGCTCCTCGGCCCGCGCTTCCCGGTGCGCCAGCAGGCGGTGGGGCTGAACGTTGCGGTCCACGGCAAAGCCCTTGTTGGTGTTGTGCAGGTAGACCAGCGCGCCCCGCC
Source organism: Acidobacteriaceae bacterium (assembly GCA_035933805.1). GTDB lineage: Bacteria > Acidobacteriota > Terriglobia > Terriglobales > Acidobacteriaceae > PALSA-350. The sequence goes on along the minus strand of DASYYO010000466.1, from coordinate 13,699 downwards.
CTTCGGCCGCGATCATCTCCAGCGAGCGCTTGACCATGCGCTGGCAGTCGCAGAGCGTGCCTCCGAAGACGTCGCCCGCCAGGCAATGGGAGTGAACCCGGACGAGCACCGGATCGGGGTTCAACTCAGCGTTCACCTCCCCGCGCACCAGCGCAACATGGCTCTCTCCCCCCTCCACTTCGCTCTCGTAGGCGATCATCTTGAACTCGCCGTAGCGGGTGGGCACCATGGACTCGGCGACGCGGAAGATGTAGCGCTCGTTCTGCAGCCGGAAGCGAATCAGATCGGCGACGGTTAACATCCTGAGGCCGTGCAGATTGCAGTAGTCGATCAGATCCGGCACCCGGGCCATGGTGCCGTCGTCGTTCATGATCTCGCAGATGACTCCTGCCGGAATCAGCCCGGCCATTCTGGCCAGATCGACGGACGCCTCCGTCTGCCCGGCGCGCACCAGTACGCCGCCACGCCGCGCGCGCAGGGGAAAGACATGCCCGGGACGAGCAAGATCCGCAGCCGTGGTCCGGGAGTCGATCGCGACCTGGATGGTATGCGCGCGATCGTGGGCCGAGATCCCCGTCGTTACCCCTTCCCGGGCCTCGATCGCCTCGGTAAAGGCGGTGCCAAAGCGCGAGGAGTTTTGCTGCACCATAGGCGCGAGACGAAGATGGTCGGCGCGCTCTTCGGTCAGCGTGAGACAGATGAGCCCCCGGCCGTGCTTTGCCATGAAATTGATCGCCTCGGGCGTGACGAACTCCGCCGCCAGGGTCAGGTCGCCCTCATTTTCGCGGTCCTCGTCATCGACGACGACGATCATCCGCCCGGCCTTGAAATCTTCGAGCGCTCCCGGCACATCGGTAAATGGAGGCTTGACCATCATTCAGGTATTCTCGCCCAGTCGTTCCCGCTTTGTCATTCCGGAGAACGGACGGCGTACAAGCAAAACGGCCGCCTCGATCGGGCGGCCGTTCTGCTTTCTTCCAAGGAAGGCGCGGATTACAAAGTAGACTCGATCTCAAAGCCCCAGGCTTCCAAAAGAGCCTCGGGTATATACTTGGAGTTCTTATTGCGGCGGGCCCATTCACGCAACCGCGTAGAACGCACATACTGATCCGGAGTCAGTTTGAATTCCTTGACGACTTGCTCAAAAGAAGTAACAGTTGGAACAACCGGGCCGATCGGCTCTGGTTTGCCCCAATTAGGGTTGCCACGACGTTTCGCCATTATGCTTATCCTCTAGCAAGTTGAATGTACATTCGGGTCCCGGCAAGCCCATACCTCGATAGACGTTACCCACCAGGAACAATCCCAAAACTCCAATTATAGGGATTTTTTCTCCAATAATCAATAGTTGAGTCGGTGCAATTCCCTTCTTCCGCCAGCTCTTCTCGAGTGTCCTCTTCGGCAACCTCTGGTAGCTGAAGAGATTCCAAACCGGAAACAGCTTGTTCAGAAGCTTAGATTTATTGAAAGGTGGATAGCAAATGAGCGCAGTCCGTTATTGGACGGTTTTCTCCCTGGGAGTGGTTGCTGGCGCGGCAGTCGCTCTCATCTATGCTCCCCAGACCGGAGATAAGACCCGCAAGCAACTCAAACGGAATCTGAATGATGCCAGCGATTACCTCCGGGATACGAGCGACGACTTGAGCAAACATGCCAAGCGCGTCATCAAGAAAACCAAAGATGTCGTCGATGATGTCTCAACGCGGGTAAGCTCTGTCGCGGACAAGGTCAGCGACCTGGTATAAGGCTGGGGAGGGCTGTCTAAGGCGCTGCCTTCCGGAGGGAACCCGCGGCGAGCCCCATGCCGCTTGCTCCTCCAGCGGGTCAACCTTCCCGCATCCACTGCCATGCTTGGATTCTGAATCCTTGGATCCCCGCGAGGGGGCGGGAGCGCCGCTGGTTCCCCGCTCCCTCTGGATCCGTTGCGCTTCAGGCTTCCCCAAAATGCAGCGGATCAAGGGGAAAACGGGAAAATCCAAGATTCTCTGTCTTTCCCTGTTGCGTTTCCCGGCTTTCCGGCAGAAACTGCGAGGAGAGCGAAACAGTTCAGGGACCTGTTCAACGAGTTCGATTCCCGTCCGTGAACGCTCAGACCAATACGGCTCCGCAGCACGCAAGGCTGTCGTCACGGAGTTAGGGGGACCGGTGAGCTATGACTCAAACGGCTGTGGAGAAGAGTGGGTTCACCACAACTCTTAACCTGGCCCTGGATTCGACTGCGCCCAAACAGACCGCCGAGACCGTGCACCGCAGGCAGCTCGTGCGCTTTGGTAAATGGCTCTACCGCGCAGGTTTCGTTCCCGGCACCGCAGGCAATCTCTCGGTCCGGCTGAGCGAAGATCAGATCCTCGCCACCCCGACGGGAATGAGCAAGTTTCTCCTCAAGCCATCCGACATGGTCGTGGTCGATTCCTGCGGGCGCAAGGTCGCAGGCACGCGCAATGTTACCAGCGAGATCGGCATGCATCTGGCGATCTATCGCCAACGGCGCGACGTGGGCGCTGTCGTGCACGCCCACCCGCCGGTCTCCACCGGCTTCGCCTCCTGCGGAATCGCCCTGGAAGAGCCGCTCTGTTCGGAGGTGGTCATGGCCCTCGGATCGGTCCCGCTTGCGCCTTACGCGACGACGGGAACCGCGGATGTCGCCTCCAGCATTGCCCCCTTGATCGTCGACCACGATGCCATCCTCCTCGCCAACCACGGCGTAGTCACCGCCGGCGTCACTCTGCAAGACGCCTTCATGCGCATGGAGACAGTGGAGCACTTCGCCCATATCTGCCTGGTGGCGCGCCAGCTCGGCGGGGGCAGACCGCTCTCCCGCGACCAGCTCCAGCAGCTCGCCGGAGCCCGCTCCCGCTACCTGCAAAATACCGCCTGCGACTAGAGCCTTCCCCCTCCCTCTTTCTCAAAAAGGAAAAGCCCGGCAGGCTTGGCGATCCTCTGCCCTGCCTGCCGGACTCTTTTGAAAACACTGCGGAGCGCGCCCCTCCCTCAGTCGTAGTACTCGAGCCCGAGATGGGTGATCAGCTCCTGGCCCTGGATGTGCCGCAGCGTGTTCTTGAGCTTCATCGACTGGATGAAGAGATCATGCTCCGGGTAAAGGCCTTCAGCGGTCATCGGCGATTTGAAGTAGAAGCTCAGCCACTCCTGGATGCCAAGATCCCTGAGCTCAGGCGTGCGCCGGGCCAGGTCGAGCAGCAGAACGAGGTCGAGCGCGAGGGGCGCGGCCAGGATGGAGTCCCGGCAGAGAAAATCCACCTTGATCTGCATCGGGTAGCCCAGCCAGCCGAAGATGTCGATGTTGTCCCAACCCTCTTTATTATCACCACGAGGAGGGTAATAGTTAATGCGAACTTTATGGTAAATGTCCTGGTAAAGCTCGGGATAGAGCTCCGGCTGCAGGATGAAATCCAGAACTCCCAGCTTGGACTCTTCCTTGGTCTTGAACGAATCGGGATCGTCCAACACCTCGCCGTCGCGGTTGCCCAGGATATTGGTCGAGTACCAGCCGCTGACGCCGAGCATGCGCGCCTTAAAGGCCGGGGCCAGAACGGTCTTCATGAAGGTCTGCCCGGTCTTGAAGTCCTTCCCGCAGATGGGAGCGCTGTTCTTGCGCGAGAGCTCCTGCATCACAGGCAGATCGACGGTGAGGTTGGGAGCGCCGTTGGCGAAGGGCAGGCCTTCCTTGAGCGCTGCATAGGCGTAGATCATCGACGGTGCAATGTTCTCGTCGTTTGACTCCAGGCCTTTCTCAAACGCCTCGACCGACTGGTGAACCGCTGTCGGCGTCAGGAAGATCTCGGTCGATCCGCACCAGATCATGACCTGCCGGTCGGTGGTCTTTTTGAAGGCTTGAATATCGGCGCGCAACTGCTCAGCCAGATCGCGCTTGTTCTTGCCCTGTTTCACATTCGTGCCGTGTAGGCGCTTGACATAGTGCTGGTCGAAGACCGCCGGCATGGGGCGGATGCTCTCAAGGAACGGCCGGATCTGCTGCAACTGCTCGCGTTCGAGAACCCGCGCGGTGCTTGCGGCCTGAAAGACGTTGTCTTCAAAGATATCCCAGCCGGTAAAGCTGAGATCCTCAAGCCCGGCCAAAGGAACAAAGTCCTTGATCAGCGGAGTGCGGCCATCGGTGCGCTTGCCCAGACGGATCGTCCCCATCTGGGTGAGCGAACCGATCGGCTTGGCGAGCCCTTTGCGCACCGCTTCGACGCCGGCGATGAAGGTGGTGGCGACCGCCCCCATCCCCGGGATCATGATTCCTAATTTTCCTTTGGAAGGCTGGATTTGTGAACCATCAGCGGACCCTTGACCGCCGCTCTTGAGCGTTGACATTTCTTGCTGGTTGTCCTCTCGCGTTGGGGTGTGCCTCAAAACCTTTAGTCTCGCCCCTCACTCCAGCTTTGGCAAATGAGCGAGGCTTAACTGAGAGAAAACGCGGGCCAACGGCGCTGGACGGAATCGAACCAGCGAGCGCGCTTCTACTCTGGCGCCTTCAGGCGCTGGCTTCTCCCCGGATGCGCTGCTTCCAATGCGACCAGACGAACCAGACAACGCCCGCGAGGAGCACGACGACAACCGCGGAGTGGAACCGATGGAAGACCTGCTTGAAGCGCGGATCGCTGTCCCATCCCTCGCCCAGGCGCATTCCCGCATAGGCCAGGACGAAACACCACGGCCACGAGCCGAGGAAGGTGTAGATGTGGAAGCGCAGCTTTGGCATCCTGGCGATTCCCGCCGGGAGCGCGATGAAGGTGCGAACCACCGGGAGCAGGCGCGAGAGAAAGACGGTGATGGAGCCGTAGCGCTCGAAAAAGCGCGTCGTGCGGTCCAGATCGTGCTGGTTGAGCAGCACATATCTGCCGTAGCGCGCGATCAGGGGCCGCCCGCCGTAGGCGCCGGCCCAGTACGCCAGAGCCGAACCGAGATTGCATCCCAGAGCGCCCGCTGTGGCTACCAGCAGCAGGTTGAATCTGCCGGTGTGCACCAGGTAACCGGAGAAAGGCATGATGATCTCGGAGGGCAGCGGAACGCACGCCGACTCAATAGCCATCAGCAGCGTGATCCCCAGGTAGCCGGAGCTCGAGATGGTGGAGATGATGAGGTGCGCCAGGACAGCGAGGATCTTTTCAGTCATTCCGAGGCAGTATAGAACAGGCAGATTCGCAAGCCGTAAGACAGAGACGTGTCGGGCCATAAAGCCCGGTCTCTACCCTGCTACCATGGAGCTTCGGAGCAAATCTCTCCGGAAGGACATCAAGGAGTCATCATGGCGGAGACCCTAATCCCAGAAGCTGCCGCAAGCGCTTCCACCGAGCGCGCAGCCGCCCCGGCAAAGGAAATCAAGCGGCAGACCATCGGCTTTACCTTCTTCAAAGTTCTGCCCGAGTGGCGCCGGCTTCCCGCTGCGGAGAAAGAATCCCATCGCCGCAGCTTCGCGGAGGTCATCCAGCGCTGGAATCAACCTGGACGGCTGCTCAGCCTCACCTACTCGACGGTAGGGCTGCGCGGCGATTGCGATATGGTGTTGTGGCGCATCTGTTATACGCCGGAGGATCTCAACCAGATGACGGCGGAGCTGATGGCCACGCCGCTCGGCGGCTATCTGGAGATCGCCCACAGCTACCTGGCGATGACCAAGCGCTCGCAGTACCTCATCGGCCACGAGCACGAGGGCCAGCACGACTCGCGCGGCTCCCTGCGTCCCGGAGGCCAGAAGTATATCTTCATTTACCCCTTCTGGAAGACGCGCGCCTGGTACCTGCTGCCTCTCGAAGAGCGCCAGCGGCTGATGAGCGAACATATCCGCGTGGGGCATCTGTACCCGCGCGTGAAGTTGAACACCACGTACTCCTTCGGGATCGACGATCAGGAGTTTGTCGTCGCCTTTGAAACCAATCATCCCGAGGACTTTCTCGACCTGGTGCAGCAGTTGCGGGAGACGGAGATCAGTGTGTACACGCTCAAGGACACGCCGATCTTCACCTGCATCCGCATGACGCCGGAAGAGATGCTGGCGAAGCTGGGCTAATCGGCAATGACGCCCCGGAAAATCACGAGGACCCGGCAGAACTCTCCCGCGCGCGCCGCTCGCCCGGCCGGCAACGGCAAGGGCGCCTCGGCGAATGCGAGTTCGAAGACCGCGGTCCAAACCGCGGCAAAGGGCGCGAAGAACGGCAGAAAAGCCTCCGCTCCCCTCGCCCCCGGGCGCATCTCCGCGATTCTCGACATCCTGGCGCAGACCTATCCCGGAGTCGAATGCGCTCTGCATCACCGGAACGCGTGGGAGCTTCTGGTGGCGACCATTCTCTCGGCGCAGTGCACCGATGCCCGCGTCAATATGGTCACGCCCGCCCTCTTCAAAAAATTTCCGTCGCCGGAGGACTTCGCCCGCGCTCCGCTGCCCGAGATTGAAGAGATGATCCGCTCCACCGGCTTCTATCACAACAAGGCCAAGTCTCTCTCCGGAGCGGCAAAGACGCTGATCGAGGAGTTCGGCGGCAAGGTGCCGCAGACCATGGCTGAGCTTCTGCGCTTGCCGGGGGTCGCCCGCAAGACCGCCAACGTGGTGCTGGGCGTCGCCTTTGGAATCGCCGAGGGGATCGTGGTCGATACCCACGTGCTGCGCCTTTCGCGCCGCCTGGAGCTAACCAGCGCCACCGATGCCCCGCGCGTGGAGCAGGACCTGACGAAGATCATTCCCCGCGACCGCTGGATCGCCTTCTCTCATGAGCTGATCCACCACGGAAGGCAAGTCTGCATCGCGCGCAAGCCGCGCTGCATCGATTGCACACTGGAGAAGCTGTGTAATTCGAGCGACAAGACCTGGGGCACAACGACTGGGCCAACCCCGGCCCAGAAGCCCGCCGCACCGGCGAAGCGCGGCTAATCCTGCCGCGGCGGATGCCCGGCAAGCAGCGCTTCACAGGCGGCCACCAGCCCCGGGATATCCGATTTGGCGGCTTCCGCCGCAGGCTCCCAATCGTGCTCCCGCAGGGTGCGCGAGGTGACCGGACCGATGGAGACGGCGAGGAGCCCGGGCGGCGGCTCCAGCCCCGCGGCGCGCAGCAAGGTAAAAAAATTAGTGACCGTCGAAGAGCTGGTAAAGGTGACGGCATCGGGCAGCCCGCGCTCTTGATCCAACAACTCGCGGATCAAGCCGATGGAGCCTGCGGGCAGGACTGTCCGGTACGCCTCCACCACCTGAACCTGAGCGCCCGCCTTCGCCAGCTCCGCCGGGATCACATCGCGTCCCACGGCGGCGCGGACCAGGAGAACGCGACGGCCCGCGGTCTTCTCTCTCAGAGCCTCGGCCACTGTCTCCGCGACGTATTCCTCCGGGACGCTATGGACAGTCAGGCCGATCTTCCGCGCGGCCTCGGCGGTAGCCGGACCGATGGCGGCAACCTGCAGAGGAGCGATGCGCTCGCGGGAAATCTGCAATACGCGCATGCGTTCGCCCAGGGCGGCAGCCCCATTGGCGCTGGTGAGGATGAGCCAATCGAAGGACTGAATCTGCTTGAGCGCCTCATCAAGCGCCGCGTATGACTCCGGCGGCGCGATCTCGATGGTGGCCAGCCGCAGCACCTCCGCCCCCTTCGCCGCCAGCGCATCTTCCAGGCGCCCGGCTTGATTGGCTGCGCGGGTGATGAGGATTCGCCTGCCGGCAAGGACGCCGGAGGGTCTCATGGCCGGCTCGCGCCGGCAGAGAGCAGCGCGGCAGCGCCATCGGCCAGAAGCTGCGCGGCGAGCGCATCGGCCAACCTCGCCGGCTCTGAATCGCGCATCTGGCGGCGGAGGATGGCAGAGCCGTCGGGTGAAGCAACCACTCCTGTCAGGCAGAGCTGCTCGCTGTCCTCCCCCTGCGTGGCCGCCGGAGCATTCACTTTGCGGCAAAAGGCCCCAATCGGGGTCTGGCATCCACCGCCCAGGGCTTCGAGCAGCCTGCGCTCGGCGGTGATGGCACGGCGGGCGTCGCGATCCTCCAAAGGCTGCAAGGCGGCCTGCGTCGCGCGGTCGCCGGCGCGGCACTCAATGCCCAGCGCGCCCTGCCCGGCTGCGGGACAGAGCTCCGTTGGAGCAAATCTCTGCCGGATCCACGCCGTCTTCTCCAGGCGATCCAGCCCCGCTGCCGCCAGGATCAAGGCATCCGCCTTCCCCTGGGCAAGCTTGGCCAGCCTCGTATCCACGTTGCCGCGAAATTCAATGCAGCGCAGGTCGGGACGAAGGGCGAGCAACTGTGCCTGCCGCCGCAGGCTGCCGGTTCCGATGACCGCCCCGCAGGGCAGCTCTTCGAGCGAAGCATAAGTGACGGAGACCAGCACATCCCGCGCATCTGCCCGCCGGGGAATCGCCGCAAGGGTAAAGTCGGCGGAGAGCTCCGTGGGAAGATCCTTCAGGCTGTGTACGGCGAGATCGATGCGCCCGGCGAGCAGCGCCTCTTCAATCTCCCGGGTGAAGATGCCTTTGCCGTCCGCCGCAGGCAGCGCCACTTCCTGCATGCGATCACCGGTGGTGCGAATGATCTCAATCGCCGCCTCGTGGCCCAGGCCGCGGAGTTGACCGGCAATGAAGTTGGCCTGCCACAGCGCAAGTTGCGAACCTCGGGAGCCGATGCGGATCACGGGCGCTTATCCCTTATGCGCAGGTCCTGCGGCTCAGGCGATGAGCCGTCCTCCTGCGCGTTCGCCGGCTCCTCGCCTTCACTTGCGGCGGAGTGCTCCGCCAGTTCCTCTCCAACGCCGTATCTTCCGGTCAGATGAAGTCCGAAGGCCTGACGGATCGCCTCCACCGCGGCGGCGTTGCCTTCCTTGGCCGCGCCCTTGATGGCCTGCAGCGGATGATGCAAAAGCTTGTTGACCAGGCTGCGGGTCAGGTGCTCGACGGCGGCCTGCTGCTCCGCCGTGAGGCCCTGCAGCCGCTTCTCCATGCGGGAAAACTCCGCCTGGCGGATGGCCTCGACGGAACGCTGCAACTGCTGAATCTCCGGGACTACGTTGAGCGCCTGCAACCGCCGCAGATACTCTTCGACCTCGGCGGCGATCATCGCCTCGGCCAGCTCCGCTCCCTTGCTGCGCTCGTCCAGGTGAGAGGACGCCACCGACTGCAGGTCGTCGATGTCGTAGAGGAAGACGCCGTCCAGCCGGTTGACCTCGGGGTCGACATCGCGCGGCACGGCGATATCGATAAAGAACATCGGATGACCGCGGCGGCGCTGCAAGAACTGCTGAGCATGCTCCTTGCGGAAGATGGCCTGCGGCGCTCCGGTCGAGGTAATGATAATGTCGGCCTGATCCGCCGTGGCATACAGGTCTTCAAACCGGATGGCCCGTCCGCCGAACTGCCCGGCCATGTTGTCCGCGCGCTGCTGCGTGCGATTGGCGACCAGGACAGATGCCACGCCTTGCGACATCAGATGCCGGGCCGCCAGCTCGCTCATCTTGCCTGCGCCGACGAGCAGGATCTTTTTGCCCTCGAGTGAACCGAAGATCTTCTGCGCCAGCTCGACCGCCACGGAAGCGATGGAGACCGAAGAGCTGCCGATCTGCGTCTCACTCCGCACCCGCTTGGCCACCGTGAACGCCCGCTGCAGCAGCCGGTCCAGGTTGCTGCGCACGCTGCCGACGGCCCGCGCCGCCGTGTAGGAGTCCTTCACCTGGCCGAGAATCTGCGGCTCGCCGATCACCATGGAATCGAGACTCGAAGCCACACGGAACAGGTGGCGGATCGCGTCTCCCTCGCGATATTCGTACAGGTGCGGGCGAATCAGCTTCGGGTCGATACGAAAATAGGCTTCGAGAAAGTTCAGCAGGGGGGCAGTGCCGGAGTCCTGATGGGTGAGCAGCTCCACGCGGTTGCAGGTCGAGACGATCAGGCACTCCTCAATTCCGGGAAAGTTCAATAGAGAGCGCGTGGCCTCCTGGAGCTGCGCCGGGGAGATCGCCAGCCGCTCGCGCAGCTCGATGGGCGCCGTCTTGTGGTTCACGCCAAGCAGGACGATATTCATGGAGTCGTGAACCTATGCACTGAGCTGAATTGATTGGCCGCCCATACGCTCAACACCAGCAGGAAGGCAAAGCTCGACAGGTAAACGGCGCGCCGTCCCCGCAGTCCCATGCTTCGCCGGACGAAGATCATCACCAGATAGACTACCCACATTCCGAACGAGAGCAGAACCTTGGGATCGAGAAAATAAATTGCGCCGACGCTCTGCTGCGCAATCAGGGAGCCGGCGAGCAGGCCGATGGTCATGAAAGGAAAACCGATCGACAGCATGCTTGAAGAGATGCGCTCCATGGTATCGAGCGGGGGCAGCCAGGTGAGAAAGCCGATCTTGTTCTTTTTCTTCAACCGCCGCTCCTGCACCAGATAGAGCAGGTTGGCAACGAGACTGAAGAACAGAGCGGCATAGGCGGTCAGCAGAGCACTGACATGGAGAAAGAGCCAGCCGCCGCGGACCACCGGCGAGGGAAAGCTGCCCTGACCCAGGTGGATGGCCGGTTCAAGCACCAGCAGCAGCGACAGAGGCAGGGCAAAGATTCCGAACGAGACCGTGCGGTAAACCAGAACGATCAGCAGGAATACGGCGCAGACCGCCAACGCCAGCAGCGACTCCACCTCGCGCATGCCCGCGGGCATCCAGCGATGGGCCGCCGTAAGCATCTCGATCAAGGAAACAAAGTGGAAGAAGAATGCGGCGACCGCTGCGGGAATGCATATCCGCCTCCACCCAGGGCGGCCGTACAGCACCGCCGGGAGCGCGGCAACGCTGGCCACTGCGTAGAAGATGGCCGCGACTCTCAACCACAATAGAAACATAGGAGATTGGACGCAGCTTCAAGTATACCGTGGGAGTTTGATGCCACCGAACTGGGGCGGCTCGCCGCCCCCGTCAGCGCCTCCAGACGCAGCTTCAAGGACATCCTTTCCGCCGCCTTTCCTATCCCATCGTGGAGTGTTGGAAACACCAGCGCCAATCCGGCCGAGGACTCTGCCGCCCTAGGCAAGCGGGGATGTCCACAGCTTCCCGTTCCGCACAGAACTTACCACCCTCCGCGCGGGGGACGGCAACGGCCTTCTCTCCAGCAGCGGCGAGGAGAGTTTTGCCCGCGTGCCGCCTCTCAACCTCTAACCGACCGTACTTTGACAGGAGATCAAAATGGACTATCGCATTCAACCCGGGGAACGAAGTGAAGATCAGGCCACAGCTCTCATGGAACACTACTCCTCGCAGCTGCCTTCGAGCTTTTATCTGGGTGCTGCGCTCGCCTCGATGGCAGGCTCTCTGATCATGAAAGCTCAGGGAAAAAACCACATGTGTCTCTTCATCGGCCAGTGGGCTGCGCCCTTCCTGCTGCTCGGGATCTATAACAAGATGGTCAAGCAGCACGGCTCCGATGCCGAAGTGCAGCGCATCCAGCGGGACGCGGCGTAGAAAGCGCCGCCAGGCTCGGCAAAGCCCCACCTTCGCTGCTTTCCGGAAGACCGTGGAATCCGGCCGGCCCGTCCCGGGTTCCAGGTCTTCCCTGTTTTTCACCCTTCCTATGTCCGTCGGCGGGTCATTCGCGGTATGCTGACGTGTCCCCGTGTCGATTCCCAGCTCCAACCAGGACGCCGATCTGGCCGCCACTCCCCTGATGCGCCAGTATGCCGCGGCTAAGCGTGAACATCCCGACGCGCTGCTGTTCTTCCGCTTGGGGGACTTCTACGAGCTCTTCTATGAAGACGCGCAGATTGCCTCCCGCGAGCTGCAGATCACGCTGACCTCCCGCGACCGGGAGCGGGCCGTTCCCATGTGCGGAGTTCCTTACCACGCCGCGGAGAACTACCTGGCCCGGCTGCTGCGGAAGGGCTACCGGGTCGCGATCTGCGAGCAGATGGAAGATCCCAAACTGACCAAGAAGATCGTTCGCCGGGAGGTAACGCGGGTGCTCACCCCGGGAACGGCGCTCGATCCCGGCCTGGCTTCGGAACGCAACAATTTTCTCGCCGCGCTCTCCGTGCCGCCGAGCGGCGCCGGCCTCGCCCTGCTCGATCTTTCGACCGGCGACTTCCGCGCCACGGAGTTCCCCGGCGTGGGCGGCCTGGCTCTTGCCATCGACGAGCTGGTGAAAGCGCAGCCAAGCGAGGTGCTGCTCCCGGGTTCCTGGACGCCTGTCGACGCGCAGCTGGAGTCGGAGATCGAACGGGCGGGCGCGAGAACACGAGTGGAAGAGTGGGTGTTCAGCCCCGACTATGCCATCCCTCTGCTGGAGCGGCAACTGGGAGCGCATTCCCTCGAAGGCTTCGGCCTGCAGGGCCACGCGGCCGCGGCCATCGCCGCCGGGGCCATCGTGCACTACGCGCGCAGCACGCAGCAGATCGAGCTCGACCATATCAACTCTCTTCGCTACTACGAACGCGCGGAAAATCTGCAGCTCGATGCCGTGACCGTGCGCAACCTCGAGCTCCTGGAGCCGGTCTTCTCCGAGGCCACGCACGAAGCCACGCTCTATACGAACCTTGACTGTTGCATGACGCCGATGGGCAAGCGTCTGCTGCGGGCTTCGCTGATGCGGCCGCTGCTGGACCCCGCCGAGATCGAGTCCCGCTTCGAAGCCGTCGATGCGGCCAAAGCCCGGCTGATCGAGCGGGAAGGAGTGCGCAAGGCGCTGGGAGGGATTCAGGATCTGGAGCGGATGCTCTCCCGCATCTCTCTCGACAGCGCCGGTCCACGCGATGTGGCCGCCCTCGGCGCATCGCTGGCCCGGCTCCCGGAGCTCTATTCCTGCCTGCACAGCCTGCTCGCACCGCGCTGGGCCGAGTGCGCGGAACGGCTGGATCTGCTCAGCGATCTCTGCGCCGTGATCCAGTCCACCCTGCTGGCCGATCCTCCGGTCACCCTGGCCGAGGGTGGCGCCATCGCGGCCCAGGTGGATGCGGAGCTGGATGAACTGCGCTCGCTCGGCGCCAACGCGCGCCAGGCGATCAACGCCATCGAAGAGCGGGAGCGGAAGCGCACCGGCATTCAATCATTGAAGGTTCGCTTTAACTCGGTCTTCGGCTATTACATCGAGATCACCAAGAGCAACCTGGCGCTGACGCCTGCCGGCTACGAGCGCAAGCAGACGCTGGCCAATGCCGAGCGCTTTACGACGCCGGAGCTGAAGGAGTACGAGACCAAGGTCCTGACCGCGCATGAGCGGTCCATCGAGATCGAAAAACGCATCTTCAGCCAGTTGCGCAAGACCATCCTGCTCTCCGCCGGGCGCATCCGCACCACCAGTTCGGTGATCGCCGAGGCGGATCTTCTGGCAAACTTCGCGCACCTCGCCTCCCTGCGCGATTACGTTCGTCCCGAGATCGCCGGCGACGCCGTGCTTGAGGCGATCGGGGCGCGTCATCCGGTCGTCGAATGCCTGATGGAGAACGCCGGTCAGGGAAAATTTGTTCCCAACGACCTCTATCTCAACACCGCCGGCCCGAGCCTGCTGCTGATCACCGGGCCGAATATGGGGGGAAAGTCCACCTATCTGCGCCAGGCGGCGTTGCTGGTGATCATGGCGCAGATCGGCTGCTTTGTGCCTGCCAGGCAGATGCGCCTGGGGCTGGTCGACAGAATCTATACCCGGATCGGAGCCAGCGACAATGTCGCCCGCGGGCGCTCGACCTTCATGGTGGAGATGACGGAGACGGCCACGATCCTGAATACCGCAAC
>DASYYO010000459.1:0-13502 GCA_035933805.1 Acidobacteriaceae bacterium | reverse complement strand
ATCGAGGAGATCGTCCGGCAGATCGCCGGCGCGCTGCCGGGCGGAACGGCGGATGTCGGCGAGGTGATCATCACCCCGGCGAGATCCGGCCCAACCGACAAATTTCCCGCGCGGCGCATCGTCAGGCTGCACGGCGGCGGTTAGTGCCTGTTGAATGTGGTTGAACTGCCGCAAAGGAGGGAGTTTCTCCAGCAAAGTAGCACCATAGTCGTATTCAATGCCGTGGCCTGCCGGAACAGAATCGACATGGGTCAAAGCAGGGGGGCAGGATGTCTGTCACGGTGCGAGTCAAGGCCACGGGTCAGGTCTTCGAAGTTACCACGGATATGGACGGCGACACTCAGGGCCGGCATGTAGAGGAATTCATCGACGGCAAGCTGTATGGCGGTCTGCTCTTCGATTCACTGGAAACCGAGCCCACCGGCACAGTCAGGCTCAAGGGTTACCGGCAGTGGGCGACCTTCAGGACGGAAGAATTGGAAGTCTTCTCGTTACGTCTGCGCGGACTGGGAAAGCGCGACCGGCCGGCCATCTGAATTCCAGCAAATTCAAATCGCGTTCAGCCGCCCGGCTGGCGCGATGCGGCCATCGAGTCTCCGCTAGAGGAACCGCCTGATCCCTTCTCCCTCCCCCGCCGTCTCGCCATTCCTCAAAAAAGGCATAATTGTTCTCAATGACTGAGCAAGGGAACTCTTTGCCTCACGAGATCCATGCGCAACTGAAGCGCGTCAGCACGGCCACGTTGACCACCCAGCTCTTCAAACGCGGCTTTCGTAACGTCTTCCTGCAAGGCGTCGCGATCCTGGGAGATCTTCCCGACGGCAACATGGTCGGCCCCGCGTTCACCCTTCGCAATATACCGGCGCGGGAGGATCTGGACGTCCTCGAAGCATTTCGTGATCCGGAGCATCCTCAGCGCAAAGCGGTCGAGTCTGCGCCTCCCGGATCGGTCCTGGTTCAGGATTGCCGCGGCGACCGGACCGTTGCCTCGTGCGGCTCGATCCTGGTCACAAGGATGAAGGTGCGCAAAGTAGCGGGCATGGTCTCCGATGGCGGAGTTCGCGACAGCGAAGCGATCCGCGAGCTGGGATTTCCCGTCTTCTGTTCCGGCGCGAGCGCGCCGACCAACCTCATCCGGCATCACGCGATCGACCTGAACATTCCCATCGGCTGCGGAGGAGTCGCCGTCTATCCCGGAGATATCATCGTCGGCGACCGGGATGGCGTCGTCGTCCTTCCCCGTCACCTGGCCGAAGAAGTCGCCCGGGATGCCTTCGAGCAGGAGCAGATGGAGGACTTCCTTCTCGAAAAGATTGCCGCCGGCGCTGCCTTGCCGGGCACGTATCCGCCCAACGCAGAGACCACGGAGGCGTACCTCGCCTGGAGGCGCCGGAAGAGCTGACGCGGACGGGCCGACAGCCCGCTCTTCATTGAGGACCGGCAGCCTTGGGCATCTTCAGAAACTCATCCGGCCGCAGGGCCCGCCGCGTAAATCGCGCCTCGTACACGGCTCCCTTGAAATAGTCCTTGAGATTGATCCGCACTCCCACCGAGGAGTGGCCCGGGCCCTGGGGGGCGAGCTGAACCTCTCCCTCTCCCTGCATCTCGTCACCGACATAGTTCTTGAGTGTCTTCCCGTCGTACACCGCCGTCACGCGATACCACCTGCCCAGCGGATGCAGGTCCTGGCAATTGAGCAGAGCCTTCGAATGACCGCCGGTCTGCGCAAAGCTGTCCAGGCACCATTGTCCCTGCACGATCCGGATCTCGAAGAGCATCCGGTCCTCTTTGTCCTTGCCCGTCGCCGGATCGAGCACCGATAGATGAAAGAACCGCTGCGCCGGCTTGCCATCCGCATCGGGACGGAAGATCACCTCCCAGGTCCACGCCGCCGCGCCCGCCAGCGGGTGCTCGTCCACAAACAACGCGTCGTCCACCCCGTTGAATTGCACCGCCTTTCCGTAGGGACTGTCGATGATCTGCGGATGTCCCAGCACCTTGGTTGCATGGCCGCCGATCGAGGAGGTGCGATCGAACCTCCAGATCTCCGCGCCGTGGCGCCCCGCGCTCCGGGCCGGCGGCGTTGCCCCGAGCACAGCGCACAGAGCCAGCAGAGCGATGGCGGTACGGCTGCAGATCCCTCTTCTTCTGTTGGCCGTTATCGGCGATCCGTCCCTTGCGCTCGATTGGCTTTGCGATTCCATGTTGAACATTCGTTCCCTTTCCCCCTGGAAGTGACCGCTGACGGGATCAACGCTTTTCTGGAGCGACGAATGCCGGCCGTAGTAGCCTGAAGCACGTCTGCTGAGGAGACGTGATGAAAAATTCCGACGACAAGTCTTCGACCGCCCGCCCGCGCCGGCGCGACCTGCTGAAGCTTCCGTTGATGGCGGCGGCCTGCGGCATTGTACCCAGTCCTGCACGGGCGCTCTCCCCGGCTCCGGTTTCTCCAATGCGTGAAGACGATCCGGAAAACACCAAGATCGCCGTCAAGGTTCTGGTTCCGGGAATGACCAACGACGAGCTTCTCTTTCTCAAACAGATCGGCCTGCGCTGGCTCCACGCCGACTTTGGCTCGGAGACGCCCTCGTATGAAATCATCCGCGGCACTCGCGAACGCTTCGCCGAATACGGCCTCAAGATCGACTGCGCGCTGATGGAGGGCTACCGCACCAGGAGGATCCAGCTCGGTCAACCCGGACGGGATGAAGACATTGAAAAATTCAACGCCTTCCTCACCGACTGCGGCCGGCTCGGCATTCGCACCTCGCACATCGATTTCCACCCCGGCAATACCTACACAACCAACATGGTCCTCACGCCGCGCGGCTATGAGGCCCGCGAGTTCAGCCTCTCCGATTTCCGCGATCGCGTCGAAGAAAGGATGTTTGACCGCGAGTACTCCGCCGACGATATCTGGGCCAACTACACCTACTTCCTCAAAGCGGTTCTGCCCGTCGCCGAAAAGGCGAACATCAAACTGGCGCACCATCCCGACGATCCGCCCATCTCCCCAATGAACGGAGTAGCCAAGGTCTTTATCAATTACGCGGGCTACCGGCATGCCGAGGAGGTGGCAGCCGGCGGCAGCAAACACTGGGGGCTCTGCCTCTGCCTGGGAACCTGGCTGGAAGGCGGCGACACCATGGGGAAAGATGCCGTAAGCATGATCAAGGACTTCGGCGGCCGGGGCAAAATCTTCACCGTCCATTTCCGCAATGTCAGCTCGCCGCTTCCTCGTTTTCACGAAACCTTTCAGGATGACGGCTATCAGGACATGTATTTGTTGATGAAGGCGCTGCGCGAAGTCCGCTGCGATGCCTCCCTGATTCCCGATCATTACCCCGGGTTGGCCGGCGATAAAAATCACCGCATGGCCAATGCCTACATGGTCTCCCTGATGCGGAACATGCTTCGCCGCGCCAACGAGGAGGTTGGATAGCAAGGCTCTGGCGCTCTGGGAGATGCGGGACCGCGCGTCCCGCCCGCGGCCGGGCTTACGGCTTTGTCATCTTCAAATCGGTGACCGTGCCCTCGGTGTTGTGGGAGAAGCGGATCCCATAAACGCCGTCGGTCGACTTCAGCTTTCCTGCCGTCACCAGTTGAGATTTTGGATACGTCGCAACGACGGTTCCGTTGATGGCGCACTCCACATGATCGCCCTTCACCGAAAGCGCGATCTTCTGCGTCACCGGCTCTCCCGGGCCCGCGGCCTTGTGGACGCTGGCGTTTTCCTCTCCGCGGCCGTTCATGGCGAACGCCTCCGGCCCGAAGCCCCGTACGATGAAGCTCCCATTGCCGTACGCCGCGCAGTAGAGATAGCTCTGCTGCGCCGTCCCCAGGTCATTGCCCGCGATGAAGACGCCGTACGGGTGGGGATGGTCGTTCAGGTTCATGTATTTAGGCTCGTAGAATGTAGCGGAGACCGTGTAGTCGCCGCTCGCCTTGTTCGCCGGGTTCCAGTAGCTGACCGCCGGGCCCGTCGTCACATGAAGGGTGTGTCCTTCCTCGGTGAGCTTCGCGTCCTTGATCGTTTGTCCTCCCCGCTCCGCTCTGGCGTCGATCTTTCCCTCCCATCCCGGAGCGGAAATCCCGCCGCCGGCAATGGAACGCGAGCTCTCCGTCTGCCCCTGGGCAGGCAACAATGCAGGAATCAGGGAGACGATTGCAATGGCAAGAGTAAATCCGCGGATGAGGCGCATAGAGGTGTGTCCTTTCAGGCGCAAACGTCAACACGCGCATTGTAGAGATCTTTCCTGCCGCCTACAAGGAAAGACCATGGACGTGTCAGTAGCAGATTTCCCCCGAACCGGACTCGTTGCTTCCGCTCTCTCGAACCAACGTCGCTGGGGATGCAACCCCTAACCCCGCAATCCGAAGAGGGGACGCCGCGCCTTGCGGAGCTGATGGAGCAGCGGAGCGTTCAGCGCATCCACCAGGGGCGCGGCGAGCTGAAAGCGCCGGATCACCTGGCGGGCAAAATCGGGCTTGAGCGCGGCCTCAGGCTTGAGCGTGCCGGAGACACCCCACTGCCGGCACAGGAGCAGATCCATCGCCGGATGCTCTTTGGGAAAGCCCTTGGGCGGGCGGGTGAGGGGCATGCCGCTGAACTCGCTCATCACTCGCTGCAGCTTCTTGTCATGGAGTAGCCGCCGGACTTCGCCATGGTGCTCCAGCAGATAATTCCGGATGGCCAGCAACTGCTCCCTTTCCGGCATATAGACTCCGGCGGCCACCACCACTTCCTTCGCCGAAAGGTGCATATAGTAGCCGCCGCCTGAGGTCTTCTCCAGCCCGGCGCACGACCACCAGGCGGCGACCTGGTTCTTATAGGGGCGCTTGTCGGCGGAGAAGCGCGTATCCCGGTAGATGCGCATCATGCACTTGGAGGCGGGCCGGACATGCCCCGGCGCAAACTCCGCCATCGCTCCGGTTACACTTTCGATGAGGGCCAGCATCGGCTGTTTCAGCTCCCGCTCGAACTCCGCCTTGCGCGGGTCGAACCATTCACGCCGGTTGTTGCGCTCGAGCTGGCGCAGAAACGTGAGAGCGGCCGCGGAGAAGCAGGGCCTGACCATCGCAGTCTCCCGGCCGGGAGGCGGCGCAGTTTTCTCTCCTGGTAACCTCGGCATCTGGAGATTGTAGGCGGTTTTCGCTGCCCGGAGGGGGCCGCCAGCCCAGGTTCGCTCCCCTTTCCGTCTTTTTCTGCCACAAGCCGTCCCGTCGCAGGTGACAAAAAAACATTCGCCGGAGTACAACCGTAATTGCGGGCCACAAAGATGCATCCCATTACGGGAGTGATTCTCCGCTAGACTTAGCTCTCTCCCCTACAACCCGGCTGCAAGAAATGTGGTGATCATGCGACAACTGGCGATCTCTGCCGTGCTGCTTGCCTTTTTAAGCCCGAGCGCCCCCGCGGGAGTTCATGAGATCCAGTTCGACCAGGCTCAGCAAGTAGCGCTGGCCGTTGCCCGCTACGACAAAATCGTCGTCGATGACCGGACGTTCGTTCTCAATTCCATGGACACGCGCAACAAGGCTGGCTTTATCCCCGGCTATTACAGCTTTTCCATCATCCGGGAGAGCGATTCTTCCGAAGAGGCCGATCAGACGATCCGGATGTATATCGTCTCCAAGCGTACCGCGGAGACCTGGGAGCTCAACCTGTGCCAGCATTACTCCTTCCCGGAGCTGGACAAGCTGCAGGCCGCGGCGATGCGGGAGACGGGAGCGACGCCGGAGGACGAGCGGAACATGCGCAAGGCCATCGGCTGCGGCAACCAGGTCCAGGCCCAGTCTGGAACGCCGCAGTAGTCCCCGCTCCTATCCCGCAGAGTGTTTCACCCCGACCCCGGCGAGCGATCTCAGTTCACTCCAAAAGGAAAATGCCCATGCCTCCCAGGCACGGGCATTTTCCTCGCGGCACCGACGGGGCCGCAAGCTCTGCGGCCGGTTCTGCCCGGCCGCGCAAGATGACCTATCGGTAATTCTACCTCGTTACTATGCACGCATGGTACCAAAGTTTCTCACCGGTTTCTCACCGGTACCCTTGCATTTACCGGCGAGAAACCCCGCCTGGGCTGTCTGAGCCGGAGAAATCTACCCTCCCGGGAGGGCAAAATCTACCGGTATGCGGACGGGCCGGCCGGCGCACGGGTTCCGAACCTGGCTGATTAGCTGCGGATCGCCGCCAGCGCGGCTCGGAAGAGGGTATCGAAGTTCTCCGCGGCCTTCTTGTCTTTGCCGGCTGCGGCGGCGATCGCCTTCTGTGCCACCGGCCGCTGGTAGCCGAGGTTCACCAGGGCCGAAAGGACGTCATCCGCCAAGGGGCCGGCCTCGACTCCGGCCGGAGCCGACGCCAGATCATCCAGCTTGTCCTTGAGCTCCACCACCAGCCGCTCGGCCAGCTTTTTGCCCACCCCTGGAATCGTCGTGAGAGTGGCATGGTCCTGGCTGCGGATGGCAGCCACCAGCCGTTCCGCGCTCAGCCCGCTCAGAATCGTGACCGCCAGCTTCGGCCCCACCCCGCTCACCGTGATCAGCCGTTCGAAGATGCGCTTTTCGCCGCGGTCCAGAAAGCCGTAGAGAGCCAGCGTGTCTTCCCGCACGTGGGTATGGATATGCAGCGCGACCTCCACGCCTTCGGCGGGCAGCGCGGTAAAGGTAGGCACGCTGATCACGACGTCATAGCCGACGCCGGCCGCCTCCACAATCGCCTGTTGCGGATGCTTGGAGAGCAGCCGCCCGCGCAGGTGTGCAATCATGCGCTGATTGTACAGAGCGTCGCAGCGCTCAGCCGGTCTTGTGCCGATAGGCGATGGAAAAGATGTACCCGGGGTTCGGCGGAAAGAGCTCCGCGACGAAACGCAGCCGCTCGGCCAGCGCCGGAGGCGCCAGCAGCGGATACTCCCGCTCGCGCAGATCGGTGTAGTTGAAGTCGAGGGTGAGCGAGAGCATGTAGATGGCGAGCGCGTCGGAAAATGCTGCCTCAAAGAAGCTGGTCTTGGCCTTTTCATCCACGCGCTTCCGGTCGCCGTCGGAAGTGGGCTTCTCTTTTGTCCGGGCGAAGCCTCGCTCGCTCATGCGGCCGGCCGGTGGCTCGCTCTGGCTCCGGTCGAGCGCCCGCCGCCGGCTTTCGTAGGCCTCCTGGCTGGTCTCGCCGCGAACATCGTCCATCGCCTGCGACCACACCAGGTCGCAAAACCCCTGGGGCACGCCGGCGGCCTCGACGAAGTGATGCCCCACGTTGATGAAGAACTCGAACGCCAGAGCAAAACGGTCCTGCATGAGCCGGGTGGAGATGAAGACGCAGTCGGCGCCCTCATAGTGCACGCTGCGATGGCAGATGGCGCGATCGCTGAGGGCAATGCTGTAGCCGGGAGCCACCATCGTCTCCTCGGTCTCCCCGATGGTGAGCGGAACAAAATAGTAGGCGTGGCGGGTGAGCGCCGCGGCTACACCCTCCGGCACTGCCTGGACGATCTCTTCAAGTTCCTGGGAGGAGACGTGCGTGTCCGCAAACATCGCATAGCACATGCGATTCGCCGCCTGCTGCACCGGTGTCTGCTGGGCCACCTGGGTTGCGGGTAACAAGTCGATTTGGGCGGCGTGGGCCATACCTTGTATTCTAGAGCCAGTGATGAACTTATGCGATGGCGGCCCCGGCCGCGGAACTCTCCGGATCAAAGAATGAATCCCCAGCCACAGGCAAACCCCACCTCACCCGCCAGCGGGCGAGGTGTCTTCTTCGGCGTGCCGCTTGGCGATCTCGGGCTCTTCTCCAGTCTTTTGATCGCCGCAGCGGTCGGCTTTCTGAGCTTCTTTCTCTTCACCTTCCTCAGCATCTTTGGAATCATGATCTACAACGGCATGGGCCACAGCCTGGACTATGCCGACAGCTACAAATACATCGCTTTTCCCGTGGCCTGCGTCGTGCTTGCCGTCAGCCTGGCTTTTTTCGGAACCCTCTGGGTGCGCCGCAAGCTCTCCAGCCGGTAGACTTGCCGGGAGATTTGCGTGACGACCACGATGCCGCTCTTTCCTATCCACGAAGACGCCACTCCCGCCATGCACGCGGAGGAGTGGTGCGCCCGGCTCGAGGCCGGGGAGATCCTCTACTTCCCGCACTCACCCCTGGCCCTCCCCGCCGAAGATCTCGCCTTCCTGCTCTCGCAGCAGCAGGCAGACAGCGGATTGCATAAGAACATCGCCTACAAGCCCAACGTGGACGCCATCAGCGGCCTCGACACCAGGACCGCCGACGCGGCCGCGAGCGAACGGCTCCGGGGCATCATGCAGCGCTACTCGCAGGGCGTGGAGCAGTTTCTCTCCGGGTTCCTGCTCCCATATCAGCGCCGCTGGAAGCTCGACTATGCCAGCTTCCGCCCCCAGGAGGAGCAGGGCCGCGACCTGCCCCTGCGCCGCCGCAATGATCTGCTGCACACCGACGCCTTCCCTACCCGCCCCACCTACGGCGCGCGCATCCTTCGCTTTTTCAACAACATCCACCCGTCGCGCACGCGCGATTGGCTGGTCAGCGATCCCTTCGCCGTAATTGCCCCCAGGTACGCTCCGGCGCAGATTGCGCTGCCCAGAGCCGCCGGCGCGGGAGCGCGTGCGTTGCGCTCCCTGGCCCAGGGCGCCGGGCTGGGCAAGGCCATTCCCAGCCTCAAGCGCTCGCCCTATGACGACTTCATGATGCGCTTCCACAACTTCCTCAAAGAGAACGCATCCTTTCAGGCCGACTGCCCGAAATACAATCTGCAGTTTCCCCCCGGGTCGAGCTGGATGGTCTATACCGACACGGTGCCGCACGCAGTTCTCTCCGGCCAGTTCGCCCTGGAGCAGACCTTCCTGATCGACCACCGGGCGATGGTCACGCCGGAGACCTCGCCGCTGGCCGTACTTGAGGCGATGACCGGCTCTTCGCTCGTGTAGCCTCGGCCGCCTCCGCCCTCGACGCCGCCGCCGGGGACAACTATCCTGATCGTTACCTCTTTCGCAAACCGACAATGAGCCAACCAGATAAGATTCAAGTCCATCTCCCCGACGGATCGGTCAAGGAGTTTCCTGCCGGATCGACTCCGCACGACGTCGCCATGAGCATCTCTCCGCGCCTGGCCGAGGCGGCCGTGGTCGCCCGCATCCGTCCCTGGGCGGCAAGCGCCGCAGCCTCTTCCGATGGCTCTTCCCCCACCGGGCAGGAGGCTGGCTCAGAGTCCAGCATGTACGGCGCGGAAGACAGCAGCGCCTCCCGGCTGGTGGATCTGAGCGCGCCTCTCCAGGAAGATGTCTCCCTGCAGTTGCTCACGGAAAAGGACGCCGAGGCCCTCCAGGTGGCGCGCCACTCCGCCGCCCACGTGATGGCGACGGCGGTCCTTGAGCTCTTCCCCGAGACCAGGCTGGGCCACGGACCGGCCACGGATGCGGGGTTCTTTTATGACTTCTATCGCCCGACTGCCTTCACCCCGGAGGATCTCGCGGCCATCGAGGCTCGCATGGCCGAGGTGGTGGCGCGCAACGACCGCTTTGTGCACGAGTGGGAGCCGCGCGAGGAGGGGCTTCGCCGCTTCAAGGCGGACAACGACTTCATGAAGGCGCACTTCGTCGAGCGGTTTACCCTGCCCGGCGAGGAGATCTCCCTCTATCGCAACGGCAGCTTTGTCGATTTCTGCCGCGGCCCGCACCTGCCCTCGACCGGCCGCGTCAAGAGCTTCAAGGTTCTCAGCCTGGCCGGAGCCTACTGGCTGGGCGATGAGAAGAACCCCCAGCTCCAGCGCATCTACGGCACCGCCTTCTTCTCCAAAAAGGCCATGGACGAGCACTTCGCCCGGCTGGAAGAGGCACAGCGCCGCGACCACCGCGTCCTGGGCAAGCAGCTCGACCTGTTCTCCATTCAGGAGCTCGCCGGCCCGGGCCTGATCTTCTGGCATCCCAAGGGCGCCATGATCCGCAAGATCATGGAGGACTGGATGTCCGGGGAGTGCATCCGCCGCGGCTACTCCATGGTGTACACGCCGCATCTGGCCCGCGTGAACCTGTGGCAGACCAGCGGTCATGAGGGCTTCTACGCGAAGAACATGTACACGCCGATGGAGCTGGACGACGCGGATTACCGGGTCAAACCGATGAACTGCCCCTTCCATGTCCTCATCTACAAGAACTCGCCCAAAAGCTACCGCGACCTTCCGTTGCGCCTGGCCGAGCTGGGCAACGTCTATCGCTACGAGCGCTCGGGCACCATGCACGGCCTGCTGCGCGTGCGCGGCTTTACCCAGGACGACGCCCACATCTTCTGCATGCCGGAACAGATCGAAGATGAGGTGGCCGGCTGCATCGACTTTGCCCAGTCCGTGCTCACCACCTTCGGCTTTCAGGATTTTCAGGTGGAGCTCTCCACCTGGGATCCGAAGGACCGCGCAAGCTGGGCGGGTTCGGACGAGAACTGGAACCTGGCGACGCGGTCGCTCGAAAACGTCCTCCGCCGCAAGGGGATCGCCTACAAGACGATCGCCGGAGAGGCCGCCTTCTACGGCCCTAAGATCGACATCAAGCTGGTGGACGTGCTGGGACGGCTGTGGCAGCTCTCTACTGTGCAGTTCGACTTCAACCTGCCGGCGCGCTTTGAGATGGAGTATGTGGGCGAAGACGGCGAGCGGCATCAGCCGGTCATGGTGCATCGCGCCCTCTTCGGCTCCGTCGAGCGCTTCTTCGGCGTACTCATCGAGCACTATGCCGGGGCCTTCCCCCTCTGGCTGGCGCCGGTGCAGGCGGGCATCGTCCCCATCAGCGAGCGGCACCACGCCTACGCCAAGGCGGTCGAGAGCAAGCTGCGCGAGGCCGGGCTGCGCGTGACGCTCGACGCCCGCAATGAGAAGATGAACGCCAAGATCCGCGATCTCACCCTGGAGAAGATTCCCTACATCCTGGTAGTGGGCGACAAGGAGGCGGAGAGCAACGGCGTCAGCCTGCGGGTGCGCGGCCAGGGAGACAAGGGGCAGCGGCCGCTTGACGAATTTCTGGCCCGGACGCGCGGCCTGGTCGAGAGCCGGTCCCTCGACTTATAAGCTGCCCGCGGCAGAGAGAAGAGAGAAAAGAGACCGTATCCGCGCGGGAGCTTTTGTTCTAAGCTGTGGAGGATCGAAGAGGTCTCGTGAAGACAATCAGCGTCACCACCCCTTGCTATAACGAAGAGGCGAACGTCGAGGAGCTGTACAGGCGGGTCCGGGCGGTCATCGCATCGCTGGGACGCTACAAATACGAGCACATATTCATCGACAATGCCTCAGAGGACCGCACGGTGGAGGTGCTCAAGCGCCTGGCCGCCGCCGATCCCAACGTAAAAGTCATTGTGAATGCGCGGAACTTCGGGCACGTGCGCTCGCCGATCCACGCCTTCTTTCAGGCGCAGGGCGACGCCGTCATCGGCATCGTCGCCGACCTTCAGGACCCGCCGGAGCTGATCGCCGATCTCATCCGTGGGTGGGAGGAAGGCTACTCCATGGTGCTGTGCATCAAGCGCGCCAGCGAAGAGCATTCGCTGATGTTCTGGCTGCGCAAGCGCTATTACGCCATGGTCAACAGGCTGTCGGCCATTGAGACCTTCCAGAACTTCACCGGCTTCGGACTCTACGAGCGCCGGGTGGTCGACCTGGTGAAGTCCTTCCACGATCCCTACCCATACTTCCGCGGAATGATCGCCGAGATCGGCCTGCCCCACAAGGAGATCTACTACGATCAGCCGGCGCGCAAGCGGGGCATCACCAAGAACAACTTCTACACGCTCTACGACTACGGGATGCTGGGCATCATCAACCACTCCAAGGTGCCGCTCCGGCTGATGACCTTCACCGGCTTCGGCGGGGCCATCCTGTCGTTCCTCCTGGGCTCCGCGTATCTCTTCTACAAGCTGCTGTTCTGGCGCAGCTTTTCGGTCGGGATCGCCCCGCTGGTGATCGGGATGTTCTTCGTCAGCTCCATCCTGCTGGTCTTCATGGGCGTGCTGGGCGAGTATATCGGCGCGATTCATACCCAGATCCAGCAGCGGCCGTATGCGATCGAGCGGGAGCGGGTCAACTTCGAGTATCCGCCGGACGTTCCCCTCTCTTCCGAGCAGGTTGCGGCGCCCACGGAACAAGGGGCTTGAACGCCGCCTTCGCCGGCGGCCGGTAGAATGACTCCACCGGAGGATTGAATGCAGGAGATAGTGCGGCAGCAGTTGACGAACAGCCTCAGCGTCATGCAACAGGTGATCGGGGACTCGGGCCTCATCGACGCCGTCGCCGAAGCCGGCTCGGCCACGGCGCGCGCTCTTTTGGCGGGCAACAAGCTGATGGTTGCGGGCAACGGAGGCAGCGCCGCCGATGCGCAGCACCTGGTCGCCGAGTTCGTCAGCCGGCTTACCGTGGACCGGCCGGCGCTGCGTGCCGTCGCGCTCACGACCGACTCCTCCATCCTGACGGCGATTGGAAATGACTACGGCTACGAACACGTCTTCGAGCGCCAGGTCGAGGCGCTCGGCCAGCCGGGAGACGTCTTCCTCGGCATCTCGACTTCGGGCAGATCGCCCAACGTGGTGCGCGCGCTCGAGCTCTGCCGCAGGAGCGGCATCTTAACCATCGGCTTCAGCGGCAACCGCGGCGGCGCGATGGCCGCATTATGCGACTACAACATCATCATCCCCTCGGCCGTCACCCAGCATATCCAGGAGTGCCATCTCGCGCTCGAGCATATCTTCTGCATGATCGTCGAGCGCTGCTACTTTGGCGCAGAGATGTTCGAAACTCCGCTGGCTAGGGCGAAGGCGTAAGGGCATGACGGCTTCTCCCCCGGCCGCTTCTCCCCCGAGCGCCCTTCCGGAACCACACCATAAGCCTGAGCTGGATGGCATTCGCGGCATCGCAATTCTTGCGGTGCTCCTCTCTCACGCAGCTGTCCATATCCGCCCGGACGTCCACGTCGCTCGCATCCTCATCGAGTTGATGATTCCGGGCTGGTCGGGCGTTGAGCTCTTCTTCGCGCTCTCCGGCTTCCTGATCACCGGCATCCTGCTCCGAACCAAGCGCTCCCCGAATTATTTTTCGTCTTTTTACATGCGGCGCTTTCTTCGAATCTTCCCCATCTATTACCTCACCCTCACGCTGGGGCTCATCGCCGCCGTGTTCAGCCCGTGGTGGCACTCCCTGATGCCTGAGCTCGAAAAGACGCGCATTGCCTTCTATTTTTATCTCCAGAATTGTCCTTTGTTTTGGAATCACCTCCAGCCGCTGAGCGGGGCATTCGGGCACTTCTGGAGCCTCGCAGTGGAGGAGCAGTTCTACCTGGTGTGGCCGATCCTGATCTGGTTGCTGCCCGAGAAGACTGTCTTCCGCATATGCTGCGCGGGCTTTCTGCTCGCTCTGCCGCTGAGAATGCTTCTCTTTGCCAAGGTCTTCGGCTCGAACTTCGCCCTGATGCAGTTGACCACCAGCAGGGTAGACGGCCTGTTCATCGGCTCGGCATTT
>DASYYO010000371.1:0-62229 GCA_035933805.1 Acidobacteriaceae bacterium | reverse complement strand
GGAAGCAGAAGCGAAGCAGTATCTTCCGGCTGCTGGAAACAGAACCGTCACTGTATCACAAGCCGCAGCGGGATCGGACGCCGGTATGCCTTGCGCGCTCAGGGCAAGCGGCGGCCCAGATACAGAAGCGTGAGATTGTGCTTGCGAATGCGTCCTGCGGGTCTCGCTTGGATCAGGCGGCGCATCTGGTCAAATAGCCACTCGCGCTTTACCGGCTCCATCAATTGGTGGTCCGAGGCAGTGCGCATCAGGCCGACGTGTTCCTCCGCAGTGAACTCCTCAGTCCAGAGGCGCCGAATTACGCGTACGTCGTCGAAGAGGCCGGTCTGCTCAATCTCTGCACGATTGTCAGGAATCGCTTCGGGTGGCGGCGGGGGCCACGGCAGCCTGCCGACGCCGATGGCTTCATAGCCATCCTGTATCTGCTCGAAGAACGGATCGTAGCCTACAGGAAAGGCGTGCTCGTTGATCGAGAAGGCAAGAGTTCCGCCGGCTTTCAAGGCTGCAGCGGCTCGCTGATAGCGCACCGCGGGATCGAGCCAGTGCCACGCGGTGATGGCGAGCACGAGATCGAATGTTTCGGTTTCCACCCAATCCTCAAAGCGCGTGTTGATGATCTGCACGTTCGGAAAGGCTGCCAGATGTTGGCGCGCAAGGCGAGCCAGGTTCGAGCCCATCTCAAGTGCGACGACATGACATCCCCGCCGGGCCAAGGGCAGGGTGGATTTGCCTGTGCCACAGCCGATCTCGAGGATGCGCATGTGTGTGGGATCGAGCCCGGAGGAAGAGAAGAGAGCATCGTAGAGCCAACCGGGCGGTTCACGCCGTCCCTGGTCATAGAGTTCGGCGATCTTGTCGAAAGTCTGCGCGCGTTGCACGCGCCGTTCGGCAGGAATCTGCATTTCTTCACCGTATCACCGGGGCGTGGGTGGCACGAGTTTGGTACGTCCTAAGAAATACTCGATTACGTGTCGGCTGCATTCACCCGCAAACCTCCCCGGGGTACAACGCTAGCTTGACCTTGGCCCCGCTTTCGCATGCACTTCGCGCCTGCCGGCCGCTCGTGGCTCAACATGGCGGAGCGCGTCTTCCGCGATCTGACCGAGAACCGGCTGCACCGCGGGGTCTTTCGCAGAGTCGAGGAGTTGATCGAAGCCATCTTCGAGTCTAGCGACCATCACAACGAAACCTCAAACGCTTCATCTCGACCGCCAAGGAGACATAGCTGCCCTCCATAATCGGCAATCTGCATGACGCACGACGCTAGCGTGTTGGGTGTTCGAGTGCGAAGAGGGCGCCGGCGATTCCATTGACCGCCTGCTCTTCACTGCCGCGGCTGGCTTCGCTGTGCGGCAACGAGGTGAGCTCGAGATGAACCAGTTCGTGGATGATGGTGAATTCCATGTCGTCGAGCATTGCCTGGAACGGCATGTGATAGCCCGATGGGCTCAGGACCAGGATCGAGGCGGTCTTGCTGGGCTTGTCCCAGTGGATCTGGCCCACGGTGTTGGGCTTCAGGTCGCCGGGGTCGGCAAACGTCCAGGAGAGCTTCCAGTCGCTCAGCTTCAAACGCTGCTGCCAGAAGGCCAGTTTTCCCCCGATGTACTGTTGAACAAATTCGGGTGATTTGGACGGCTCTCTCGATTCGAACTGCTCGTTTCCGGCGGACTGACTCGCGTTCGGGAGATCCCGGCCGTTGCCCGCATTGGGCAGGAGGCTGCCGGATGGCGTATCGGCTGCACGCATCTCTGAGCCGGCCGGCTGCGCGCAGGCGGCCGCGAACGGCGAAAGAGCGAGGACGCAACCGAGGAGAACCCTCGCGGGACGTCCACAACCCGGGAACGAGCGTAGCCCCATGGTTAAAGTTTAGGAAAAAGGAGATAAGGATCTCATAAAGAAATCGGCATTTTTCCCGGACGGCCGTGGATGCCGTCCGCTCAGAGAGCGGACGATCCTCCGGCGTGCACGTTGGAAGGCTGGCGAAGCGGCTCTTCCGGCACGGCCAGTTCCGCAAGAACCTGGCGAATTCTTCGAGAGGAATCGCGGAGCAGCGCCTGAATGCCGATGGGCGCCTGTCTGGCGCCAAGCGTTCCATAGTGATTCGTGGCGGCCACGAAGACGGAGGCTTCGTCTTCTCCTACGCAGAGGCTGCAAGGAAACAGCAGCGCTCCGTCGCGGTCGCCGAGCACGGCTCGATAGGCATCGGGCGGGCTCCAAACCACAAAAACGGTCCGGCGCTCGCAGACGACTCCCAGCCTTCGCTTCAGTTCCTGATCTACAGCAAGCTCAGATAAGATCTCCAGCCGGTTGCGCTGGAGCGCCTCGCGAAGGGCAGCAAGTGTTTGCCGGTAACCGCCTGCGGCTCGCACCGAAATGGAGAATTCGCCCGCCGTCGTGCTCATATGCGTACCCCCGACCTGTTCGTTGATGAAGGGAGAAGCTCTCCGGCCTCGATGGAAATGGACCGCCATGCGGGGCGCGCCAGCGTGAGCCCGCCATGCGGCCCATTTCTAAAGCCGAAGCAAAGCCGGCTGTATTTCAGCGGATATCGCGAGCCAAGGCTGGTTATCGCCCTGTCTCGGCAGGAGACGGATGTCCGAATTTTGCGCGATACCATTGATCGAGCCAGAGTTGGACGGACGCAGCGGAGGGTGCAGTCGCCTGCTCACGGTACGCCGTACTGGACTGGTACTCGTTGATACGCGCCTGTTCGGCAGGAGATGGATGGCCGAACTTTGCGCGATACCATTGGTCGAGCCAGAGGTGAACGGACCCAGGGGAAGCGGCGGGCGCCTCTTCGCGATATGCCGTGCTGGCCTGATATTCGTCAATGCGTGCTTGTTCAGCCGGGGATGGATGACCGAACTTTGCGCGATACCATTGGTCCGTCGGGCTATTCGTTGTGGGCTGGGCAACCAGGAAGCTACCGGCGCCCATTGCCAGCACGCCTGTGAGCAGAATGCCTCTTACCAGGGTTTTCATATCGTTGCTCCTTCCATCAATCTCGTCTCTTTTACGTGCAAGCGGCGTGCCGCAAGGAGATTTCTTGTGGGCAACGCCGTAAACATATGATTTTACGACTCATTCCGGGGCGGCATCCGCCGTGCACCGGTTGGAACCCGCGCATGGCTGCCTGATTTGAGGCAGTCTTTGGCGCAAAGGGGGCAGACATGCTCCAGGAAATTCTCCCACTGCCCTTGAGGAAAGGCCGGCAGGGCGCTGCTGGGCAAACTGAGCCCACGCGATCCGCAGTAGAATCGCGGCTGTGAACGCCTGGGCAAAAGACTGGAAGCGGGCCGTCCTCCTTCTGGCGGCGATCGGCGCGGTGGCCCTGCTCCACTACCGCACGCCGACCACGCATCTCTGGGCCCACCCCTTGTTGCAGCGCGCCTATTACCTCCCCATCCTGCTGGCGGCGCTATGGTTCGGCTGGCGCGGAGGGCTGGCTGCCGCAGCCCTGGCTTCCGTCTCCTACATACCCCATATCGTGATGGCATGGAAGACGCAACCGGAGTACACGGCCGCTCAGTATGTCGAGATAGGCATGTTCTTTCTGATCGCGGCGCTAACGGGCATTCTGGCCGACGACGAGCGGGCCCAGCGCCGCAGAGTGGAGGAGACGGCTCATCAACTGGCGGAGGTCAATGGACAACTGCAGAGGTCGTTTGAACAATTGCGCCGCGCCGACCACCTCTCTGCGCTCGGCGAGCTCTCTGCAGGTCTGGCTCACGAAATCCGCAATCCGCTGGGATCGATTGAAGGAGCTGTGCAGATCCTGGGCCGTCCACAATTGCCAGAGGATACGCGGACGGAGTTTACCCGGCTGGCCTCCCACGAAGTCTCGCGACTCAAGGGCCTGCTCACGAATTTTCTTGAGTTTGCGCGGCCGCAGCCGCCGCGCGTCATCGCCTCAGAGATTGGGTTGCTGCTGGAGTCAGTAGTCAAAGTGGCATGGGAGACCGCGAAAATAGCCAACGTCGATATCCGCGTAGAACGAGCGGAGAGCCTGCCTCTGGTCTCCGTAGATCCGGAGCAGATCAAGCAGGTGCTCTTGAACCTGGTGATCAATGCGGTGCAGGCAACGCCGGATGGCGGCCGGATCACCCTGCGGGCGAATCAGGAGGGCGACTGGATCTGGGCCGAGGTCGAGGATGAAGGAGTTGGAATCCCGGCAGAAGATCTGGAACGCATCTTCGATCCCTTTTTTACGACACGCAGCAACGGTACGGGACTCGGGCTATCGATCGCATACCAGATCGTCAGCCAACATGGAGGACACATCGCTACGAGGAGAAATCCTCAACGGGGCATGACGTTTTCGGTGACGCTTCCTGTCTTTCAGACTGCTGCCGTCCACACGGGCGGCCGGAGCGCCTAGCGATGGCGAGCGCCCGCATTGTCGTGGTCGATGACGACGCAAGCCAGAGGCGTCTCATCGAGTTCTGGCTGAAGGAGGAGGGGTACGAGGTCATGACGGCGGCGGACGGCAACGCGGGTCTTCGGGCGTTTGAGGATCATTCGCCGGATCTGGTGATCTCCGATATTCGCATGCCGGGTCTCGGCGGGCTCGACCTGCTCGGGCGCATCCAGGCGGCCAGCCCGGATACCCCGGTGATTCTGATTACGGCATTTGGCACCGTGACGGATGCGGTCGATGCAATGAAGCTGGGCGCCGCGGACTATGTGCTCAAGCCGGTGAATTGCGATGAACTGAAGCTCAGCGTTCAGCGGTCGCTCGAACGCCGGCAACTGCTCGACGAGAATCGTTATCTGCGGGATTTTGCGGATACCGCCTTTCGTTTCGAGAACATGATCGGCGCATCGAAGCGGATGCGCGAGGTTTTTGACGTCGCCCTGCGGGTAGCGAGGCGCGATTCCACGGTTTTGCTTACCGGCGCATCGGGCACAGGCAAGGAGCTGCTTGCCAAGGCTATCCACCAGAACAGTCTGCGAGCTTCCAGGCCATTTATCCCGGTGAGTTGCGGGGCCATACCCGAAAACGTGATTGAGTCTGAGCTCTTCGGCCACCGCAAGGGCTCCTTTACCGGCGCGTTCTCCGACCAGACGGGAAAGTTTGAAGCTGCCAGCCAGGGAACGATTTTTCTGGATGAAATCGGAGAG
The DNA here is from genome assembly GCA_035933805.1 of Acidobacteriaceae bacterium. Lineage (GTDB taxonomy): Bacteria > Acidobacteriota > Terriglobia > Terriglobales > Acidobacteriaceae > PALSA-350. Next base: position 57,108 of record DASYYO010000371.1, on the reverse strand, counting down.
CTCCCGCTCAATCTGCAGGTCCGGTTGTTGCGAGTGATCCAGGAGCGCGAGATCGACAAAGTGGGTTATCCGAAGCCGATCCCGGTCAACGTACGGATTCTGGCCGCGACCAATCGCGATCTCCGCACGCTGATTGCGGACGGTCACTTTCGGGAAGACCTCTTTTACCGGCTCAGCGTCGTGACGATCGAACTTCCCCCGCTCCGTGAGCGGCGCGACGATATCCCCCTGCTGGTGCAGCACTTTCTCAAGAAACATTGCGTCCGCTATCACCTTGCCGTCCGCTCGATCAGCGAGGAGGCTCTGGAGGTTCTGACGAGATACGAGTGGCCGGGCAACGTTAGGGAGCTGGAAAATCTGATCGAAGGCCTGGTTGTGCTGGGCAGCTCGGACGAGATCCGAAACGAGGATCTGCCGCCGCACATCAGGCAGGGGCCCTCGCGCGTCTCCGCGATCCGGCTCAAGCTGCCGGACGAAGGAATCAGTCTGGAAGAGGTGGAGAAAGAGATTATTGTCCAGGCGCTGGAGAAGCATGAGTGGAATCAGACGCGAGCTGCCAGATACCTGAACATCAGCCGCAAGACTTTGATCTACCGCATGGAGAAGTTTGGATTGATATCCGCTGGCGATGGAGCGTCGTCCGGGTTGCCTGCCGAGTAATCGGGGCGCTCGCTCCTGCGGGCAAGTCAGCCCGTGCTCCGCGGGCGGACTCAGGCGGTCCAGAGCTGCCGGTAGAGCTCCTCGATCTCCGCGCCGGTCGGAACGCGCGGGTTGTTCTGTGGCGAGCCGGAGACGAGGGCCTGCGCGGCCATGGTGGGAATCGCCTCGAAGTAACTCGCCTCAGAGATGCCGAACTGCTTCGGAGAAGGAACCTCGAGTTCCTGGTTCCGGTGGAAGAGCGCGTTGACAAGTTTGTCGGCAGCGGTCTCCGGCGAATCCCGTTCCTCCGCGATGCCCATGGCGCGAGCGCATTCGGCATAGCGGCGGGCGGATGCGCTCGCGGAGAAGGCGGTGACAGAGGGGAGAAGCATTGCATTCGAAAGGCCGTGCGGCACATGGAAGAAGACGCCGATGGGCCGGCTCATGCCATGCACCAGGGCGACACTGGCGTTGGAGAAGGCGATGCCGGCCATGGTGGCGGCCAGCATCATGGCCTCCCTTGCAGCCCGATTGCCCGGCTCGCGAAAGGCGACAGGCAGCTCCGCCCAGATGGTCTTCATCGCGGCGAGCGCAAAGGTATCGGTAAACCGGTTGGCCTTCCGGCTGACGTATGCCTCCAGAGCGTGCGTCAACGAGTCTGTGCCGGTATCTGCCGTCAGGCGCTGCGGCATGGAGAGTGTGAGCTCATAATCGACGACCGCCGCTGAAGGCAGGAGCGCGCTTCCGGCGATCAGCATCTTCTCGCCATGGACCGAATCGGAGATGACGGTAAAGCGGCTCACCTCGGATCCGGTTCCCGCGGTGGTGGGAATCGCAATGTGCGGGGGACCGGTCTTCGGGATGGGGTTGGGAACCTTGTAGTCGCGCGCCTGGCCGCTGTTGGCGACGAGCATGCCGATGGCTTTCGCGGTATCGATTGGGCTGCCTCCGCCCAGACTGATCAGGCTGTCGTGCTTACCGGAGTGAAACGCCCGTACTCCTGCCTCCACTGCCTCGGTGGTTGGGTCGGGAACCGTCTCGGAGAAGACCTCGGCGGAGCGTCCGGATTGCAGAATCTGGTCCCGCAGCCTTCCCGCGAGGCCCTGGCGAACGAGAAAGTTGTCGGTCACGATCAGAGGATGGGCGCAGTTGAGGCGAGGAAGAATGGCCGGGACCTCTGAGAATGCCCCGCCGCCGATCTGCAAAATCGAAGGAATCTGAATCTCTGTTGTCATCGTTTCCTGCCTCACCTCTTCTACTGCAGCCAGACCAGAAGTCCCACGCCGAGGAGCAGGACGATCAAGGGGATCCAGAACTGGCTGTCGGTCAGGATCGACCGGAACCGGCTGCTCCCCGGCTGTTCGCGTGGTGCTTCCATAACCTGCCTTGAATGAGAACGTTCTCTCGTCTTCCGTCTCTGCAGACGGAGCACGCACGCTCTTCCCTGCGCCATCCACTGAAAGCAGCTTGCGGAGCGATGCCCCCGAATGATAAGCGTTAGGGAGAAGCTTGTGAAGTTCCCGGGGCTGAGGAGAGCCTTGCCAATGAGCCCAACACCAGAGATTGCCCACGAACCGTTGCAACACGTCGACCAATGGGATGACTTCATTGCCAGCCGCTATCGCGAGGGCAAGGCAGAGTCGGAGTTTCGCAACTACGACGAGAAGGCGAATCCCGGAGTCGCCGAGTTCTACCGCCTGAACCATACTCACCAGACGCTGGCGTTTGTGCTGGCCAAGGAGGCGGAGTACGGCAGCCTGAAGAAAGGCAAGAAGAGCATCTGGCAGGCCGCGGACTATTTGAACACGCTGGTCGATGAGAGCGACCCGGATACGGATCTGTCACAGATCGAGCATTTGATGCAGACGTCTGAGGCGATCCGCAGGGATGGCCATCCCCGCTGGTTCATTCTGGCAGGCTTTGTCCACGATTTAGGCAAGGTGCTTTGCCTGTATGGAGAGCCGCAATGGGCTGTGGTGGGCGATACCTTCCCGGTGGGCTGCGCCTATTCGGACCAGATCGTCTTTCCGGAATACTTCGCCGGAAACCCCGACATGCGCGTTCCCGAGTACCAGACGCTGAATGGCATTTATGAGCCACACTGCGGGCTGGACAAGGTGCACCTCTCCTGGGGCCACGATGAATACATCTACCGGGTGACCAGGGACTATCTGCCAGAGCCGGCGCAGTATATGCTGCGCTATCACTCCTTCTATGCGGCTCATCGCCATGGCGCGTACCGCCATCTGATGAACAAGCAGGATGAACGCATGTTCGAATGGGTGCGCAAGTTCAATCCGTACGATCTCTATTCCAAGGGTTCGGTAAAGCCCAACGTCCAGGAATTGAAGCCGTACTATGAAGACCTGATCGCGGAGTTCTTTCCCGGTGAGATCGCCTGGTAGGAGATAGCCAAGCCGTCTCTTCGGGATCCGCATCGACGCCGCGCTCGATGCACGGCCTGGGCATCGCATGTGCAATTGCCGCCGGCGCCTGGCTTGGCGCCGCGGAAGCGCCTGCCAAGCTGGTCTCGGCGGGCTTTTCTCCATTCTCCATCTCCTTGTGCATGGTGCTTGGCGTCTTCGTCGCGCGATGGACGCTGCCGATTCTGTTCAAAGGGACGAGCTCCGTCGTGCAAGACCTGGCGACTCGGCCGCACCTGATTGTGTGGGCGGTGATGGCCGGATGCCTGTGGGCCGTGGCCAACACGCTGACGATCTTCGCCATTCGCGACGTCGGCCTCTCGATCGCGTTCCCTCTTTGGAATACGAATTCGCTGGTCGGTCTTTTCTGGGGATGGTTTTTATTTCGTGAGCTGGAGGGGGCGAGCCCGGCGACATGGATCAAGGTCCTGGGCGGCGCGGTGACGATTGTGGGCGGGGCCATCCTGCTCTCCTCGGCCTCGGTGCAGGCGGGAGCCGCCTCCCCCGGGCGGGCTGCGGCGGGTGTGATCGCCGCACTGGCTGCCGGCCTGATGTGGGGAACCATGTATGTTCCTTATCGCAAGGCCTATCTGACGGGCATGAATCCGCTCTCGTTCGTGACTGTCTTTACTTTTGGAGAGCTGGGGACGATGGCGCTTTTGGCCGCCGCGCTGCACGGCAAAGATGGGTCCCTGAGCGCGGAGCTGCATGCTCTGCGGCCCTCGATGCTGTGGCTATTCCTGGGCGGGTTCTTCTGGGTGATCGGCGACATCTTTCAGCAATACGCGACCAAGTACATCGGCATCAGCCGGGCGATTCCGCTTTCCAACACCAATCAATTGTGGGGGCTGGCCTGGGGGGCGCTCGTCTTCAGCGAGTTTGCCCGCGCCTCCCGTTCTCAGCAGATTCTGGTCTTCACCGCCTCTGCCATCATGATCCTTGGGGCTCTGGCGATTGCCAGTGCATCGGCGCAACGCGGGGAGCGCGACTCCTGCATGCAGGCCATCCGCCGTGAGTGCAGCCGCTACCGGATCGATCTTGAGACTACCCTGCGCGCGCAGGGGGGAGCAGAGGCCTCCGGCCGGAGCGAAAAGCGGCCCTGGTGGGATCTGCTGATTCTGGCCGCGGCTGCGGCGATCTTCGTCTGGCTGGCGCTCGGGGTACGGCTTCCTCCGCTCAAGATGAACTTCGCCTTCACCGCCGGACTGACGGTGATCCTGCTCCTGCTATTGTTCGGCTGCGGCCGGATGCTCTGGAAGCGGACGCGTTTCGCTTGAGCGATGCGCGCAGTTTTATGCAGGCGTGCCGTATGGACGATGCCGGCGAGCGGTCTTATTGCGCGGGCGCGCTTGGTATTCGCGGGGTCTTCAGCAGTCCGGCGAGCTCGGCGCGCAACTGCTGATTTTTGATAAGGAGCTCCGAGATCAGCCGCTGCAAGCGCAGGTTCTCGATCTCAAGCTCCGAAGCGCGGCGGAGGCGCAATGCTGTCGATACTGCCTGGCGGGCAGAAGCTCCAGCGGCCTCCGATGAGAATGGAACCTCCGGAGCTTGCCTGGGCGTTCTCTCGCTATTCTTCATTTCGGCCAGCCTCTACTCTCTGCAATTGTTTACGATTTTGTCCGCGAGAGCTATAAGAGACAGAGAAAGTAGCATATTTTGTTCTCGCGGAGCAGATCCGGCACAAGACATCTGCGGTTCACGCCGAGGTCTCAGGCGGAGGGACAAAACTGCCGCAGCGGGCCTGCATTCCCTGGCGGAACCGCTCCCGCTCTTCGGGCGTCATCGACGCCCAGCGCTCCTTCATGCGCTTTCGCCAGGGACCGCCGCAGCCGTGCCGGCCGCGGAATCCTCCAAAGAGAAGCTTGCCGAGGAAGAAGAGCCCCAGCGCCTGCCAGAAACTGATCAGGCGCAGTCCGAAGATCGGCGGCATCAGCCAATTCCACAGGCCCTGGACGAGAAAGCCGACCACAACGCTGGCGGCTACGACGATGAGCATTACTTTCAATATTTTGGCAATCCGTTTTGTCTTCATCTCTCTTGCTCCTGCGGCGCGAAGAAGCGGCGAATCAGCGCCCTGCGAAATCCTCATAGATGGTGCGCAGCCGTTCGCGCAAATGCAGCACCGCGTGGTGTTTGCGCGTGAGCAGAGTGTTGACTCCCACCCCGGTCTGCGCGGCGATTTCCTTAAAACTCCGGCCCTCCAGCTCGTGCGCGAGAAAGACCTCTCGCTGTTCCCGGGGCAGCTCTTCGAGGGCCTCGTCGAGGAGATCCAGCAGAACGCTTCGCGCATAGGCTGCCTCGGGCCCGGCATCGGCCGAAGGAAGGAGGTCTTCGAGCACAATCTCGCCGCCATCTTCGAGCGTCGCAACCGGCTCACTGAGCGAAGCGGATCTTCTCCTGCGGAAGAGGTCGGTGATGCGATTACGCGCCACGGCAAAGAGCCATGCGCCTACGCGCTCGACCGGCTTCATCATCCGGTAGGTCTCGATCAGCTCATAGAAGACTTCCTGCAGGATGTCCTCCGCATCCTCCCGGTCGGGGACGCGCCTGCGGATGAAACTCCAAAGACGGGCCTGCTCGCGCGCGAATGCCTCGGCAATCCGTTGATCCTGGTCCATCGCGGTCTCGTGGAGGGCGGACATAGCGCTTGGTCCTCGGCGAATCTCCGATTGGGATGGGGACAGGGAAGCCGGCGGAAGGCCGCTCTGCTCCGGTCTGCATCGCAGGAAATGCGCTTTAGGGCTGACAGGCCCTAAATGTGTAGACGGCGGAGAGGAGTGGATATTTTATGCATTCTCGACAAAGAGCGGAGAAGAGGGAAGGCGACTCAAGAGCGGAACCGCTTCGGTATGACTACTTGCCGTGCAGATAGGTCTTGTACTGGGTGTCGACGATTCCGAGGTTGCGCGCCAGCCCTAGTTTCGCCTGGTTGAACTGGACGGTGGTATCGACAAGAGTGCTCTCGGCGCCGGCCAGAGTCGCCTGCGCCTGGACCACCGGAAGATTGTCCTCCACTCCAGCCTGGAAGCGCTCGGTCGTCTGTTCGAGCTCCCGCCGGGCCAACGAGACGTTGCTTTGCGCCACGCGAACCAGACGAGCGGCGGCCCGCACGTCGAGCAAGCTGTCGCGCAACTGCTGATCGATCTGCGCCTTCAAGTTGGCAAACTGCTCGCGCAGGTCGGACAGGTTGGCGGAGGCCACCTCGCGGTCCCCACGGATCCTGGCTTCCTGGAAGATGGGCACATTGATTGAGCCGATGGCGGCAAAGGTCCCATGGTAGAGCCCGTGAGTGACGCCGGTGACGCCGTAGTTGCCGTTGAAGTCCAGGCTTGGCAAGCGCTCCCACTTTGCAGCACTGCTCTGCAGTTCGGCAGCGTGTATGCGCGCCTGAATGCCCTGGTAGTCCTGGCGGCTCTTGTAGGCGATGCTTCGGGCCTCCTGGATCTCCATCTCGGCCAACTCGGAATAAGGCGCGGCGTCGGTGAGCTGGATTTTTTGCTCCGCGGGCAGGCCGATCTCGCGGTTCAGGGCGATCTTCGCCTTTTCAAAGTTGTTTTCCGCCACAGTTACAGCCTGCTCCTGCGTTTGAAACTGCACTCGCGCCCGCAGTTCGTCGAGGTTGGCCGCTGTGCCCGCCTGGTGCTGGGCGACGGTCTGGTCCAACACCAGTTGATCCGCCCGGAGCAGAGAGCGGGCGTTATCCACCTGGGAGCCGGCGGCGAGGGCCTCAAGATAAGCGGCGCCGACATTGAGGACGACCAATCCGCGGGAAGACTGCGTGTTGTAATAAGCTCCGATGGAGTTGGCCTTGGCAGCGCGGTAGTTGTCCAGCACGGAGAGGTTGAAGAGCGACTGCGAGTAGCTGAGGAAGGCGTCGGTGGTATCGACTTTGACGATCAGGGAAACCTGCGAGAAATTCAGTCCGGGAAAGATGTGACCGACCTGCCCCAGCACATGAGGCGAAAAGCCCTGGGCGGCCAGGTTGAACTGATGTGCGCCTTGGTCCGCCTGTGCCATGACGGTGGGCAGCAAAGGCTGAAGACTTTCGAGTTCTTGCGCGCGCACTCTCTTTTCCTCGGCGCGAGCTTCCACGATCGCCAGATTGTGCTCGACTCCCATCCGGATGGCATCATCCAGGGAGAGCTGCTTAACCTCATCAGTTGCTATGACGGTGGTCACACTGCCGTAGAGGGGATTGTCTGCGGAGCTGTGCGCGCCGGTCTGAGCCATCAATAGACCCGAAGACAGCCATGCTGCCGCACACGCTGCCAGACAGACCTTTACCGAACTCGACATGCTCGACGCTGCTTCCTTTCGGTTCTAAGCTTTAGATCGCCTTTGGGCGTCCAGGTTGCCAAAAATCCTGGAATCCTGCCGGTGGCGGACGAAATTCACCAGGCTGGGCCGAAAACCTCAGCGGAAAACCCGGGTTTGAATCTTCCAGGGGAGCGTCAAACAGGGCCGGCGAGCGATTCTCCTGCAATTTTAGAGCATTCCTCTTTCCGGGCTCGCAAACCGGGGCCTGCTCGGCGCCCGTTCGGTCCCGCTCTTTGGCCAGGCGCGACAGCTCACTACAAAACGAAGCGGCAAACGTCCAATGTGAAGGTTAGATCCTCCTTTGCAAAAGGATGCCCTGGGAGTCGAGAGAAAGACCGAAATCGTTTCGGAATGGAGCTCCGGGGACCGCGCTTCGGGAGAATCTCTGAAGTCACTGACGTTTGGACAGGGCTCTAAGGCAACAGTCCACTCCGGCGGGGCCATCGTACACGGAAGGACTGGCTAGGCTGGAAGGCGATTGAGACAGAAGCCTTGGCATAGCAGGCATGGAAGTTGAAAACCGGCCGTTGGAGGAGTGCCGGGCGATTCTGTAGGGATTTCATTTTCGGCCAGGTCAATCTGCGAATCTCGTTATGACAGAAGACTCTCCAATTCGTCTCCTGTGCGTGGTCTCGTCTCCGGCGGTTTCTGGCTCGCTGCGGACGCATCTGGAGAGCGCGGGCCCTCCTTACCAGGTCAGCAGCGTCTCCCGCCGAGAAGTTTTCCTGGAAAATCTCAGCGGAGATCCTCCCGACCTCATTCTCGTGGAAGAGAGGGGCATCCGCGAACTCGCGGCAGAGGAGGTTATTTACGCCAGCCGCAAGCATTCCCCGCCCATTCCCATCATCGTGATCGGAGAGCGCGGCCGGGATAGCTCCGCGACGGGGATTTTTCTCAGGGGCGCCTCGGATTACGTGGAACTGAAGGAGATCGAGCATCTCTCGTCCGCTATCCAGCGCTCGATCCGCGAACAGCAGATCAAGACCAATCAAGCGCTTCTGGAGGTTGAAATGCAGCACGCGGCTGGCCTTCTGCAGGAGAACCAGAGGCTGATGACGATCGGGCGTCTGACCGGCTCCATCGCGCACGAAATCAACAATCCGCTTGAGTCGGTGATCAATCTGCTTTTCCTGATCGAGCATGAAGCCGGGCTCTCGGGAAAAGTGCGCGGCTATCTCAGCATGGCGCAGAAGGAATTGGATCGTGTCACTCAGATCTCCAAGCAGACTCTCAACTTTTACCGGGATACTTCCGCGCCGGTGCCGATTCGTTTGAGCACGCTGCTCGACGAGGTCCTGGTTCTTTACGGCCGGCGGATTGTGGAGAAGCAGCTTGAAGTAGAGCGCCGATTCGGCAGTGAGGATACGCTGACCATCTTCCCGGGTGAGTTTCGCCAGGTTTTTTCGAACCTCATCACCAACGCAATCGAGGCCAGTTCGGCCAAGGGTAAGTTGTATCTCCGCATCCGCAGATCGCATCTGTGGGGCGACGCGGGCATCGTCGGGGTGCGGGTGACGGTTGCCGACAACGGCTCCGGCATGACGCCCGAAGTGCGCGATCAGATCGGGAAGGCGTTTTTTACTACGAAGGGCCACGCCGGGACAGGTCTGGGACTCTGGGTAAGCATGTCCATCATCGAGCGCTATGGCGGGAACCTGCTGGTTCGCTCCAGCACCGGCCGGCATCATGGCACGGTATTCAGCATTTTTCTGCCAACCAACCTTCGACCGCAGGTGGTGGCGAACGCGGAGCCGGAGACTGTCAGCTCCGCAGCCGAGTCGCACCTGGGAGGAAGCGGCAAGGGATCGCGCGAAGCATCGGCCAGGGCAGCGGAGGCGGGCGGAGCGTTGCGCTCACTTCGGCTGGTGCGGAGCCGATAGAGCCGCACCAGCTAGAGCCGCACCAGCGAAAGCTACTGTTCCTCCTCGGCCACTGTCTGCCTGTGGGCGGAGGCGATGACCTTCTCCGCCGCGGCCGAAGGCACGACATCGTAGTGATCCATCTCCATGTGGAACGTGCCTCGCCCCTGGGTGAGCGAGGTGAGAGTTGCGCCATAGGTAAGCATCTCCGCCATGGGCACTTCGGCCCTGATGGCCGTTGCCCCTGCGCGGGTATCCATTCCCTGCACGCGGCCGCGCCTTCCGTTGAGATCGCCCATGAGGGTTCCGGCAAACTCCTGCGGCGCTTCGATCACAACCCGCATCACCGGTTCCAGAAGGACAGGCTTGGCCTGTTCCATGCATTTGCGAAAGGCCAGTCGGCCAGCCATTTTGAAGGACAGCTCGTTGGAGTCGACGTCGTGATAGCTGCCGTCCAGAAGCACGACTCGGAAGTCGACCACGGGATATCCCGCCAGCCAGCCCCGTGCCGCCGCCTCCTGGATGCCTTTCTCAATCGCAGGAATAAAGCCGCGGGGAATCGCTCCGCCGAAGATCTCGTTGACAAACTCGAAACCGCCGCCCCGCGGCAAGGGCTCCATCTGAATCTTGCAGTCTCCGAACTGGCCATGGCCTCCGGTCTGCTTCTTATGCCGGCCATGGCCCTCGCATCTGGCGCGGATCGTCTCCCGATACGGAACTTTGGGCGCTTTTAGGGTGACCTCGGTGTGGTAGCGGCGGCGCAGCTTTTGGACAACGGATTCGATATGCGGCTGGCCGGCCCCGGCGATGAGGAACTCGTTGGTCTGCCCATCGCGATAAAAGCGAACCATCAGGTCCTCCTCCATCAGCTTATGGACCGCAGGAGCGAGCTTATCCTCATCGGCCCGCGTCTTTGGCTCGATCGCGTAAGTCATGGCAGGCTCCGGCATGGTGACCGGGTCGAAGTAGATCTCGTGGCCTTTCTCTCCCAGCGAATCGCCGGTGTAGGTCTCGCGCAGCTTGGCGACGGCGCCCAGGTCGCCAGCGTGCAGTTCGGCAACCTGGACCGCGGTGCGGCCCTGCATCACGGCCAGGTGGCTCAATTTCTCGGCGCTCCGGTGGGTGTAATTGGTCACCGTCGCGTCATTTTTGACTATGCCGGAAAACACCTTGAAGAACGAGATTCTGCCGGAGAAGGGGTCGGACATGGTTTTGAAGACGTAGAGGGAGAGCGGTTCCCGATCCTCGACTTTGCGCAGGACCATCTCCGATGCCACTCCCAATTCGCCATTGCCGCCGAGACGATTGCTATGCCCATCATCCGCGGGTGCGGCCTGGGAGACCACGGCGCCTCCCCGAGCAGCGCTCTGCACCTGCAGGGCACCTCTGGCGGCCACCGGCATTCGCTCCACTGGAGATGGCGCATACACCTTCAAAAAATCCAGCAGGTGATCGGTGCCCACGTTGGTCAGGCCGCTGGCGAAGAGCACGGGAAAGATTCTGTCTTCGCGGATGGCTTCGTGCAGCGCGGTGATCAGGTGCTGCTCGGGAATCGTTCCTTCGCGGAAGAACTCCTCCATCAGTTCGTCTTTGCCTTCGGCGACCAGCTCGACCAGAGCCTCATGCGCCGTCCTGGCTTCCTCCCGCATACGCGTCGGAATCTCGGAGATGCGTCCGCAGCCGCTTCCGTTCGACTCATAGACAAAGGCCTCCATGGTGACGAGATCCACGATTCCGCGAAAGCTGGTGTCCTGTCCGCTTCCTTCGAGGATGGGAAGCTGCACCGGGACCACCTGGCGTCCGAAGCGCTCCACGAGCTCGGTCATCGTCCTCTCGCGATCCGCCCGGGGATTGTCCATCTGATTTATGACGATGACCCGCGGCAGGTTGAACTCCTCGCTGAACTTCCAGACCCGTTCCGTAATGGTTTCCACGCCCTCGACGGCGCTCACCACAATCAGGGCGGCCTCAACCGGCAGCAGCGCGGCACGGGCCTCGTGGACGAACATATGAAAGCCGGGAGTGTCCAGAAGATTGACCTTGACGCCGTTCCACTCGGCGAAGGCGAGCGCATTCTGCATGGTTGTCCGCCGGGCGACGTCTTCGTCGTCATAGGCCGTGACGGCGGTTCCGTCATCCACGCGGCCCAGCCGGGAGGTCATCTTGGCGGCATGGAGAAGAGCGGAGATCAGAGTGGTCTTGCCGCAATGCGAGTGCCCGACCAGGGCCACATTGCGAATGTCTTCTCCGCGGTAAGTCTTGAGCGAACCGTTCATTCCGAGTACCTCCAGTGCTCCATCCCGATGCGATCTGCGGGCCTCTCTCGCCAAATTTGATTCATTGTCCGGCGCCTGCAGGATGAGAAATGCCGTTCAAAGTGCAACTCTCTGGATGACGCGCCTCGCCGTGATTTGATGCGCAGTTTTCCTCCCGCCTGTGGGGACTTGGGAAGCGGCGGATCGAAGAGGACGGTCTGCCGGGTGGAGCAGCTTTCCTGCAACCGGAGGAGCGGGAGAGAATCCCAGCAGCACGGCTCGGGCGCCTGCAGTGTTCGCGCGTGGAAGGCATGGAGCCCCCTGCTGGAGGCACCGGCCTGGTCCAGCGAGATGCTCTCGGTCAGCTCCGTTCCGGAATCTGCCGCCCTCATCCATCGCTACCACCCATCATGCCGCGCCGGGACGCTTTTCGTGCGCCGGGGCGGCCCTCGTCCTATGAGGCTGCCGAGTCTAGCACAGGGACATGCCGGCCTCAACTTCGAATGGAGCGGGTGGCGTTGGTGCATGAATCTGTCCGGCTTAGGGCGCCGGAGAAGGCCGGTGGCCGCAAGCGGAGGGTGGAGCCCGTCCCATTTGCCGGCGCTCGTCGCGCATCGCGCCGTCGAGGGCGCAGAGGGGATGGGGGGTGCGTCAGGACCGTTCGATATAGCGCCGCTGCCGGCGCAGGTTCCAGACAAACATCCCGACCCGGAGAAAGAGGATGACCAGCAGGGCCAGCGCCAGGGCCGCCGCCTGGCCATGGATTCCGTGGCGCAGCAGAAGATACATGGCGCCCAGTACCGCTACCACGAAGATGCCGAAGGTCAGCCACTCCGCTCGATTTTTCATAGTCACTTCCTTGAAGTCCGATGGCAAAGACGACGCGGTTGAGCGCAGCCAGACTTGCTGTTGTCCCATCTTCGCTCTTGCTGGTGAGTCTAAATTCTTTTCGGGGCTTGTGGGTTGCGGCCAGCCTGCCGCGCTTGCGCGGCGCATCGACAGCCGGCGGCAAAAAAACAGGAATAAAGCAAATGGAATTACACGATTATGTATGCAACCTCGTCTACACTGAGGGGGATGAACCTGTCGACTTCTGCCCAACGTCGTGTTGAGGTCGTTGATTCCCATACAGCCGGCGAGCCAACCCGCGTGATCGTCTCCGGCGGCCCGGACCTGGGTTCGGGCGATCTCAAGAGCCGGCTGCACATTCTGCGGACGCGGCACGACTGTTTCCGTTCAGCCGTCGTCTGCGAGCCCCGGGGCTCTGAGGTAGTGGTCGGCGCTCTGCTGACCGAGCCAGCCGGCGAGTCTGCAACTGCCGCGGTTATCTTCTTCAACGATGTCGGCTACCTGGGCATGTGCGGGCACGGGACGATGGGCGTGATCGCCACGCTGGCGCACCTGGGGCGTATCGCTCCCGGCAGGCACGATATCGAGACTCCAGTGGGCACGGTGCGGGCGCATCTGCATGCCGACCATCGCGTCTCCGTTGAAAATGTGCCGAGCTACGTCTACCGCACCGATGTGGCGGTCGAGGTCAGGGGATTTGGAACCTTCCAAGGCGACATTGCCTGGGGAGGGAACTGGTTTTTTCTGGTTTCGGATCACACCTTCGATCTCGACGCGGCCAACCGCAGCGAGCTGCTGGCCGTGTCCACGGCCATTCGTGCAGCTTTGCGTGGGAACGGAATTACCGGCCGGAACGGCGCGACGATCGATCATATCGAGCTCTGCGGACCGGCCAGGGAGAAAGTAAACTCCGGGCGGAACTTTGTGCTCTGTCCTGGCGCCTCCTTCGATCGCTCCCCTTGCGGCACAGGCACCAGTGCGAAGATGGCATGCCTGCACGCAGCCGGCCAACTGCCGCCGGGAACGCCATGGCTGCAGGAAGGGATTTTAGGCACGGTCTTCGAGGGAAGCGTCCGTGTGCAGGGCGAGGCGGTGATTCCTACCATAACGGGGCGGGCGTGGATTACGGCGGAGTCCACGCTGCTGTTCGATCCCCAAGACCCTTTTCCGGCGGGGATCGCCTTGAGCACATGACCTACGACGTCGTCATACTGGGAGCGGGTATCGTCGGCTGCGCCTGTGCGCGTGAATGCGCAAGCGCCGGCTTGCGCACCGCTGTGATTGAACGCGATCTCCCGGGAGGAGCGACGACCGCGGCGGGAATGGGACATCTGGTGGCGATGGATGACTCACCGTCCCAGCTCGCACTCACGCGCTATTCCCGGTCGCTCTGGCAGGAACTCGAAGCGGAGCTGCCGCCCTCCGTGGAGTACGAAGCGCGCGGCACTCTGTGGATCGCCGCCGATGAGCAGGAGATGGCGGAGGTGTCGGCGAAACAGGCCGCTTATGTCGAAGCGAAGGTTGCATCGACTGCGCTGGATGGCGCTCAGGTGGCGGAGGCGGAGCCGAATCTTCGCCGCGGTCTCGCCGGCGGATTGCTGGTGCCGGAGGACGCTGTTATCTATCCCCCGGCCGCGGCGGCTTTCTTTCTTGAAGAAGCGGAGCGCCGGGGCGCCGTTCTGCTGCGTGGTAAATCGGCCGTGAGCGCGGGGCGGGGCAGAGTGCGGCTGGAGGATGGCACCGAGATCGGCTGTGCCAGCATTGTCGCCGCAACCGGCGCGGACAAGGCTCTGCTGCCCTGGCTGCCGATCCAGAGGCGGAAGGGCCACCTGGTCATCACGGATCGCTATCCCGGATTTGCGCATCACCAGATCATCGAGCTGGGATATCTGAAGAGCGCAAGCGAACTCGAGGCAGACTCGGTCGCCTTCAACCTGCAGCCGCGCCGTACCGGACAGTTGCTGATCGGTTCCTCGCGCCAATACGGCAGCAACGATGCGGGAGTGGAACAGGAAATTTTGCGCAGAATGCTGGAGAGGGCCTGTGAGTATATGCCGGGGCTGGCCCAGACGGTAGCCATCCGCGCCTGGACGGGCTTTCGCGCGGCGACGCGAGACAAGCTTCCCCTGATCGGTCCAGTGCCCGGTCCGGTCATCGATCCGGCGGGGGATGATCCCACGCTCTATCTGGTGATCGGCTTTGAGGGGCTGGGCATCACGAATGCTCCCGGCGCGGCGCGACTTCTGGTGGATCAACTGGCCGGCCGCACTCCGGCGATTCCCGTCGAGCCGTATCTGCCGGTGCGCGCCAGCCTATGGGAGCCGGCTCATGCATGAGGAGATGGCCCTCTTCGTCAATGGCCGGCGGGTTGCCGTTCCGCAGGGTGCAATGGTGAGTTCCGCCTTCCTGATTGCGGGAGATCCTTGCCGCATCTCGACCGGAGGCGAGCCGCGTACGGCGATGTGCGGAATGGGAACCTGCTTCGAATGCAGAGCGGTAGTGGATGGCATGCCGCACACCCGGACCTGCCAGCTCCCATGCCGGCCCGGAATGAAGGTCGAGACGGCGGGATGAGAGAGGCGGAGGTGCTGGTCATTGGAGCGGGTCCCGCCGGAGTGATGGCCGCGGCCGCGGCGGCGGAGCAGGGCCGCAGAGTGCTTCTGCTCGATGACAATGCAGCAGCCGGAGGGCAGATCTGGCGCGAGGGCGTGGCGATGCCCGGGGAAAGAGAAGATGCCCGGCGGAAGGCTGCGCTCGGGCGGCTGCGCGAGTCCGGGGCGGAGCTGCTTGCTGGATGGCGGGTCTTTGACGCTCCTGCAGAGGGAAGATTGCGTGCGGCTTCAGCCACCGCGGCGGCGACTTTTTGCTACGAGCGGCTGGTCCTCGCCACCGGCGCGCGGGAGCGCTTTCTGCCATTTCCCGGGTGGACGATTCCGGGAGTCTTCGGTGCGGGCGGATTGCAGGCGCTGGTCAAGGGGGGCTTTCCGGTCGAGGGCAAGCGGGTTGCGGTGGCCGGCAGCGGGCCGCTGCTTCTGGCGGTTGCCGCGCATTTGAAGCTCCGCGGAGCGCGCATCACAGGAGTGGCGGAGCAGGCTGCGTTTGGCCGGCTGCTTCTGTTTGGCGCGTCGCTCATGCTTTATCCGGCAAAGCTGCTGGAGGCCCTGCGCTATCGCGGCGCCCTGGGCGCCGCCCGGTACCGTACAGGCTGCTGGCCGGTTGCCGCGCTGGGCGACAGCCGGCTTACAGGCGTACGCCTTACCGATGGATCAAAGACGTGGGAGGAAGAGTGTGAGCTTCTGGCCTGCGGGTTCCACTTGACGCCGAACACTGAGCTTGCGGCTCTGCTCGGCTGCGCCTTCCGGCAGGAGTTCGTCGAGGTGAACGAACTGCAGCAGACCTCCATTCGCAACATCTATTGTGCGGGCGAGGCGACCGAAATCTCCGGCCTGGAGGGCGCTCTGGTGCAGGGCGAGGTGGCCGGGCTGGCCTGCGCCGGCCGGCTGGAGGCCGCGCGGGCTTGCAACAACCGGCGCCGCTCGACCAGGAGCTTTGCGCGGCGGCTCGATGCCGCCTTCCGCCTGCGGTCGGAATTGCGTTCGCTGGCGGTGCCCCAGACGATCGTCTGCCGCTGTGAAGATGTCACCTTTGCGCAGCTCGCCCGGTACCGCACGTGGACGGAGGCCAAGCTGCAGGCGCGCTGCGGAATGGGCGCATGTCAGGGCCGGGTCTGCGGGCCGGCGACGCAAACCATCTTTGGCTGGAAACCCGGCTCGGTTCGTCCGCCTCTTGTCCCGGTCCCGGTTTCCGCTCTCTGTAAGGACGAATCGACCGCCTGAGGGTTTGAACATATGGCCTGAACGTATTGGAGGATCAGCAAATGAATTGGTCAGGAGTTATGCCTGCAGTGACGACCGCCTTTCACAAACAAATGGAGGTGGATCACCTCTTCATGGCGCAGCATGCCCGCTGGCTCCTGGAGAACGGGTGCAGCGGGCTGGTGATGCTGGGGTCGCTGGGAGAGGGTGCGACCCTGGAGGTCTTCGAAAAGACAGCGATCCTGAAGAACATCATCGGCGCGGTCCAGGGCAAGGCGCCGGTGGTGGCGGCCATCTCCGCGCTCTCCACCGCGAGCGCGGTGCATCTCGCCAAAGAGGCGGAGCAGGCCGGATGCGAGGCGCTGATGGTGCTTCCTCCCTACGTGTATGCCACCGACTGGCGCGAGATGAAGGCGCATGTCTCCGCGGTGATTGCCGCCACACCGCTCTCCTGCATGCTCTACAACAATCCCATTGCGTACAAGACCGACTTCCTGCCGCAGCAGATCGTAGAGCTCGCCGGTGAGCATCCCAATTTTCAAGCGGTGAAGGAGTCCGCCGCCGACGTGCGCAGAATCACGGCCATTCGCTCCCTGCTCGCCGCCAGGCTGGCGGTCTTTGTGGGCGTGGACGACATGATTGTAGAGGCCGCCGCCGCGGGGGCCGCAGGCTGGATTGCCGGCCTGGCCAATGCCTTTCCTGCGGAATCCGTGCGCCTGTTTGACCTGGCCATGGCGGGAAAAGCGGAAGAAGCGTTTGCTCTTTACCGGTGGTTTCTTCCGCTGCTGCGGATGGACACGGTGCCGAAGTTCGTTCAATTGATCAAGTGGGTGCAGGCGCAAGCCGGTATAGGCTCGCCGGCGGTTCGAGCGCCGCGCATGGAGCTTGCCGGGGCGGAACTGGCCGAAGCTCAGGAGGTTCTGGCGGCCGCCATGAAGACGCGGCCAGAAGTACCAGAAGTAAGCTTTGCCAGCCTGGCGGGAGCTGTCTCCAGTTAGGGGCGGGGCTATCTACGCTGCTGAGCCGCTGGGAGCGCGGCGATCAGGCCCTATTCAGGAGAATGGTAGGATTGTACTTCGCGCCAGCCAGTCTCCAACGTCGATCGGGGAAGATCTGTCTAAAATGCCACTTGCCGCGAGCAAAGAACGCAAGAGTTCCCTTGGTTCCAAGGCGGAACATGGCACCAGCGTATTGATTGCCTTTGAAAAGATCCGGGAGCTGATCGTGCGCGGCCAGCTTTCTCCGGGCACATGGATTGTAGAAGGCGATCTGGCGGAGCGGCTCAACATGAGCCGGACGCCGGTGCGAAGCGCATTGCATCTGCTGCAGCGCGAGGGATATGTCCTCGAACGAAAGATCTCCAACAAGTCGAGGATGATGGTTGCTCCTCTCACCAAGGAGGATGCCAGCGAGCTCTACTCGATTGTCGGGAGGGTAGAGGGCTTTGCCGGGCGGCAGCTTGGCAGGCTCCCCAAGGCGCGCCGCGCGACAGTTGCACAGACTCTTCGCGGATTGAATTCGCAGTTAGCCAAGATCGCGAAAAACCGGAACCTGGCCGGCAATATCTTTGACGTCGACAGAAAGTTCCACCAGACGATCGTCAACATGGGCGCCGGCCCGAGGTTGTTGAGGCTGCACCAGGCGATTGAACCGCAGACCGAGCGCTACTGGCGGCTGTATGCAAGTTCCATTATCGATAATCTGCATGTGTCGATTGCCGAGCACGAGGAGATCATCGATGCGATTCTCGCCGGAGATGAGGACATGATCGAGCGCGCCCTGCAGAAGAACTGGGAGAACGGCTACAGCCGCCTGGAGAAAGTGATCGACATGTTTGGAGAGCGGGGAAGCTGGTGAAACTCCCCGCGCAGGCGGGCCATCGAAGACCGCGATCCACGTAAAACTGTTCTCGCGAGAGACCTTCCGGAGCCAGCTGAAGCTGGCGGGAAGCGAGCGTGTCGATGAAGCTGGAATCCGATCTGGGGGACCGCGACGAAGAGGAGGGTCCGGGCCGCGGGGAGCGGCATTTCCGGCGCGGGTTAGGGATCTTCGACTCGGTGATGGTGGTGGTCGGAGTGATGGTGGGGTCGGGGATCTTCATTGTGCCCGCGGAAATGTCCCGGCAGATCGGCAGTGCAGGCTGGCTGCTGGTAGCGTGGCTCATCACCGGAGCTCTGACGGTCGCCGGCGCTCTTTCTTTCGGAGAGCTTGCCGCCATGATGCCGCAGGCAGGTGGGATGTACATCTATCTGCGCGAGGCGTTCTCGCCGCTGTGCGGCTTCCTGTACGGCTGGACGCTTTGGACGGTGATTCAAAGCGGCTCGATCGCCGCGGTGGCGATCGCCCTGGCCCGCTTCAGCGGCGTTCTGTTCCCAGCCGTCGCGGAGGATCGATATCTGATCGCGCCGGTCGATCTGGGGGCGCATTACGCCGTCTCTCTTTCGACCGTTCAATTGTTTGCAATTCTGATCATCTTCCTGCTGATGACGACCAACGGCTTCGGCCTGAACTATGGAAAGCTGGTTCAGAATGTATTTACTGTATCGAAGCTTGGCGCTCTCTCCGCCCTGATCGTTCTTGGACTCTCGATCGGCATCAACCGCCATGCGGTCGGCATGAACTTCTCTCATCCATTTTTGCGACAGCAGGGCAGCGTAGAGATCATCTCCGGGCTCACGGCATCCACCGCGTTTGGATTGTTTGTGGCCATCTGCATCTCGCAGACCGGCTCGCTCTTTTCCGCGGACTCATGGCATGACATTACCTTCGTCGCCACCGAGGTGCGCAATCCGAAGAAGAATCTTCCCATTGCGCTGGTCGCCGGAACATCGGCCGTAGCCGTGCTGTATCTGCTTGCAAATCTCGCTTACCTCGTCTCCCTGCCGCTTGCTCAAATCCAACATGCGCCAGGCGACCGGGTGGCGACGGCCGTGCTGCAGGAGATATTTCCCGCTCGCGGCGCGGGGCTGATGGCTGTCGCCATCATGATCTCGTGCTTCGGGACGGTGAATGCGTTGACCTTGGCGGGCGCCCGCGCCACCTACGCTCTGGCGCAGGACAGGCTGTTCTTCCGCCTGGGGGGAAAGCTGAACCGCGCGGGCGTGCCGGGATGGGCGCTGCTGATCCAGGGGCTATGGTCGGCGCTGCTGGTGCTGCCGCGCACTCATAACTCCGTCACGCATCAGTACGGCAATCTTTACAGTAACTTGCTGGACTACGTGATCTCAGCGGCGTTGATCTTCTACGTCCTGACGGTGGCGGGTCTCTTTCGCCTGCGCAAGCTGCGCCCGGATGCGCACCGGCCCTACCAGGTCTGGTGTTATCCCTGGCTTCCTGGTTTTTATCTCCTCGGGGCGACAACCATCCTGGTTGTGCTGTGTGTCTATCGCCCCGGTACAAGTTGGCCGGGGCTGGGGATCATCGCGACCGGAGTGCCCGTCTTTTTCCTCCTGCGGGCGCGGCACTCTCGCCGGAGCTGACTTTAGCCTGTGCCTGCAAGGCCGCGCGGGCAGCCACCAGAGAGTATCCGTGATTGTTGTTGCGGGTTGTTGTTGCGAGGGTCGCTCGCCGCCGGGGCGCAGCTCCCGGGGGACAGGCCGGCAGCGCCAGCCAGCGGGACTCCGCTCCCACCGCCGCATGCCGAAAACCTATACGGGAAGGGACGCTATCTGGCGCAGGATGGCTGCACCAGCAAGACAACTCTTGTTTGCGCCTTCGACTCCTATTGAAGTGTTCGAAGAAAGATAGACGGGGCGCGATCAGCAGCCGGGAAGACGATCCCGGAGCGTTGGTCAGCAGCTTCGCGATCGCTCCATCGACTCTTGTCCATCTCGTGTGGACACCGCCGAAGCTTACCCCGGCTCTTCTTCAGGGGTCCGCGCTCCGCAAACCAGGGCGTATCGCAAGCGGACATTGGCTGAAGAGGCTGCGGGAGACCAGGCGAAGATCTGCCTTTGAAATTTCTGGATGAACCGCGGAGAAAGCACTATGCGTATTGGGTTGGTGGCCTCGCCCTTCATTCCTGTCCCTCCACTGCGTTACGGCGGAACCGAGCTGTTCGTCGCCAATCTCGCCAAAGGGTTGAAACAGCTCGGCGTCGAGCCGATCATCTACACCAACGGCGCCTCCACCGCGGACGCAGAGATCCGGTGGAAGTACGCCGAGCCGGAGTGGCCTCTGTCGAGCGAATCGGCCGGCCTGACCAAGGAGCTCGATCATCTTTCGTGGTCGTTAATGGATGCAGGCTCTGATTGCGATCTGGTTCACGTGAACAGCTCGCCGGCAGTCACCTATAGCCGTTTTCTTCCGGTACCGATGTGCTGTACGATCCACCACCCTTACAACGCGGATCTCAACCGGCTCTACGAAGAATATAGTGACACGCATTACGCCGCGATCAGCCATGACCAGGCGTCGTGGCTCGAGTCTATTGGGCCCGAGGTGATTCCTCATGGCCTTGATATGGATCTTTACCGGTTCCGTGAAGAGAAGCAGCCGTATCTCTCGTTTCTGGGAAGAATCTGCCCGATCAAGGGAACCCATGTCGCCATTGAGATTGCCAAACGGGCCGGGATTCCCTTGAAGATCGCCGGCGAGATCCAACCTATTTACCAGGGTTATTTCGACTCGAAGATCCGTCCGCATCTGGACGGGCGGAATGTAGAGTTTGTGGGCGAAGCGGATGCCGCTCTCAAGAATGAGCTTTTGGGGAATTCGATGGGAATGCTCTTTCCCATTCAATGGGCTGAGCCCTTTGGAATGGTGATGGTTGAGGCAATGGCGTGCGGCACGCCGGTAATTGCCTTCGCCGGAGGCGCAGTTGCGGAGGTCGTGTCGAACGGCATCTCGGGCCGGATCTGCGAAAATATAGAAGAGGCTGTGCATACGGTGACGCACGAGCGCTTCCGTCCGCGCCAGGTGCGCAACTGGGCAGAGGAGAAGTTCTCCGTGGAGCGGATGGCGGACGATTACCTGCGGTATTACAACGACATCCTGGAAGGTCCCACTCTTCTTCCCAGCAAGATGCCCCGGAGCGAAGCTGCGTGACGATTCGCGAAGAAGCTCTCAAGCCGGCCCCGCCGCCTGTCGAGCCGAAGATTGCATACCCCGAGCCGCAACTGGATGTCGAGAGAGTGCTGGCTTTGATCTGCGGCACTACCTTCTTCGCGGCGGATTCGCGTGGAAATCTTCTTCCGCCCGGCGCGCCACGCGTGGGGCTCTTCCGCCACGATACCCGGTACCTCAGCGAGCTGCAGCTCCGTTTCTTCGGAGAGGACCTGGTCGTGCTCTCCTGTTCGACCGCGGAGTCGAACAACGCGAAGATCGAGTACATGGTCCGGGGAGGCGCTTTTCCCGGCGAGGGACTGGATCTTCCGGTAAACACGATCTATGTGCATCGCGAGCAGGTACTTGGCGACGAAGTGCTGCACGATTTTGTGGAGATCCACAGCTACCATGATCAGCGGCTCAAGGTATCGGTGGAATTGAACTTCGATGCCGATTTCATGGACATCTTCCAGGTCCGCGGACTGGTGCGAGGCAAGAGCGGCGAGTATTACGAACCAGTCGTTGAGCAGAGCGCGGTCAGCTTTCTCTACGATGGGCTGGATGGGGTCAGGCGATGCACAAAGATCGAGTTCGATCCGCCGCCGCAACAGTTGCAGGGAAGAACGGCGAGATGGGAGATCGTTCTCGATCCGCGCGGCACGAGGCAGGTGCGGACGACGATCTCGATGATCGAGGGGCCGTCGAATGGGGCGCTTCCCAGGGCGCGACGTTCGAGAACGCCCGCTCGACTGGAGCATGTGCGTGAGCGCGCCGCGATCGTCGAAAGCAAGTGGGTGGAAGCGTGCACCAGGATCAAGACAGACAACGGAATCCTGAATGAAATGCTGGACTCCGCAAAAGAAGACTTCTATGCGCTGCAGATGCCGGAGAGCGCAGGGACCGCAATCGCCGCCGGGGTCCCATGGTTTGCGGCACTCTTCGGGCGCGACTCGCTGATCGCCTCCTTTGAGACCCTCCTGCTCAATCCGGATCTCGCGCGGGGTACGTTGTGCGTCCTGGCCGAGCACCAGGGCCGGGAGCGCAACGATGAGCGCGATGAGGATCCGGGAAAGATTCTTCACGAGCTGCGCAACGGCGAGATGACAGCCACCTCCGAGATCGCCTTCGGCAAGAACTACGGCTCGGTGGACTCGACCCCGCTGTTCCTGATTTTGCTCGCCGAATATCTTCGCTGGACCGGGGACACGGCGTTCATCGGCGATATGGCTCACGCCATCGAGGCTGCTGCCCGGTGGGTTCTCGATTATGGGGACCTGGATGGCGACGGATTGGTGGAGTACTGCCGCCGTAATCCGAACGGACTCTTCAATCAGGGCTGGAAGGATTCGGGCGACGCCATGCGCCATGCGGATGGACGCATTGCCCAACCGCCAACTGCCGTGATCGAAGTCCAGGGCTATGCCGCACGCGCCCTGGCGTCGATTGCGCCGATCCTCTCGACCCTGGGCAGGGACGAGATGGCCGCGCGCGCCGCGTCGCACTCAGAGAAGTTGCTGGAGATCATCGAGCGGAAGTATTGGCTCCCTGAGCGCAATTACTACGCAATGGCTCTCGACCGCGAGAAGAAGCCGCTCGCCGTGGACAGCTCGAATCCGGGACACTTGCTCTTCTCCCGGGCGATCAGCAAACAACGAGCTTCGCAGGTCGCCACAAAATTGATGGCCGACGGACTGTTCTCCGGGTGGGGCGTGAGGACGCTCTCCT
Organism: Acidobacteriaceae bacterium; assembly: GCA_035933805.1. Lineage (GTDB taxonomy): Bacteria > Acidobacteriota > Terriglobia > Terriglobales > Acidobacteriaceae > PALSA-350. The sequence continues at coordinate 34,180 of DASYYO010000371.1, read as the reverse complement.
GCCATGAGGCGATCTTCAATCCGATGAGCTACCACTGCGGGTCAGTATGGCCGCATGACAACGCCATGAGCTGCTATGGCATGGCGCAATATGGCTTCCGCATGGAGGCGGCGAGCCTCTTTCAGGCCATGTATGAGGCGACGCTGCATTTCAACGAATACAGGCCGCCGGAGTTATTTTGCGGAATTCGCCGCCACGGGAAGGGAGAACCTGTACATTATCCCGTCTCCTGCTCGCCACAGGCGTGGGCTTCGGGCTCCTTCTTTCTCATGCTGCGCGGCTTGCTGGGGATCGAGCCTGATGCCGCCAACCATCAACTCAACATCGTCCATCCGCACCTTCCCCCCTTTGTCCGCACGCTGCGGATGGAGAATCTGCGGATCGGCCGGTCGCTGGTGGCGCTCGACTTTGAGCGTCAGGGTGAGCGGACTTTCTGTAACGTTGTCAGCGTGCAAGGGAATGACCTGGGAGTGAATGTCGTGTTCAAACGATAGAGCGGACCCGCCGGGCCGATCGATTGCCGGCGATATCGCGAATAGAATGAGAATCGAAGCCCGAATACAACGGGCGCTTCCAGCGCGGCCTTATGGAACAAGACCTCACCAGCCATTGGGAGACGATCTATCGCTCAAAGCCCGATGAGACGCTGAGCTGGCACCAGGCTTTCCCCGGTCTCTCCTATCGACTCATTCGGCAATATGCACGGCCGGGCAGCAGCGTGATGGATGCCGGGGGCGGCTCGTCGGCATTGATCGGGATGCTGGCGAAGGAAGGCTTCGCCCCGTGCATGGTTATCGACCTTTCGCAGGCTGCGCTGGATCGGGCCAGGGAGCGCCTGGAGCCGTCGATTCGCGACAGGATCGAATGGCGGGCGGCCGACCTCCTCGGCATGCCTCAGCTCCCTTCGTTTGACGTCTGGCATGACCGCGCGGTCTTTCACTTTCTCAGCGAGCCGGCACAGAGGGCCGCCTACGTCGCTCTAGCCGGGCGGACGGTTCGACCGGGCGGGATTGCAATCGTTGGCGCCTTCCACCTGGAGGGCCCTGAGAAGTGCAGCGGCCTTCCGGTGCAACGTTATGGCGCGGAGTCGCTGGCGAAAGAGTTCGAGAGCAGCTTCGAACTGGTGAAGGCGGAGCAGGACGTGCACAGCACGCCGTGGGGTGCTCGCCAGCCCTTCGTCTATGTTGTAATGAAGCGCCGGTAGCCTGTGCCTCGTCCTGCGCTATTGTCGCGGTGCGCCGGCATCGCGGTGCGGTTCGAGAACAAGGAGCACACGAACATGAAGCCAAAGACCACGATCTGCCTCTGGTTCGACAAGGACGCGCATGAGGCGGCTCGCTTCTATGCCATCACCTTTCCCGATAGTAAAGTAACCGCTGTTCACGAGGCTCCCGGTGACTATCCTGGAGGCAAGAAAGGCGATGTGCTGACGGTGGAGTTCACCGTCCTGGGCATTCCCTGTCTCGGTCTCAACGGCGGCCCGGCGTTCAGGCACTCCGAGGCCTTCTCCTTCCAGATCGCGACGGAGAATCAGGAAGAGACGGACCGTTACTGGAACGCGATCGTCGGCAATGGCGGCACGGAAAGCCAGTGCGGTTGGTGCAAGGACCGCTGGGGCCTCTCCTGGCAGATCACCCCGCGCGCGCTGACCGATGCGCTTGCGGCTGGTGGCGCTGAGGCAAAGCGTGTCTTCGAAGCGATGATGCCGATGAAGAAGATCGACATCGCCGCCATCGAGGCAGCGCGGCGAGGCTGACGTGAACACGCCGACACGTCCTTATTCATCCTGGACAAGGGCAACTCGGAAGTTATCTCTGTTCGCCCCAATCGTGGGTCCCGATTCTTGTGACCCGGCGCAGCGGCACTTTGCCCGCTCTTGCCGGAGGACGATTCGCTCATGCGGCGTGCTGTCTTCTCGGGTTGCGCCGGCATTGCGGTGCGGTTCTATTCCGCATTCGACAGGTCAGGTTCTTCCTCGGAAACGGTTGATCTCACGGCGATCGCGCTTGGACGGCCTGCCTGCGGGCAGCGCATCCATCCGCAAGAGCGCCTTGCGTTCCTCCGCCAGCTTGAGGCGCTGCTCCCGGCTTGCCTCGGTTTCGCGATAGAGGGTTTGCGCCACCGCTGCCGGACCGCGCACTTCACTGAGCAGCAGCACCTCAATCTGAAAGTCGCCGCTCTCGGTCTTCACCTGCAGGAGGTCTCCCGTGTGGACGTCGCGGGCGGCCTTGGCCGGATGCCCGTTCGACACGATGCGGCCGAGCTCGCAGGCACGCGCTGCGAGAGCGCGGGTCTTGAAGAAGCGGGCCGCCCAGAGCCACTTATCCATTCGTACGCAGTCCATGGTTTGTCCTGTCTCAGGAGGAACGAGGCTCCATACCCTCCGCAGGTCTCTCGCGCGTGCCGGAGCAAGCAAGGTCCCGGTTAACTCTCTCTCTTGAGCACGTCCCCGACGATGGATTCAGCCTCGCCGATCGCAGTCTCCCGCTGCAGCATCTCGAGCGTCAGCTTTCGGCTCTGCTTCAGGTCCTCAAAAAAATCAGCCTCGATGGTTCCGGCCAGTTCCCGATCGAGAGCGGCGAGATTCACCTCATCATTCAACGCGAACGAGCGGTGATCGAAGTTGGTGGATCCAACCACGCTCCATTGTCCATCGACGGTCATCAGTTTGGCGTGGATCATGGAGGGCTGATATTCGTAGATCTCCGCGCCGGCCTGCAACAGGTGGCGGCTGCTGTGCCGGCTCATTTTCCGGACCATCGCGTGATCAATGTGCGGGCCGGCGGTCAGGATCCGGACTCGCACTCCCCTATCCCGGACCGCCTCGATCAGCGCGCGGCGTGCGCTTCTGTCAGGCAGGAAGTAAGGGGTGGTGATGGAGATGGTGTCGCGGGCGCTTCGGATGAGGGATTGAAAGAGGATGCGCGCCTGTGTGCTTCCGCCGTGGGGGGTGCTGGAGACGACAAAACTTCTTGGTCCCTGGCGAGGCGCATGAAACGCAAACTGGGCAGGGCCGGAGAGGATTTCGCCGGAGCACTCCAGCCAGTTCTCACTGAAGGTGGTGATCAGGCCGGCTACCGCCTCGCCTTCCAGCCGGAAGACGGTGTCGCGCCAGGAAGGGCCCTTCGCAGTGGCGTGCAACCAGTGGTCTGCGATGCCTGCGCCGCCGATGAATCCTATCTCTCCATCGACAATCAGCAGCTTGCGATGCGTGCGATTGTTGGCTCTCTGCCAGGTATCCCAGCGGATCGGATGGTACCAGCGCATGCGGCCGCCCGCGGCTTTCAGGCGATCGAAGTATGCCTCGCCGGTACGAAAGCTGCCGAGCGCGTCGACGATCATGCGCACCTCTACCCCGGCCTGCGCGCGCTCTGTGAGTGTGCGCAGAATTTCCCCGGCAATCTCGCCTTTTTCGAACTCGTAGAACTCCAGATTGATGGAGCGCTGTGCGCTGCGGATCGCCTGCAGTTGCGCCGGATAAAATTCGTCCCCGTTCTTCAGCCGGCGTATGCGTGCACGGCGCACCGTTCCGTCCGTCACGATGCTGAGGAACTGAATGAACTCTTCCGAGTCGAGGGCAGCCCCCAGGTCTTTCGGCATGGAGTAGGGGAGGAGGGGGCCAAAGAGGTCGAAGAAGATGCGAGATCCATAGAGAAGCATGGAACCCGCCCCAATCGCGGCCAAGGTACGCGTGGCCGGATGCGGATGACGGGCGTCTTTTCGATTCGCCATGGAGGTCAGGATACAAGGACCGTCGCGCCGGCGCACCCTGCGTACGGGGCACTGCCAAAAAGCCTTCGCCCCATCACGGTTTTGCCTGGAGCGCCGCCAACTCCTGCTCAACCTTCTTCCATGCTTTGGGGTGCTGCTTGGTCGCGATGGGCGCACCGGGATCGGAGTAAAAGTCCAGCACGTTTTGCCGCAGCTCGGAAGGCGTGCGCCGGTGCGAATTTTTCCGGACGAGCTGGTGGAGCAGCTTCGCGTAGGTCTCATCGGTGAGCCTGTAAACTCCGGGCCGGACCTTGTCTCCCGTGTCCAGATCCAGATTTTCCAGGTGGAATCCGTCCTGGCCCTGCGACGCCAATTCCTTCAGCAGCTTCGAGTACTCGCCGACGCAGCGGTTCACGCTCTCGACATATCGCTTCTCCGTCTCCTCATTCGGACCGCGGATTGCGAGATCGGAGATGGGTCCTATCCTGGGCGCGAGAAAGATAAGCGCGGCGATCCATCGCGTGGACAAGCTGGTCTTTTTGCGGGGGAACTTGTACCACCCGTTCTCCCGGTTTGCCTGCTTCAGATTGCGATCGAACTGTTGAAACGCGGGTGTGGGGGCGTCGGCAGGAAAGCTCTTCCGGTGCAGCAGCACCTCAGCGTAGGCAAACCGGGGCAGCAGCCGCCGCACAGAGGACTGGTAGCTGTGAAACGCGGCATACTCGTTGCCCAGGATATCGTGCAAGCGGAGACCATAGGTCTGAAAGAAGGCGTCCTCCAGCACCCTTCGCGGCACCACGAACCCCGCGCTGTGCAGGTAGAGAGCCGGGGCGAACCGGCCCTGGCTGAGCTGATCTATGTCGAAGGCAAACTCGGTTCGAACGTGGGCATGAGGGCTCTCCGCGTAGCTCACGACCGGTCCGTATTCCTTCTCCAAACCAGGGAATTCGATGGCAGTCGAGGGGTTGACCGCCTGCTCGTGTCCGACGGTATCCCCCATGTAGTGCGACAAGGCGCCCAGTGCAAATGCCAGGTCGTTCACGTTGCGCGCATCGCGGATCAAAAAGGTGATGAAGTCTCCGGTGCGGACATAGTGCGTAAGATCGCTGAAGATTCCATGGCCGAAGGGGTAATATCCGGCATCCTGGATGGCTGAGCCACCGTAGGCGTAGGCGCGCGCCCGGCGCAGCTCCGCCGGGGTTGTCCTGGGAAACCGGCTCAACAGCGCAGGCTGAATGGCGGTCGCCCAGGTCAGGTCGATGATCGTTTCGTGGGTCAGAAACGAGTAGGCGGCGCTGGTTTGCCGCGCAAGAAGCATGCAGAGCAAGAGAACGAGCGTGCGGGGCGCCGACCGCCGCGCCCCCACGTCTCTTCGGAGCACGGCCCTTCGGATCGCTGCCGGAGTCTTGGCTCGCCGCTCACGCATAGTCCGAGGCCTCGATGAGCCTCATCGGGTTCTTCCCGGTTGGAGGAGTGGAGCGTTGCGAGAGGAGATCCGCTCTAAGCACGCTTTTGTAAGATGCGCGAATTTTGTGGGAGATAGTCCCGGCAATCTGGCCCAAGACAACCGAATCCCTTGCGTTTCGCAAAGATGAGCTATACCCCTCTTTTGGGTGCCATCAGCATCCGCCGCGCCAGTGGTCGCCAGTGCAGCCGCGTGATACGGGTCACAGCGGCTTGTCCGGCGGTGTCGTTAGATAGAAGCGGGATCGGCAGCTTGGGAATCGATGCTGTCATTGCAATCCCCGGGGTTGGAGCAATCGCCCGGAAGAAGTGCCGAACCGTCAAAGGAGCATCTTATGCAATTGCCTTCGTTATGTTGTCGTGTCTCTGCGGATCGGGGCCGGATGGGCAAGATCGCGGCACTGTTGGCCGCCGGCCTCCTGGGATTTCTGAGCGCGTGTGGCGGCGGAGGCATGAGTTCCTCCTCCCAAACCTCCTCGACCGCGGCGACAACCCCTGTCCAGGTCAATCTGGGAGATGCTCCGGCGGACTGGATGCTGGCCTTCTCGATGAATATCTCCTCGATGTCCCTCGTCGGCAGCAAAGGCACGGTGAACGTGACGAGCGCGTCCACGCCGGTGGAGATGATCCATAGGATGGGAACGATGGAGCCGATTGCGCTGGTCCCAGCGCAACAGGGGACTTATACGGGGGCATCGATCACCATTGCTTCCTGCAACGTGAGTTATCTGGACCCCAACACTAAGGCGATGGTGCAGAAGACGATTCAGGGGCCGATCAACGCAACGATCCAGTTTGCCTCTCCTGCAACTCTGGGATCGACGCCGCTGGCTTTCAACTTCGATCTGGATCTGGAGAACTCCGTAACGATGGACAATACCGGCAATTTCAACCTGAGTCCCATGTTCCATATCTCCGTCGGACCTCAGGGCACAGGAAGCGCCAACGGAGGATTCAACGGCGGGGTGCAGCAGATGATGGGCGTGGTCTCGGGCACCTCGTCGACCTCATTCACTATGACGCCGCTGCAGGCCACGAACAGCTTCACCTTCACGGTCAACTCCGCCACGCAATTCCTGGGCAATATCAGCAAGATGTCCATGATGGGCATGGGGATGGGCGTGCTGGTCAGCGGGACGCTGCAGCCGGACGGCACTCTGCTGGCCACGTCTGTGAGATCGAGGATGAACTCGGGCGGCATGATGGGCGGCGGGATCGTCACCGAGGTCATCGGGCAGCCGGCAACCGAGCTCACCCTGGTGATGCAGAACGGAGCAGGCGCCAGCGTGATGTCATCCTATCTCTCCCAGAGCATTACGGTTGATGTGGCTTCCAATACAGAATTTGAGATCGACGACGACCGGGTAGATCTGAAGAGTGTGCCATTTACTCCCTTGTTCGACGCCAGCAACCTCTATGCCGGGCAGAGCGTGCTTCCAATCAGCGATTCCGGAATGAAAGTCAGCGGGATGATGGGCTCCATAGCCGGAACCATCACCGCCTCCGACATTCGCCTTCAGGAGCAGGGTTTTCGCGGAACGACCGATACGGCGCTCACGCCGGCAACGGCGGCGAGCTTTGTTCTAACTCTAAATCCGCAATCGGCGTTTGCTACGTTGACCGGAACCAACAAGATCCTCGTTTACCAGCAGACCGGAACTAACCTTGAGAACAGTACTGCCATTGCGGCGGGCGCCACTCTACGGGTTCATGGGCTTCTCTTTCGGAATGCCGGCCAATGGACGCTGGTGGCTTCTACGATCGCCGCAAGCTAACTGATGGAGGGTTCCGCTGCGGAATGCCTGAAACTGCAAACGGCAGCGGCGATCTCTCCTCCGGCGGTCAGGGAGCGATGTTTCAAACAGGTCCCGCACAATCCCGGATGGAGTCCGGATATTTGTCTCTGTCGCGGTTTCACGTATTCTTCATCAGACCTGATCTTGAGGAGTGCATCCGAACACCAAGCAGCGCCTCAGTGCTCTTCTCCGAAGGGAGAATCATGGATACGAACGCCATCGTACTCGCGATCGAAGACGAGATTGCACGTCTGCAAAGGGCCAGAGTCCTCTTGATGGAAAAGCCGGCGGCAAAGGTCCAACGGAGCCGGACGAAGGTTGCGGGAGGGGCGGGCGAAGCGACCAGCTTCCGTCCGGCGGACTTTGATGTCCGCGCCGGAAAGCGCCGCGTGTTGAGCGCAGCCGGCCGCGCAAGGATCGCCGCTGCGCAGCGCGCGCGCTGGGCCAGGGAGAAGGGGACGGCCGCGGCAAAAAAAGCGGTCCGCTAGAGGATTTGCACGCGGGGTTTTCTTTCCCGGCGAACGCCGCGCAAGGATCGGCCGCCGGCAACGATCACCACGCGGTGGATCTCCATCAAGGCTTGCTTGCTTCTTTCTTCTCGTCTCTTTTGTCGTCCAGAGTGCGGGGCGGCATATTGCAAACTTCCTCGATCGGCTGGCCCGGCTTGTATTCGAGTTTGGGCGGAGGATTACAGCCCTCTTCGCGGGTAACCAGGAGGCTTGGCTTCCCGATCTCCTCTTTCTCGGCTTTAGCGGCGATGGGAGCAAGCTCCTTCTTCATTTGCTCGAATGCCGATGTCTGAACGATCTGATCGCCGCGCCTGGGCATGAACATGATCTCGCGCTGCGCCTGAATCATCCTCTCGTAGAACGGCGGATGCGTGCGGAACCAGCTCACGCCATTCACGTAGCCCTCTTTGGTTGCCATCTTGTCAAAGAAGCGGATGAAGCCGGTCGTATCGTAGCCGGAATTCCAGGCATACTGGATTCCCAGTTGATCGGCCTCAAGCTCATATTCGCGGCTGATGCCGAGCAGCTTGAGATCCAGCACCAGGCCCAGCCCGTAAAACCCATATTGCAGGGCATAGTAGAGGCCGATGCCTGCCACGCCGCCGGTAAGCAGAATGGCCGCGACCTGTGCCGCCTGGTAGAAGATGCCCGCGATGGTGGCGCGCTTCATGAGCTTGGCGCTGTGCCGCGCGGTGTCATGGGCCAGTTCGTGCGCGATGACGCCTGCCAGTTGAGACTCATCGTCGGCAGCCTCCAGCAAGCCCCGCTCGACGAAGAGGTAGCCTCCAGGCAGAGCAAAGGCGTTGATCTCACGCGATTGAAGGACGCGGATATGCAGCGGGACCTTCAGATCGGAATGCTTCGCGACCCGCTCCGCCACGGATGAGACATAGTCCTGGATAGCCTTATTGTCGAGCTCGGGGGGCAACAAGCTGGCTCGCTTCAACTCTTCCACTGCCTGCTGTCCGCGCTTGATGTCGTCCCTCTGGCCGGAGGCGATCTCACGGAAGCCGATGTCCTTCACATCTCCCCAACGCCGTTTGGTGTATGACTCGTCGGCGATCTGCGCCTGCGTCTGCCGGTACTGCGCCGGCCATTGCAGCAGCAGATCCAGTTTGGCGTTCAGATTGTCGTAAGCCGTCGGGATGGCGTGGCCGGCCATCATCTCCGCCTCGCTGCGCAGCAGTTCCAGGTTCTGGATGCGGCAGTGCAGATCGCGGCGCGGAGCATCAGCGAGCGCTGATCCTTGCTTCTTCAGATCCGCACGGGCGGCTTCGATCTGTCGCGCATGTTGCTTGGCGTGATTGCTGAAGCGCTTGCGGCAGGAGTCTTCCCCGCTCTTGAACGCCTGCCGCTGCTGGCTGACTTCATTGGGACTGAACGAAAGGCCGGGAGCCAGTTCGAAGAGATCGACATAGGGTTTCTGGAGATAGGCGCGAAGCGTCATCCGGGGTTGCGGCCTGGCAGGGGCGGAGGCCTGCGACTCAGCCCACGGCTGGCCGGAAGGAATCAGAATCAGCAGAATGCTGAGGCCCGCGGCAACACACTGGCGGAGTACGTTCTTCATAGGAGGCTCCATTTCTGTCTCGTCCTGAGAACCGGCAGAGGCCGTCCTCATCTTCGCAGCGGCTATCGAACAGGCGCCTTCTCCTTCGGCGCGGTATATCCTTCGCGTGCATATACGATCACCTTCCTGCGCTTTCCTTTTTCGTCGGTCACTTTCAGCGGCTTGCCATCCGCTCCGACAATCTCCACCTTCAGCCGGTGGTACCGGCCGTCCCGGCTCTCCGGCGGAGGCGAGAAACTGAGCGTGTATTCACTGCGCAGAAAGGTGGCCACGCTGCGAAAGACGTCCGGAAGCTCGCCCTCGAATCGCGGGAAAAAGGCCATCCCTCCGGTCCGCTGCGCGAAGGAGTCGAGCCAGGATTTGGATTGGAGATAGGTGATGTCGGTGCCACCATAGCGGACATACTCCTGCTCTGCCAGCCCAACGCTGAAGATCGTTACGTCGCTCTCCTTCAGCCGGTTGAAGACGTCGTCGAGGTTTGAACTGCTGAAGGTGTTGGCGCCGGTGGCCAGAAGAAGAATGGTCTTCCTGCCGCGGACGTGGTCCAGCTTGTCCAGCGTGTCCAGCAGAGCATCGAAGAGGTTGATGTCGTGGAAGCCCGGAGGGCCAAGCGAGGCGAGGGCGTCGCGAACCTCAGCCCGGTTGTGGGTGAAGTCGACCTCGACCTTCGGCTTGATGTCATAGGTCATCAGGGCGACCCAGTCCTGCGGTTCGAGATGATTCAGAAATCCCGATCCCCACCATGCCGCCTTGTAGGCAAAGTATTGGTACGACGCCGAGCTGTGTTCGACCAGCATGACAATGGTGATCGGCGCCCGCGTAGGAGAAAAGTGCCGGATCTGCTGCGGCTTGCCGTTATCGAGGACGCGGAAGTTTCCATGCTTGAGCCCGTCGAGGACGCGTCCATCCTCGTCGGTCACCATGACATCCACATTCACCAGAGTGGAGTCGACGGAGAATTCATACGGGGCTTGCGGACTGGCCTGCGGTGGGGGCTCATGAATGCCGTTTGCGGGCGGAATAGCCTGGGCGGCAGCTCCTGCGGGCGGCCAGATCGCGGCCAGCCCGAGAATGCTCACTGCGATCAGCCAACGAATGGCCATTGTCATTTGGCTTTCTCCCCGCAGAAAACATAGTCCCGGCCAGATACTCCGGGCGCGGCTATGCTGTAGGAGCCGGAGCAGGAAAGACCCTACGCCCGAACGATAGTGGGGAAGGGTCCTGGAAGCTGTGATCGAAATCACACTTCTACTGGGATACGGGCTCTCCGCGGCGGTTCGGTTTGCAGGGAGCCCTGCGGGCGCCTCCGTGCCGATGGCGGAAGCACCCTCGGGGGGAAGGAGCGTTATGCGAGCAGTGCAGGTAGGCTCATCGAAGACCGGACCGGTGCTTCTGCCGGTGGAGATTCCTCAACCCCAGCCGGGGCCGGACGAACTGCTGATCCGAGTTCGTGCAGCCGGCGTTACGCCGACGGAGATTCGCTGGTACCCCACCACGCATAAAAAGGACGGAACGATGCGCACCGGCGCGATCCCCGGGCATGAGTTCTCCGGAGTGATTGCCGCGACCGGCAAGGATGTCTCGGACTTCCGTTCCGGGCAAGAGGTCTACGGCATGAACGACTGGTTCGCGGACGGCGCAACCGCGGAGTTTTGCCTGACTCAATCGCAGAGCATCGCGCCGAAACCGGCGACGCTGACCCATGAGGCGGCCGCGGCTGTCCCGATCGGCGCGTTGACGGCGTGGCAGGGACTCCTCGATCGCGCCCGTTTGCAGCCGGGGGAGCGTGTGCTGGTTCACGGAGGAGCCGGGGCGGTGGGGCTGTTTGCCGTGCAGCTCGCTCATCTTCATGGCGCTCATGTGATTGCCACAGGCTCTTCGCGGGATGCGGAGTTTGTCACCGGCCTGGGGGCGGAAAAGATGATCGACTACCGCTCTTCGCGCTTCGAAGACGAGGTCCAGGACATTGACGTGGTCTTCGACGGCGTAGGCGGTGAGACTCTTGCGAGATCCTGGAGCGTGCTCAAGCCCGGCGGCCGCATGGTCACGATCGCGGCGGGCGGCGAGAATGTGACGGAGCAGCGGGTGAAGGACGCATTCTTCATCGTCGAACCGAACCGGCAGCAGTTGATGGAGATTGCCAGGCTGCTCGATGCTGGTACGCTGAAGTGCTTTGTAAAGGCATCGGCGCCGATCGAGGAGGCAGAGGCCGCATATCGCGGAGAGATAAGGTACAACCATGGTTACGGAAAGACAGTCATCATTCTTCCCGCGTGACGCTTCGAAACGGAGAATCTGAAATGGGAAACGTGCGCTCCTTGCGGGCAGCGCCGGCCGCCTTGGACTCTCTGACGCAGGATTTGCGCTCCGCATTGATGGAAACCGGGTTTGACTGCATGCTAGGGGCCGGCAGTGACGCGGCGGTCCGGCAAAGCTAGAATCGAAAGGCCGCAAGACCATTGGGAGGTGACTGCGATGAAAGCCCTGGTGCTCGAAGAGAAGTTGAAGCTCTCGCTGCGGGAGATTGATCTGCCGAAGGAACTGGGTCCCGGCGATGTTCGGGTACGGGTTGCGCGCGTGGGAATCTGCGGCAGCGATGTCCACTACTACACCCATGGCAAGATCGGTCCCTTCGTTGTGAACGCGCCGATGGTCCTTGGCCACGAGGCGGCAGGCGTGGTGACGGAGACAGGGTCTAAGGTCCGCCATCTGCGCAAGGGGGACCGGGTTTGCATGGAGCCGGGCATTCCTGACCCGGCGTCGAAGGCCAGCCGGCTTGGCCATTACAATCTCGATCCCTCCGTCGTCTTCTGGGCCACGCCGCCCATCCACGGATGCCTGACTCCCGAGGTCGTGCACCCGGCCGCTTTTACCTACAAGCTCCCCGACAATGTTTCTTTTGCCGAAGGCGCGATGGTCGAGCCGTTTGCCGTGGGGCTGCAGGCCGCGACCAAGGCTCGATTGAAGCCGGGCGATACCGCTGTGGTCGTGGGCTGCGGCCCGATCGGCATCATGGTCGCCCTGGCTGCGCTGGCCGGCGGCGCAGGCAGGGTGATCATCGCGGATCTCGCGGCAGAAAAACTGGCAATCGCAGGCTGCTATCCGGGGATTCTTCCGGTCGACATCCGCCACAACTCCTTGATCGAGAAGGTTCAGGAGCTTACCGGAGGATGGGGAGCCGACGCGGTCTTTGAGGCAAGCGGCAGCCCGAAGGCGTTTGAGACGCTGGTGGATCTTGCTGCCCCCGCGGGCGTCCTGGTGCTGGTCGGCATGCCGGTGGAGCGCGTCTCCTTCGACGTGGTCGGCGCACAGGCGAAGGAGCTGCGCATCGAGACCGTCTTTCGTTATGCGAACGTCTACGACAAGGCGATCGCGTTGATCGCCTCCGGGAAGGTCGATCTCAAGCTTCTCCTTACCGAGACGTTTCCCTTCGAGCATAGCGTGCAGGCGTTTGAGCGCGCGGCGCAAGGGAGGCCGGCAGATGTCAAACTACAGATCCAGTTGGAAAATGCCTGATGCGGGATCTCCCAATGGCGAATAAGCAACCGGAAGCAGCCGGGCCGGCCGCGAAGGCGAGATGAATAGATCTGCGGAGAATAAAGCTTTCCTCGGTATGCCGCTAGTTCTGCTTGGCGGCTATATCGCGATCGTCTTCTGCATGACAGGGGATGGAATCGAACAGGCGTTTCTGTCGAAGTACATCGTTGGCCTCGGCTTCACTCCGAGAGACGCCTCTCTGGTATTCACCGTGTATGGAGCCGCAGCCGCGCTTTCCAGCTGGATCTCCGGGGTCTTTGCCGAGGTCGTTACGCCCAAGAGGACGATGCTGATCGGCGTGACGTGGTGGTTGGTTTTTCACGTCCTCTTTCTGCAGTTCGGGCTGGCTCACCGCAATCTGCGGTTGACGCTGCTCTTCTATGGGATACGCGGACTTGCCTATCCACTTTTCTTCTATGCCTTCTTTGTCCTGGTGGTGCAGAAGACCCCCGGCCACCGGCTGGCCTCGGCCATCGGCTGGGTGTGGAGCATGTTCACGATCGGCTACGGAATCATCGGCTCGTATCTGCCGAGCTTTACGATTCCCCTGATCGGCTTCCAGGGCACTCTGTGGATGTCGATGGCCTGGATTCTGGCGGGCGGAGTGATCATCCTCTTCTCGATTCGGGGACCTTCGGCGGAGACCGGGCGCGCGGAAGATACGGGCCGGAATGTGCGCGGCAAGCTGCGGGAGATGAGCAAGGGAATCACCCTGATCTTCCAGAACCGGAACATCGCCCTGGCTCTGATTACGCGGATCATCTGCAACCTCTCGCTGTTCGGCTTCCCGGTGATCATGCCTTTGTTCTACACATCCTCGCGCATCGGTTTCTCGACGCCGCAGTGGCTGCAGATTTGGGGGACGTTCTTCTTGCTGCAGCCATTCACCAATGTGATGTGGGGCGTGATCGGCGACCGCATCGGCTGGATGCGGCAGATGCGTTGGGTAGGATTCGTGGGCTGCGGCTCCGCCACCCTGTTGTTCTATTACCTGCCGCTGAGTTTTCCGCACAACTTTGGAGTCGCAATTGTGGCGGCGCTTCTGTTCGCCCTCACAGTCACCTCGTTCGTTCCCATGGGCGCGATCTTCCCGGTGATGGAACCCAATCACAAGGGAGCTGCGATCTCGGTGCAGAACCTTGGCGGAGGACTGAGCAACTTTGCCGGACCGGCGATCGCTACGCTGCTTCTACGCAGGTTTTCTTACGAGGGAGTGGTGATCGTGTACGCGGTCCTGTATTTCATGGCCGCAGGCATCACTCTGCTGATCAAGATCGATCAGCCGTCGCACGCGTCGGTCGCGGAGTTTGCCGGCCATTAGGTTACGGGCGTTGGATTGAAGAGGACGAACTCGTTATGCAGCCCCCAGCGGTCCGCGCAGGTCTGCTTGCGGCCGCTGGCGACGTCGAGAATCAGGTGAAAGATCTGCTCGCCGACCTGCTGGATGGTCGCCGCTCCGGTCGCGATCGTTCCCGCATCTACATCGATGAGGTCGCCCCAGCGCTCGGCCAGTGCGCTGCGCGAAGCGACCTTGATGACGGGAGCCATTGCCAGCCCGTAAGGCGTGCCGCGTCCGGTGGTGAAGACGTGCAGGTTCATGGAGGCGGCAAGCTGCAGGGTTCCGCAGATGAAATCGCTGGCCGGAGTGGCGGCGAAGATAAGGCCCTTTTTTGTCACCCTTTCTCCCGGCCCAAAGACACCGGCGAGCCGGCTGGTCCCGGCCTTCGCCACCGAACCGAGAGCCTTCTCGACGATGTTCGTAAGACCGCCCTTTTTATTGCCGGGCGTGGGATTCGCGCTGCGATCCACCGAACCGCGCAGCAGGTAGTCGTCATACCAGGCCATCTCGCGGATGAGGCTGCGGGCGACCTCCTCATCGGCGGCGCGCGCGGTTAGAAGATGCACTGCATCGCGAACCTCCGTTACCTCGGAGAAGATCACGGTGGCTCCGGCGCGCACCAGCAGGTCGGCGGCATAACCCAGCGCGGGATTGGCTGTGACGCCGGAGAAGGCGTCGCTCCCGCCGCATTGCAGGCCCACCACGAGATCGGCAGCGGGCCGGGGGACGCGCCGCCTGGCATTCAAGCGGATCAGGCGTTCCTCGGCCATCTCCGTGATGGAAGCCACCATGTCGCTGAAGCTCAAGTGCCGCTCGTCCTGCAAGCGCACGATATACGGAGCCTCGGTCAAGACCGGCAGAGTTGAGGACGGCATCAACTGCAGGGGCTGGAGCTTCTCGCATCCCAGGCTGACCACCAGAGGCGCCCCGCCGAGGTTGGGGTTGAGGCTGAGATTGCGCAGCGTGCGGATTGGTATCTCGGCGCCAGGCGCCTGGATTGCGACGCCGCATCCGTAAGAGTGAGTGATGGCAATCACGTCATCGACATTCGGATAGCGCGGCAGCAGCTCGGCCTTGATTCGCTTGACGGCGAAATCCACGGTGGCCGCCACGCATTGCACCGTGGTGGCAATGCCGAGGATGTTTTTCGTCCCTACCGAACCATCGTCGTTCAGGAAGCCTTCGAAGGTGTAGCCATCGAGAGGCGGCAGGAGTTCCGGAACCTCCGTGGAGAGCGGGAGATCCGCGAGCGAGGGAGGCTGCGGCAGGCGGGTGACGCCCTCATGCACCCAACTGCCTTGGGTAATCGGCGTATTTGCGTATCCGATCACAGCGCCATAGCGGAGGATGGGCTCGCCTTCGGCGATATCCACGAGCGCGACCTTATGCGCCTCGGGTATCTCTTCTACCAGAACGAGGCCTGAGTCCAATCGTGTGCCGCACGGCAGACCGCCCTCATTCACAATGATGGCGACGTTGTCTCGCGCATGTACCTTCACACAAAGGGGCCGGGATGCCGGATCGTTTCGCATGCAAATGCTCTACCGGTTTCACGATACCCCGGGCACGCGAGGTTTGGCTATGCAGCTCCGGCTGGTTG
Organism: Acidobacteriaceae bacterium; assembly: GCA_035933805.1. Lineage (GTDB taxonomy): Bacteria > Acidobacteriota > Terriglobia > Terriglobales > Acidobacteriaceae > PALSA-350. The sequence continues at coordinate 18,657 of DASYYO010000371.1, read as the reverse complement.
GCGGCTTCTGGCGAAAGGAGAGCGATCATCCGGCCAAGGAGGCGGCGGACTTTGCTTTCACGCGGCGATACCACCAGGCGGTGAGCGGCGGCACCAGCAAGCTGGTCACGATGACGCTGGAGGCGACGAGCAGAGTCGCGGCTCCGGCGGAGGCGGCATACTGGTGATTTGCAGCCGCAACCAGAGCCGGCGTCGCCGCGGCGTTGCCGGCCGTCGACGCGGCTGCGATGCCCGCCGTGCCTTTTCCGCCGAAGAGCCGGTCGGCGACGAACATCGCCGTGCCGGAGACAACCACGACCGTCACCCCGAGGGCGACCCCGACGAGGCCGGCCTCCCACACGCGATGCAGATCCAGAGTGGCTCCCAGGGCGAAGGCGAAGAAGGGAATCAGAGCGGGAGTCGCAGGTCCCAGCAGCCTGGTGAAGTCGGAGTCCAGATTGCCCAGCACGATCCCAACCAGCAAAGGCAGGATCGCTCCCACCAGCGTTTGCCATGGGAAGGTAGAGAGGCCAGCCACTCCGAGCGTCAGCATGGTGAAGAAGGGTCCCGATTGCAAGGACATTACCGAATATGCTGCGACGTCTTCAGGCTCTCCAAACTCTCCCATGAGGGCCATGTAGAGGCCGCCGTTGGTGTCGTTCATGGCGGCGACGACTGCCAGCGTGGAGACGCCGGCAAACCAGCCGCCTTGGATGGGTTGCAGGCCGATCAGATGTCCCAGCACCAGCCCGGCGACGACACCCAGCGCCAGCTTGGTCATCAGGAGCACTCCGCCGCGCCGCACCACCTGGGGCAGAGATTCGGCGGAGATCGTTGTCCCCATGCAGACGAAAAAGACGGCGAGGATGGGAATGGCGCCGGTAAAGAGAGCGCCGGTGAAGGAGCCGAAGAAGGCGGCGGTATGCGGCGCGAAGGTGGCGATCAGCGCGGCCGAGATCAGGGGAATGATCATCATGCCGCCGGGCACTCTCTCAATTCCGCGCTTGATCCTTACCTGCATCCTGCTTCCTCCCGCGGTAGATCAGGTCCTTGGCCGATGCAGACGGCGGCCACAGGTTCACTGCGCCGGTTCTCGCGCGGCTACCGCAAGCGTGCTCTGCCCGGCGGTCAGGAGAGCCGGACCGCGACCCGGAGATGACGATTGCACCTCTTGCGGCACGGATGAGTCCGTCCCGCAAGACGTGCAGGCAGAGCGCTTGCCGGGCGAAGCGGCCCTGGAGCCATTCTTCAGAATGGCGTTCGTTGGATCGCCGCTTTTAGAAATGGAGGTCAGTCGCCCTTCACCGGATTGCTCAGGCTGCCGATTCCATCGATCTCAACCACCACCTGATCGCCGCTCTTGAGGAAGATCGGAGGCTTGCGCGCGAAGCCGACGCCCTGCGGGGTGCCGGTGGTGATGAGGTCTCCGGGCTGGAGCGTGATGCCGCGGCTGATGAAGGCGATCAGCTCACGAATGCCGAAGATCATGTCGCCGGTGGTGGAATCCTGCAGAACCTGGCCGTTGACGGTGCAGCGAATGCCCAAGGTCTGCGGATCGGGGATCTCGTCTCCTGTCACCAGGCAAGGGCCGATCGGTCCGAAGGTATCCTGGCTCTTGGCGCGGACCCACTGCCCGTCTCCCCGCTGAAAGTCGCGGGCGCTGACGTCATTCATGCAGGTGTAGCCGGCGACGTAATCGAGGGCCTTGTCCGCTGAGACTCCGCGGCACTTCTGCCCGATGACAACGGCCAGCTCGGCCTCGTAGTCCACCTCGTGAGTATCCGGCGGGAGCACGATCGGGTCTCCGGGTCCGATGACGGAATTAGTCCATTTAGCAAAGAGCATGGGCTGCTTCGGCAGCGGCAGGTTGCTCTCGTGAGCGTGGGCTTTGTAGTTGAGGCCGACGCAGATCACATTGTTTGGAAGAAAGGGCCGGGTGAGCTTGACCTCATTCTCGGGAACGACAAATTGCGAGACTTCCTGATGGTCGATCACGGCTTGCAAATGGGGCAGAAGGCGCTTGAGTCCGCCCTTCCCGGAGATTGCCGCCTGCAATGTGAAGGGAAAGGACTTCTCGGGAAAGAGACCGGAGGCCTGGCTGAAAACGAGAATCCCAGAAGGGACTTTTGCCGCCAACCGCGGCCCCTTCGAAGTCACAACGGACAAAAGCTTCATTGGTTACGTTCTCCTTCGTGCAATAGTTTACCCTCTTAAGCCGCATCCGGCCTGCGGAGCGGCCGCAAGCGGAATTTCCGAAAGCTTTCAGACGAGTGAGTTATGAACTATTTCCCGCGAGGCCGCGTATCTTTGTTGCCGGGATCTTCCGCCGCGTGTTCGTGGGAGATTCGCGGGGAGGCAGGCATGTGGCTATGGCAGGATATCCGTTACGGATTGCGGCAGTTTGTGAAGGCTCCCGCCTTCACCGCAACCGCGATTCTTACCTTGTCTCTGGGGATTGGCGCGACGACGGCGATCTTCACGCTGGTGCATGCGGTCCTGCTGAAGTCGCTGCCGGTGGTCAGGCCGGAGGAGTTGTACCGCGTCGGGGATAAGGAGAACTGCTGCATCAACGGCGGATTGCAGGAAGACTGGTCACTCTTTTCCTATGAGCAGTACAAGCGCTTTCGCGATCACACTGCCGGATTCAGCGAACTCGCGGCCTTCCAATCGGGCCGGGCAATCCTCGGCGTGAGGCGAAGCGGCAGCAACAAGCCTTCGGAGTCCTACCGGGCTGAGTATGTGTCGGGGAATTACTTCTCCACCTTCGGAATTCCGGCGTATGCGGGCCGCGCCCTGACGATGCAGGATGACCAAGAAGGAGCGCCTCCGGCCGCGGTCATGAACTTTCTGACCTGGCGTGAGAAATTTGGCGAGGACCCTTCCGTTGTCGGATCAGGATTTGTCATTAACGGGCAGCCCTTCACTGTGGTTGGCATCACGCCACCGGGGTTCTTCGGCGATCGCATGGAGGGCAATCCTCCCGCCTTCTGGCTTCCTCTCTCCGTGGAGCCGAGGGTTGGGGGAACCTACTCGGTTTTGAAGGACCCGTCGCTGGACTGGCTGGACCTGATCGGCCGCGTGCAGCCGGGCGCCAACCCCAAGAGCATGGAAGCCCAGATGCAGGTTGAGCTGCGGCAGTTTCTTCTCGACCCGGTCAGCAAGGTGGAAGCGCGAGACAAGCCCCTGGTGCCGAGGCAGGTGCTGCGGTTCTCTCCTGGCGGCAACGGGGTGCAGATGATGCGCGACCAATATAAAGAGGGGCTGCACCTGCTGATGTGGACATCGGCCTTCGTGCTGCTGATTGCGTGCGCCAACCTGGCCAACCTGATGCTGGTGCGGGCCATGACCCGCCAGCAGCAGAGCTCGGTGCGGGCGGCGCTCGGCGCAAGCCGCACCGTCCTGATCCGCCAGGCCTTCACAGAGAGCGCGCTGCTGGCTGCGATGGGCGGCCTTGCGGGGATTGCCCTCGCCTACGCCGGGGCCAGGATGATCCTGCGGATGGCCTTTCCGACGGAGTACGTGCCGATCCACGCCACGCCATCGCTCCCGGTTCTTGCTTTTGCTCTGGGCATATCGCTCACGACTGGAATCCTGTTCGGCGTCGCTCCTGCCTGGATGACGGCGAGTACCAATCCTCTGGAGGCGCTGCGAGGCGCCAACCGCTCCACCGGGCGCAGCGGCGGCTGGGGAAGAAAATCCCTGGTCGCGCTCCAGGCTGCGCTCTCCCTGGTATTGCTGTGCGCGGCCGGATTGTTGACGGCGAGCCTGCGCAACATGCAGCATCAGCACTTTGGCTTCGAGACTGCCAACCGCTATATCCTGCACATCGATCCGGAGATGGCCGGCTACAAGCCGGAGCAGCTCGAAGCCCTCTATCGCCAGTTGAAACAAAATTTCCTGGCGATTCCCGGCGTGCAGCAGGTGAGCTTCTCCCTCTACAGTCCTATGGAAGGGAACAACTGGGGCGAAGGGGTGACGATCGAAGGGGAACCGCCGCCGCCCCCGGGCACTCCGGACCACGGAGCGTCATGGGTGCGGGTCAGCCCGGGATATTTCGACACCATCGGAACCAGGATCGTCGAGGGCCGCGCCAACAATGAAGAGGATACCCAGGCAACGCGCACCATCGCGTTGGTGAACCGGACCTTTGTGAAGAAGTACTTCAAAGATGGCCACGCGATCGGGAAGCACTTCAGCGACAGTATGGAGCATCCAGGGGCCTTTGAAATCGTCGGCGTCACAGAGGATACACGCTATTCCGAGCCCACGCTCCCGATCCGCCCGATGTACTTTCTCGCGCAGGGGCAGACCGCCCATATCGAAGATCCGAGATACCTGCAATTTGAAGCGCGATCCGATTACCTGAACACCGTGGAGTTTGAGACGAGGGGCGCGGTTCCGGGGATGGAGGCGCAGGTGCGGCGGGTGCTGGGCCAGGTGAATCCGGATCTTGCGGTGCTGGACTTCAGGAGCTTCGCCGATCAGGTCAAGAGGAACTTTACGCAACAGGAGATGATATCGAAACTGATTTCCTTCTTCGGGTTGCTGGCCCTGGTCCTTGCGTCGGTGGGCCTGTATGGGGTGACGGCGTATTCGGTCGAGCGGCGAACCAGTGAAATAGGAGTCCGAATGGCGGTTGGGGCCAATCGGACCAGTGTCGTCCGCTTGATCCTGCGCAGCGCATTCTGGCAGGTGGGGGCGGGGCTGCTGATCGGCATTCCCGCTACCATCCTGGCCGGTCATGCGATGGCAAGCAAGCTCTTCGGCGTTGCGCCATACGATCCCGGCATTTTGCTGGGGACGACGGCGGTGCTCGCCGCCGCGGCCTTTGGAGCCTCAGTGATACCCGCGCTGCGCGCTGCGAGCATCGATCCGCTGCGCGCTTTGCGGACGGAGTGAGGCGGCGGGCTCAGACGCGAGCCCGCCGCGCGGGATCTCACGCAGATGCGGCCGCGGTCTCCGGCGCTCCGGCCATGTGTTCTACGACGTTGAATCGCAGTTGATTGCTCGTCGCGTCGAGATCGGCCCGCACGTGATCGCCGTAGAGCACCTCTCCGCCCAGGATCTTCAAAGCGAGAGGATCCTGAACCAGATGCTGGATCGCCCTCTTGAGCGGACGCGCTCCGTATTGCGGATCGTAGCCGGTGGCCAGCAACAGGTGGCGCGCCGCATCGCTCAGATCAAGGGTGATCTTGCGGGTTGACTCCAACTGTTTGCGCAATCCGGAGAGTTGCAGATCCACAATCCGCTCCAGGTGCTTCTCGCTAAGCGGCCGGAAGATGACGATGTCGTCGATGCGGTTGAGGAACTCCGGCCGGAAGTGCTGGCGGACGACCTCCATGACCCGCTCGCTTACTTTATCGAAGCCCGATTCTCCGCTCAGGATCTCGCCCTGCAGCAGGTGTGCTCCGAGGTTCGAGGTCATGATCAGGACGGTGTTCTTAAAGTCCACTGTGCGCCCCCTGGAGTCGGTCAGCCGGCCGTCTTCCAGGACCTGCAGCAGGACATTGAAGACGTCCGAGTGGGCCTTCTCGATCTCGTCGAAGAGCACAACGGAGTAGGGACGCCGGCGCACCGCCTCGGTCAGCTGGCCGCCCTCATCGTAGCCGATGTAGCCCGGAGGCGCGCCAATCAGGCGGGCAACCGAGTGCTTCTCCATATACTCCGACATGTCGATGCGGATCATCGCCTGCTCATCGTCAAAGAGGAACTCGGCCAGTGCGCGTGCGGTCTCGGTTTTGCCCACGCCGGTCGGACCGAGAAAGATGAAGGAGCCGATGGGGCGCTTGGGATCGCTCAGCCCGGCGCGCGAACGGCGGATGGCATTGGCGACAGCCGCCAAAGCCTCGTCCTGGCCGACCACCCGCTCGCCCATGCGGTCTTCCATGTGGACGAGCTTCTGCACCTCGCTCTCCAGCATCTTGGAGACCGGGATTCCGGTCCACTTGCTCACGATTCTGGCGATGTCTTCCTCGTCAACCTCTTCCTTCAGCATGCGTCCTTCGGCGCCGCCGTCCTGCTGAGCGCTCAGACGCTTGAGCTCGCCTTCGAGTTTGGGCAGCTCGCCATACTGGATCGCAGCCAGCCGCTCGAGGTTGCCGCGCCGGGTCTGCTCTTCCATCTCGTGGCGCAGAGCCTCCAGCTTCTTTTTCAACTCCGTGATGTGCGTGATCGCTTCACGCTCTTTCTGCCAACGGGCGCGCAGCGCCGTTACCTGCTCCTTGAGAGCCGCCAATTCGCGGTCGATGACCTTGAGCCGCTCCCTCGAGTTCTCATCGGTCTCCCGCTTGAGCGCGGTGCGCTCGATCTCGAGAGAGGTCATCTGGCGCTCCAGTTGATCGATCTCGGTAGGAACTGAGGAGATCTGGATGGCCAGAGATGCCGCCGCCTCATCGACCAGATCGATTGCCTTGTCGGGCAGAAAACGGTCGGTGATGTAGCGGTGAGAGAGGGTTGCGGCCGAGACGATGGCCGAATCCTTGATGCGGACGTTGTGGTGCTGCTCGTAGCGTTCTTTCAGGCCGCGCAGAATGGCAATCGTGTCCTCTACGGTTGGCTCATCGACAAAGACGGTCTGGAAGCGCCGCTCCAGAGCCTTGTCTTTCTCGATGTACTTACGGTATTCGTCGAGGGTGGTTGCGCCGATGGCGCGCAGCTCGCCTCGCGCCAGCGGAGGCTTGAGCATGTTGGAGGCATCGATCGCTCCCTCGGCCGCACCCGCGCCCACCAGGGTATGCAGCTCATCGATGAAGAGAACGATCTGCCCATTCGACTCTTCGATGTCCTTGAGAACGGCCTTCAGGCGGTCTTCAAACTCGCCGCGATACTTGGCTCCGGCGAGCATCGCGCCGAGGTCGAGGGAGACGACGCGCTTCTCGCGCAGCAGCTCCGGCACGTCGCCGGAGACGATGCGCCGCGCCAGGCCCTCGACGATCGCGGTTTTGCCCACGCCCGGCTCGCCGATCAGGACCGGATTATTTTTCGTTCTGCGCAGGAGCACCTGAATGGCGCGGCGGATCTCTTCATCGCGCCCAATCACCGGATCCAGCTTGCCTTGACGCGCCAGCTCGGTCAGATCCGTCGCATATCGCTCCAGGGCCTGATATTTGGCCTCGGGGTTCTGGTCGGTCACCCTCTGGCTGCCGCGCACAGACGTCAAAGCCTTCAGAATGGAGTCGTGGGTTGCGCCGGCAGAGGCGAGCAGCAGTTGCGCCGGGTCATTCTTCGACTGCGAGAGCGCAAGCAGAAGGTGCTCGGTGGAGACGTATTCGTCCTTGAAGTTTTGCGCCTCCTTGAATGCCTGATCGACGAGCTTCTGCAGGGCGGAGGAGAGCGCCGGCTGGGCGCTTGCTCCTGAGACCTTAGGCAGGGTGTCGATTGCCTGATTGGCTCGGGTGAGGATCTGCTCGGTAGAAGCGCCGATCTTCTGAAGAATAGGAACGATGACGCCTTCCGCGTCTTCCAGCAGAGCGGTCAGCAGGTGCATGGGGAGCAGCTCGGGGTTGCCGTTCTCCGACGCCAGCGAGCTCGCTCTCTGGATCGCTTCCTGAGACTTCAGTGTGAGTTTTTCCCAACGAATCGCCATAGCATTTTCCTGAAAAGCAAAATTCAGCGTCCCATCGCCTCAAAAACAGTACGGGAGCAGCATCTTACTCCGGCTGCTCCCCAAAGTGATTGCGCACCATGCGCGAACCCGGCTTGGTTTTCCGCGCGAAGCTCAGGCTGTCTTGGCAGTCTCTGCCTGGGGCGCCTTGGCGCTCTCGACCTGCCGGGTAGCCGCCGATGGAGCGCCGGCGGCAACAGCATTGACCTTGATCTGCTTGGGCTTCGCCTCCGCGCGCTTGTCCAGGTTCAGGCGCAGAACACCGTTCTCATACTCTGCCTTGATGTTCTCGGTGTTCACCGTGGGAGGCAGAGTGAAGGCGCGATAGAACGAGCCATAACGGCGCTCCACGCGGCGGAAGTTCTCTTCTTTTTCCGAGCTCTCGAACTTACGTTCGCCGCGCACGGTCAGCGTGTTGTTCTCTACCCGGATGTCGAGAGCCTCGAGCGGAATGCCGGGGATCTCCAGCTTCAGAACCACGCGATGCTCATCCTCGTAGATGTCCACCGGCGGAATAAACCCTGCAGTGCTCAACAGCTCGTTGTCGCTGGACTGGTCGCGGGAGAAATCCTGAAAGATGGAATTCATTCGATTTTGCAGCGTGAAAAGGTCACGAATGGGATCAAAGCGGGTGATAGCCATACAGTTCCTCCGAAGTTTTAGGTTTTAGCAACCTGCAATACCTTCGATGACAACTATAGCACAGGGGATGCATGAAATATGAGTGTCTTATTGTCACATTACATCTATCGATTTTTCAATTGTTTAGCTCGGTAAGACCCTCTGGAAGCTCCGGAGTCGCTCGCAGCAGGGCCTGCGTGTAGGGGTCCTGGGGCGCGCGGCAGACCTCTTCGCATTCGCCGGATTCGACCAGTCTGCCGCGTCGTAATACGGCAATCCCGGTCGCAAGATAGCGGACCAGCGGCATGGAATGGGAGATGAAGAGGTAGGTCAACTGGAAGTCCTGCTGGAGTTGACGAAGAAGGTTGACGATCTGCGCTCCTACGCTGACGTCGAGCGCGGATACAGGTTCGTCGAGGACCAGCAATTCCGGCCGCAGGGCGAGGGCCCGTGCGATGTTAATCCGCTGTCTTTGCCCGCCGGAGAACTCGTGGGGGAAGCGAGGGAGGGAGGACTCATCCAGGCCGACGGCCGCGAGAAGAGCGCGCACCTGCTCCTGGCGAGCGGAGGCGGGCAGCCCGGGCAGGTGGATCTTGAACGGTTCGGCGAGGATGGCGGCGACGGTCATGCGTGGATTCAGCGCGGCGAAGGGATCCTGAAAGACCGGCTGGAATCTGCGGCGCAGTTTGCGCAAAGCCGCGGGGGAGGCAGCCGTCACACTCTGCCCATCGAAGCGCACCTCGCCCGAGGAGGGGGGAATCAAGCCCAGGACCATGCGCGCGACGGTGCTCTTCCCTGAGCCCGACTCTCCCACCAGGCCGAGTGTCTCGCCCCGGCGGATGGTGAATGAGACGCCATCGACGACACGATTTATCCCGGAGGTTCCGGCGCCGGGCACGCCGGAGCGAGGATAATCCTTCGTCAGGTCAAGAACTTCAAGCAGCGCCATGGCCGGATGGTAGCACCGGGCAAGGCGGGAGGCTTTGCCAACAAGGCTCTCCTCCGGGTTGCGCCTGGATGTCTCCTTCCCTGACAATGAGGGGGACGAGAGAGCGCGATCCTTTTCCCGCCGGAGCGCACCAGCCTTGAAGCATGAGCCCGAGGAAAATTCACCGGCCGCCTCCCATGGTCCGGCTCAGTCTGTCACTGATCCCGCCTCGCTGCTTGCAGCGATCGTCGGCTCTGCTGAGGATGCCATCATCAGCAAGGATCTGAATGGGCTGGTGACGAGCTGGAACGAAGCAGCCAATCGTATCTTCGGCTATACGGAGAGGGAGATGGTAGGTCAATCGATCCTCCGCCTGATCCCCAGGGAGCTGCACTCGGAGGAAGCCGAAATCCTCAGAAAGATCCGGGCGGGAGAGAAGATCGAATCCTACGAGACGACGAGGATCCGGAAGAATGGCGAGGCAATTGCGGTCTCGCTCACCATCTCCCCGTTGAGAGATCCTTCCGGCCGCATCGTTGGGGCTTCCAAGATCGCGCGGGATATCTCCGAACGACGGCGGGGAGACGATGCCCGCACCCGTTTGGCGGCCATTGTCGATTCTTCCGACGATGCAATTCTCAGCAAGAATCTGCAGGGAATCATTACGAGCTGGAACCAGGCGGCCACGCGCATCTTCGGTTATACCGCCGAAGAAATGGTCGGGCAGTCGATTTTGCGGCTGATTCCCGAAGAGTTGCAATACGAGGAGGAGAGAATCCTGAGCGCGATTCGCGCCGGAGAGAGGATCGATCATTTTGAGACGGTGCGGATCCGGAAAGACGGCGAGCGAATCGAGGTCTCGGTGACGATCTCGCCGCTGAAGGACGGGCGGGGCCGCGTGATCGGCGCCTCAAAGATCGCGCGCGATATCTCCGGCCGCAAACAGGTCGAACGGCTGCTGGTGCAGTCAGAGAAACTTGCCGCCACCGGCCGCATGGCGGCTTCCATCGCCCACGAGATCAATAACCCGCTGGAATCGTTGATGAACCTGGTCTATCTCGCCCGCAGAAGCTCGTCGGCGAACGACAAGGCGTATGGCTATCTGCTCACGGCGGAGAAGGAAATTGAACGGGTTTCGCACATTGCCCGGCAGACCCTGGGCTATTACCGCGAAAGCAGGGCTGCTGTCGACCTGCACCTTAGCAGCCTGCTGGAGGACGTGCTTTCCGTTTATCAGTCGAAGTTAAGCGCCGGCGGGGTCGCTGTGGACTGCCGCTTTGAGGACTCTCATATCTCCGGGGCCAACCGGGGGGAGCTGGTACAGGTCTTCTCCAACATCATTGCCAACGCCATCGACGCCATGCCCTCGGGTGGAACACTGCATGTCCATACCTACGAAGTGCGAAGTCACGAAGCTGGGGGAATCGAGACCCTGATCCGGGATGAGGGGATGGGGATTGCTCAGGAGCATCTCAAAAGGATCTTTGAGCCATTCTTCACCACGAAGGGAGACCTCGGAACAGGCATTGGACTTTGGGTAGCCAAGCAGCTTGTTGAGAAGCACGGAGGACAGATCACTATCACCAGCAGCACAGAACGTCCGAAGAGCGGTACGTCCGTTTCCATTTTCCTGCCGCATGTCGCGTTCGCATCCGGCGGGGGGCCGGACGGAGACGGAGAAGTCAAGATTCAGACAGGAGAGGCGCGGGATGCTGGGAAGTGAATTGCTGAACATTCGGCTCGTCGATGAGTTTATTTCCCAGGCAGCCGAGGCTCAAGCGTGCCGGGCCAAATCGAACCGCTCAGAGAAAGAAAGACTGAAGGTGCTGATCGTCGACGACCAGCGAATGATTGCCGATACGCTGGCCGAGATCCTGGACCAGGCGGGCTTTCGCGCCATAGCGGCCTATGACGCGTGGACGGCGTTGGAAGTGGCCGCGAAGGAGCGCCCGGAGTACCTGATCACCGATGTATTGATGCCGGCAATGAACGGAGTGGATCTCGCCATTGCGGTGACGAAGATGTCGCGGACGACGAAGATCCTGCTCTTCTCCGGCCAGACGGGCATCGCGAAGATTTTGCACAAGGCGCGGGAAGAGGGCTACGACTTCGATCTGGTGGCGAAGCCGATCCACCCGGAAAAGGTGATTGAGCGCCTCAAGAGGCTATGAGGCTGGAGCTAGTTGCGGCGCTCCCGGAAGAGCATCGGAAGGCCGCAGCGAACCGGCAGTGCGGAAGATCTCCTATCTACTCTACCTCACGCATAGGGCGCAGGCAGGCCGTGTGCAATGCGATGCTCCCGCATCTGCCACTCCTGGTGCGTTCGGATACGCAGATCGGTGCGCGGTACGGCGCGGCACAACAGGATGTAGCCGGCGAATTTGTCTTCGTCAAAGTATGCATCGGGGTCATCGTGCTCGACGATGCCATCGAGCAGACGTCCGGCACAGGTGAGGCAGCGGCCCTGGTGACAGATCGCGGGCAGAAGGATTCCGCAGGCGGCTGCGGCATCCCAGAGATGCTCATCCTGCGCGCAGGGGAAGGAGCGAAGATCCTCGGGCGTTTCCAGCGTAATGAGGAAGCTCCGCTCCTTCGTCATCTCACGTTCGATGCAGCGGGACCGCTACGCGCGATTGGGCTGCGGCAAAGTTGGCGATGCGCCGCCGTTCTTCCCGGGAGCGGTGGCGCAAGAAACGAAGGCCCGGGCTCAAGGGTTATAGAAGCCGCGATTCTTGCTGTACGGCGCCTCGCCCGGCTCTCCACGGCGGAAGTGCCCGGAGGGAATCGACTTGCCGTCGCGTTCATGCGCCAGCAATTCGATGAACCAGGCCTCGTGCTCAATTTCTTCGTTCAGGATGCGCGCGGCCAGATCGTAGGTTCGGGGATCTTTGCCGAAGGTCATGTCGCAGACGGCGCTCCAACTCCGGATCGCGCATCGCTCGGATTCGAGCAGCAGGGTGAGAATGTTCACCGCGGTGGGCGGGTCGGGGAGCTTTGCCGCGCGGCACCCGGCCTGGTCATGAAATTCCTTCAGGTCATTGGGCAGATGGCCGCCGAGCTCATAGATGCGAGGGACAATCAACTCCCAGTGCGCCCGGTCTTCCAGCCTGGCGTCTTCGCAGATCTCCTTGTAGTCTTCGTGCCCGGCGAGGTTCATCCGGAGGATGGTGTAGTAGTAATAGGTGCTGGCGAACTCCGCTCCCGCATTGGCGATCAGCATCTTGATGAGCTTCTCCACATCCACGCCGCGGGCGCGGATGACCTCGACGCCTACGCGCTGCGTAACGTCGCCCGGTTGTACTGTGTTGGGTGTTGCCATCGGATCTCCTCTCCGTATGCGGATTCTTGCGACCACCTAAATTAGCGCCGAGGCTGCCAGAGGTAAAATAGTTGTTTCGACTGGTTTCCATAGGAGTTTCCTTTACCGCAGGCCGGGGGGGGGAAAATGGAAGTTCATCAGCTTCGATACTTCTGCGCGGTGGCGCGGCAAGGAACATTCACCCGGGCCTCCGAGGCTCAGCATGTGACCCAACCCTCGCTCTCCCAGCAGATCCTCAAGCTGGAAGCTGAGCTAGGCGCGAAGCTCTTCGATCGCCTGCCTCGATCGGCCAATCTCACGGTCTTCGGCAAAGCCTTCCTGCCCAAGGCGGAGCGGATCCTGCGCGAGCTGGAAGATGCGAAGACCGAGATGCTGGAGATGACCGGGGAAGAGAAGGGCGAGGTTGTACTCGGCGTGATCCCTACGATCGCCGCATATCTGCTGCCGAAAGTTCTGACGGGCTTTTCGCTCGAACATCCTTTGGTCCAGATCCGGGTAGTGGAAGAGATCACGCCGGTCATGCTGGAACGTCTTCATCAGGGCAGCATCGATCTGGCGATCGCGGCCCTTCCGGTCGCCGGCGCGGAGTTATGCTCCGTCGAACTCTTCGCCGAGCGATTTTTCGCGGTGGTCTCCGAAGGCCATCCGCGCGCCCGGCAGAAGAGCCTTCGCCTGGCAGAGCTGCGGGACGATCCGTTCCTTTTACTCAAGGAAGGACATTGCTTTCGCTATCACCTGATTGCCGCGTGCCGGGAATCGGGGGCAAGGCCCACGGTGGCCTTCGAAAGCGGGCAGTTCTCGACGATCCTGGCGATGGTTTCGGCCGGCATGGGTGTCTCCGCGGTTCCCGCCATGGCCGTTCAGCCTGTTCCGGGATGCCGGTTTATTCCCATCCGGGGGAAGCGCAGCGTCCGCAAGATTGGGATGATCAGGCTGCGGCATCATTTCGAGACGCGCGCGCAGCATGCGCTGGCGAACCACATCATGGAGACCACACGCGGGGCGTCCGCGTGGCACTCGGCGGCCGGCTGAGCCGCTCCTTCGGGGTTCCTACGCGCTTCGGTGCAGGGTGCGAATCTTCGCCGCAGAGTCTTCGCTCAGGGATGGGCGAAGTCGATGAAGGCGTGGCGCGGGTCGGTATGGAGCAGGGTAACCTCGACGGCGTCTCCCACGTCCAGCCGCTCTTCGCCGCGGACGATTCGCCCTTCCACCGGAGGGTTGAAGACGCGAACATACACGCCTTTTTCGCTGGCGCCGGTGATGATGCCGTGGAAGCTCCTTCCGATGCTGCCCGCCAGCGCCAAGGCGGCCACTCGCTTTTGCATCGCCCGTTCTACTTTGCGGGCCGCGGACTCTCGCTCGGTGCAATGCTGTGCGATGGCGGCGAGCTGATCGTCCGTGTAGGGCGGCGGCGCGCCGGCCAGCAGGGCTTTGACCACGCGCTGGGTGACCAGGTCGGCAAATCGGCGGTTGGGAGCTGTGGAATGGGTGTAGTCCAGGGCCGCCAGGCCGAAGTGCCCGGGCTGATTCTCGTCCTGGCCTTTGGACAGAATGTATTCTCCAGGCCCCATGAGCTTGATGACCGCCAGGGAGAGATCGGGATAGCGCATGGGATACCTGGCGCGCTGTTGCTGCAGAAAAAGATTGAGCGCGGCTGAGTCGGGATCCGAAGGAAGGGAAGCGCCGAGGTGACTGGCGAGGTCCACGATACGCGACCAGCGTTCCGGCGATTTCACCACACGGCGGATGCACGACCGTTTTGCCGCCTTCAATGTGCGCGCCATGACTTCATTGGCCGCGATCATGAAGTCCTCGATCAGATCGGTCGCGCGGTTGCGCTCGGAGGATCGAAGCGAGAGGACCTTTCCATCGCTCACCTCGGCCTCTGCCTCCACGCGGTGAAATTCCAGTGCGCCGAGGCGCACTCGTTGCGCGCGGAGCGCCTGGGCCGCCTCATCCTGCAGCCGGAGCTGCTGTTGAAGAACGGGAGCGGCGGCTACTTTTGCGTCCGGCGCAGCGCTTCCCTCCAGCCACGGACCGGTCTTGCTGTAGGCAAGCTGCGCTTTGTTGTGCACGAGAGCGCGGTAGATTTTCGTGCATTCCAGACTGCCGGTGCCATTGATTTGAAACTCCACGACCACGGCGGCTCGATCCTGGTTCTCATTGAGGGACGTGAGGCCGGTTGAGAGCTCCGTGGGGAGCATGGAGAAGTTGCGCGATGCGGTATACACCGTGAGCGTCTGGCCGGCGGCATGCTCGTCGATCGGGCTGCCGGCGTCGACCGACTGAGAGACGTCGGCGATGCCGATGCGCACCCGAATGCCGCCGTTGACACGATCGGCCACCTCGATCTGATCCAGGTCGCGGGAGGAGTCGTTGTCGATGGAGGACCAGGGAAGCTGCCGCAGATCGATCAGGGCGGGATCAGGGGGCGCCTGGAGAGCGGCGCGAATGGCCGCGACCTGCTTCTCGCTGCCTGGGGGAAAGTTGGGATCGAAGCCCTCGCGGAGCATCTCCGCCGCTGCAGCAGAGGAAAGGTCGAAGTGTGGCCCGGACATGCAGCAAAGAGTATCACCACTCGGGAGCGGAGAGGCAAGCGATGGGCGTCGGAGGAGGCGGGCGCCTCCTCCCGAAAAGGCCTTAGATCTCAAGAATCTGGATTAGATATCCAGATTCTTGACGTCGAGGGCGTTCTCCTCGATGAACTTTCGCCGCGCTTCGACGTCTTCTCCCATCAGCGTGCTGAAGATCTGTTCGGTTTCGGCGAGGTCTTCGAGCTTGACTGAGAGCAGCGTTCGCCGATCGGGATCCATCGTAGTCTCCCAAAGCTGCGGCGCCGTCATCTCTCCCAGGCCCTTATAGCGCTGCACCTGGTAGTCCCGCCGTCCCTGCTCGATCACATACTCGAAGAGCTCGCGGGCGGTCTGTTTGACCACCGGCTCCTGCGGAGCGCGGGCCGCTTTTCTGCCTTTGGGCGCGGATGGCTGTGCGCCGGTCTCGGTTTCGCCCTCCTCGGCCTCCTGCGCTTCGGCGGCGGGGGCCTTGGCGGTGTACTCGATGACGAAGGGCGGCTGGAGCTCCCCGCGGATCTGCGAGTACTTCGACATCATCTGCCGGTATTCGGGTGAAGAGGCCAGGGTCCAGTCGATGCGGCGTTCCGCTCCCTGGGCGTCAGTAAAGCTCACCGACCAGGTCTGGTGCTCCTCGTCGTAGGCCGGCTGAGACAGTTTTTTGAACTGATAGAGACGGGCCATCTTTTCCAGCTCCTCGTGGAGCTTCTTGAGCTTTGTGGGCGGAGAGCCGGCGCCCTCAAAGTCGGTGCGGCGCATGAGCTCCAGCCGGGGCAGCAGTTCGGTGACGGCCTCGTTGCGGAAATGCTTGTTTGCCTTGTCGAAGAAGCCGAGATACTCATTCAGCTGGCCCATGAATTTGGTGAGGGCAGCGCCTTCCAGCCTGGTGCCGGCGGCGCCGAAGCGCAGCCCCATGCCGTCGGAGGCGCGTTTGACCATGACGCGGACAAACTCGCGGTCGTCTTTGATGTACTGTTCGAATTTTCCCTTTTTGATTCGGTAGAGCGGCGGCTGCGCGATGTAGACGTGGCCGCGCTTGATCAGCTCCTGCATGTGGCGGAAGAAAAAGGTCAGCAGAAGGGTCCGGATGTGGGAGCCGTCCACGTCGGCGTCGGTCATCAGAATCAGCTTGCCGTAGCGCAGCTTGGACGCATCGAAGTCATCCTTGCCGATACCGCAGCCGAGCGCAGTGATCATGGCGCGAATCTCTTCATGGCCAAGCATCTTGTCATAGCGCGCCTTCTCGACATTCAAGATCTTGCCTTTGAGAGGCAAAACAGCCTGGAACTTGCGATCGCGGCCCTGCTTGGCAGTCCCGCCGGCCGATTCACCCTCGACCAGGTAAAGCTCGCAGCGGTCGGGCTGGCGCTCGCTGCAATCGGCGAGCTTGCCGGGAAGGCCGCCGCCGTCCAGGGCGCCTTTGCGCCGGGTAAGATCGCGCGCCTTTCTGGCCGCTTCCCGCGCCCGTGCAGCTTCGATCGCTTTGTTGATGATGCGCTTGGCGACCGGCGGGTTCTGCTCGAGGAACATGCCCAGGCGTTCGTTGACGAAGGCCTGCACGATACCGGCGATGTCGGAGTTCAGCTTGCCTTTGGTCTGGCCTTCAAACTGCGGCTGCGGCAGCTTGACGCTGACCACGGCCACCAGACCTTCGCGGACATCGTCGCCGGAGAGGTTCTCCTTGACGTCCTTGAAGAGCCCCATCTGCTGCCCCGCGGTATTGATGGTGCGCGTGAGAGCGGTACGGAATCCGGAGAGGTGGGTGCCGCCGTCGACGGTGTTGATGTTGTTGGCAAAGCTGAAGACCGTCTCGGAGTAGCTGTCGTTGTACTGCAGGGCAATGTCCAGCTCCACGCCGTCGCGTGAGGCTTCCATGTGGATGGGCTTGTCGTGCAGCACCTGTTTGCCGCGGTTGAGGTGCTTGATGAACTCGGCAATGCCGCCGGCATACTTGAAATCCGAACGCTTGGCCTCGCCGGTCTTCGGGTCCGTGGTGCGCTCGTCGACCAGGGTGATCTCCAGCCCCTTGTTGAGGAAGGCGAGCTCGCGCAGGCGCTGGGCCAGGGTGTCGTAGTTGTATTCGGTCACGGTAAAGATCGACCGGTCGGGCAGGAAATGAATCTTGGTGCCCCGCTTTTTGGTGGTTCCCGCCTGGCGCAGTTTGGAGACCGGAGCCCCTTTGGCGTAGTCCTGCTCGTAGGTGTGCTGGTCTTTCCAGATCTCGACGCTGAACTCCTCGCTGAGCGCATTCACGCAGGAGACGCCGACGCCGTGCAGTCCGCCGGAGACCTTGTACGTTGAGGAGTCGAATTTACCGCCGGCATGGAGCTTGGTAAGGACCACCTGAACCGCAGGCAACCGCTCGCCCTGAACATCCATATCGTCCACGGGAATGCCGCGTCCGTCGTCGATGACGGTGATGGAGTTATCGACATGAATGATCACATCGACGTGCGAAGCGTAGCCTGCCAAGGCCTCATCGACGGAGTTGTCGACGACTTCGTAGACCAGATGATGCAGTCCCTGGTCTCCGGTGGAGCCGATGTACATGGCTGGCCGGAGGCGTACGGCTTCCAGGCCCTCCAGCACCTTGATATTTTCGCCGGTGTAGCTGCCTTCCGCGGTGGAGGACGGATTGTCGCGTAACGAAGCGGGAGGGATAGGAACGGAAACAGTTAATTCTTTGGTGGACATGAAACTCCGCTGGTAAAGCTCTCGAATCGCCTCTCAGCTCGAACTGGCTGATTCTCCCGGTCTCCGGCAGGCATTCCTTCATGGCTGGGCCGAACGGCGGGCCGTCCCCGAGAGACGGTGCGGCCGGACGCGCTTCTTGTGTGCCGGGAACAAATCTCTCTTCGAAACGGCTTGAAAACGAAGAGCTTGAGGTTACTTCTGCTCTTTTAGTTTACCACGTCCGGGTTGGGATTTGCCGCCGTTTGCGGGGTTGCCGAGCGGGCGTGGGCAGGGGTGGTCTGGGATAGATGGACCATGCCGGGGGCTGGTTTCGAGGTAATGCGTTCGGGAAGGTGGAGAGGTTCGGAGGGAAATCCCCAGGAGATAACTCATTTCGAGTCAGGTACCTCGGTAACTAGAGGGGGTTAATACATAATAAACTCGTTGAAAACATTAGACTTAGAGTCTAAAAGAACTATACTCCAACTTGTCAGACAAAAGGCGAGAGCGGCAAAAAATACCTTAAATTGGTAACCATTTTGTGAAAGTTGATGGTCACAATTTTTGGGTTACCTCAGTTCCATGCGTGCAGTAGTGGATACATTCTGCCAGCCGGGACGGGGCAAAGGGCTGTATCGCCTTCTTTCGCTGAAGAGTTATGAGGATATCCAGCGCGATTCGGTTCCACCGCTGGAGTACGAACGACATTTGATGCATGAGGCGGCGCGTTCACGGTAATCATCCCGGTCCCGCGCGGCTCACGAATGAATTCAAAACACGACGAAAGGTACTCAAAGCAATGAAGACCCTGATTCGCATCTCTGTAGTCACTTTGGTCTTTGCCGGCGCCGTCGCCAGCGCCTTCACCCCGAAAGTTCAGAATCACGCAGTACTGGCCGCTAGCCACAACAACCTGGCGATCTCGAGCGCGATCCCGATCCCGAGCTGCAACCCGAACGACGGC
>DASYYO010000330.1:0-3467 GCA_035933805.1 Acidobacteriaceae bacterium | reverse complement strand
GGGCCATTCCTCCCATGCCAAGGAGGAAGTAGGGGATGAGCTTGCCGAGGAGGATCTCCTCGCGGGCCACGGGCGTGACCATGATGCCCTCCATGGTTCCGCGCTCCCACTCGCGGGCGACCACCAGAGCGGTGAGCAGCGCGCCGATCAGCGTCATGATGATGGCGATCAGCCCGGGGATGAGATAGTCGCGGCTGCGCACCGCCGGATTGAACCACACCCGCGCATCGACAGCCACCGGCAGGGCTAGAGGCGCACCCTCCCGGGCGGCCTCCTGCTGCAGCCACGCCTGCCAGGCCCCATTGACGTAGTTCTCCACGATGCGCGCCTGGTTGGCGTCGACGCCGTTCACGATGAGATGGATAGGTGCGGGCTCCGCGCGATACGACTGTCGCGTGAAGTCGCTTCGGAGCCAGAGAATGGCGGTCGCGCGGCCCTCCATCAGGGCGCGCTGTGCGGAGGGGGTGTCGGGATAGAGCGTGGGATGAAACCACGCGGAGCTTTGCAGCTCTGCCAGGAAAGACGCGGTGAGCTGGGTGGGATGATCGACGATCTCCGCCACGGAGATGCCGCGCGCATCGAGGGAGACGCCATAGCCGAAGATCAGCAACAGCACCAGCGGCAGAAGAAAGGCGATGGCGATGCTGGAAGGATCGCGAACGATCTCGTAGACCTCCTTGCGCATCAGCCCGGCGAGGCGCATCAGTCTCATGACGCTCTCCGGGTCGATTGCTCGTGCTCTTCGATCAAAGCAATGAAGGCGTCTTCCATGCTGGGAGCGGGCAAATCCGGACGGCGGGCGGCCTGCCTCAACTCGGAGGGCGTTCCCTGCGCCAGGATTTCGCCGAGCGACATCAGCACCAGGCGGTCGCAGTATTCCGCCTCCTCCATGAAGTGGGTGGTGACCAGGCAGGTGGTTCCCGCCTCGGCCAAGGCGTTCACGCGGATCCAGAATTCGCGGCGCGCCAGTGGATCGACGCCCGAGGTGGGCTCATCGAGAAAGAGGATGCTTGGCTCGTGCATGAGGGCGCAGGCCAGAGCCAGACGCTGTTTGTAACCCAGGGGCAGGTTGCCGGCATTCGTGGTGAGGTAGTCGCGCAGCTCAAGCTCCTCGAGCGCCCAATCGATCCGGACTCTCCTTTGCCGGTGGTCCAAACCGTAGGCCGCGGAGAAAAAAGAAAGGTTCTGCTGCACGCTCAACGAACCGTACAAGGAGAACTTCTGCGAGACATAGCCAATGTGCGCGCGCGCCGCGGCAGGCGCGGTGCGCAGATCGACGCCGGCGACGCGCAGCGTTCCCGAGGTGGCCGGCAACAGCCCGCAGAGCATGCGAAAGGTGGTTGATTTGCCGGCGCCATTGGCGCCGAGCAGCCCGAAGATCTCCCCCCGGCGCACGGAAAAGCTGACATGCTTGACGGCGGCGAAGGCGCCAAAATTCCGGGAGAGGCCGTTCACCTCGACCACCACTCCGTCCCCTGGCGCCGCCTGTCGCGCTCCGGCAGCCATCGCAGGACGGTGCGCGCTCCGGTGGAAGAGCAGGCTGACGAAGGCATCCTCCAGGCGCGCCGGGACGGCCTTCAGGGTTCCATATCCGCTGCCCGGCAGCACAGGAGGCGCGGGCTGCTGCATCACGATCCGCAGTCCGTCTCCCTGGATCACGGTATCGACCACTCCCGGCATCTGTGCGATGCGGGATTGCAGGCTGCGCGGCGATGCAGGCATGTCTTCGAGCAGGAAGGCATGCCCGGCGAGCGGCACCGTCAATTGCGCAGCGGACCCTTGCGCCAGCACGTCGCCCTCGTGCAGCAGGATCACTCGATCGCAGCGCTCCGCCTCGTCCATATACGCGGTGCTGAGCAGCACTGTCACTTGGCGATCGGCGACCTGTCGGCGGATGATGCTCCACAACTCTCGGCGGGAGACCGGGTCGACGCCGACGCTGGCCTCATCGAGCAGCAGCAGCTCGGGCGGTTGGATCAGCGTGCAGGCGAGGCCGAGCTTCTGTTTCATGCCGCCGGAGAGCTGGCCGGCTCTGCGCGTGCGAAAGGGACCGAGGGCCGTCAGGGTGAGCAACTCGGCAAACCGCTCCCGCCGCTGCTCCGGGGGAACGCCGTGCAGGCTGGCGAAGAGGTTGAAGTTCTCCTCGACGGTGAGGTCTTCATAGAGGCCGAAGCGCTGCGGCATGTAGCCGATGCGGGCCTGCACGGCGAGCGCTTCCCGGGGCAGGCGATGGCCGAGCACCCGGATTTCGCCGGAGGTGGGCGTCAGGATACCCGCGAGCATGCGCAGCAGAGTCGTTTTGCCGGCTCCGTCCGGTCCGATGAGCGCTGTAATGCCTCCGGCAGGGATCGTGAGCGATACATCCCTCAGCGCCTGGCGCGCGGTCTTCCCTTTCCCGAAGGATTTGGACAGATGACTGACAGCCGCTGCGTCCATTTCAGCGCTTCCCGCAGGGATTCGCGTCTACGGCGTCTGGGGCGTTGCCGGTTAAGGGAACCGTTACGGTGACGGGCATTCCCAGCCGCAGGCGATGGTCCGGATTGCAGGCAAAGACGCGCAGGCGATAGACGAGCTGAGAGCGGAGCTGCGTGGTTTCCACATTCTTCGGAGTGAACTCGGCCACCGGCGAGATGAATCCGATCCAGGCTGAAAAGCGCTGGCCGGGGAAGCTGTCGGCCTCGATCCACGCCCGCATGCCCGGCGCCACCCGGCCCATCTCCGGCTCCGGCAGATAGACCCGCGCCCAGATGGGATTGTCAAGCGCGAGGGTGAAGACGGGCGTCTGCGGAGTTGCCATGTCGCCGGGCTCCAGAATGCGGCTCTGGATGATGCCGTCGGCGGGAGCATAGAGGCGGGTGTCGGCCAGATTTTTTTGCGCGAGTGCCAGGGCAGCAGTCTGCGCCCGCAGAACGGCCTGGGCCAGCGCAATGTCCTCTTTGCGCGGTCCGAGGACGGCGAGGCGGAGGGCCTGTTCCTTGGCGTCCGCTCGCTGTTTGCTGGCGGCGAGAGCAGCCTGCGCGGCCAGCCAGGAGCGCTGCGCGTCATCGCGCAACTGGAGAGAGACATACTGCTGGCCGGCCAGCGTCTGCTGGCGCCGGTAAAGCAGCTCCGCGTTGGTGACATTTGCCTGGGCGGCCGCCGTGTCGGCGCGCGCTGCGGCAGCCTCGGCTTTGGCTGCAGCAATCTCCTCGGGGCGGCTGCCGGCCAAAAGCCGGGCCACCGCCTGTTGCTGGGCGGCCACCGCGGACTCGTCCTGAGCCACAGCATCGGCAAAGCGCTGCCGGGCCAGCTCCGCCACGAGCTGACCGGCGTGCACCACGCTGCCTTCGTCCACCAGCAGCCGGTCGATGCGCTCGCTGTCATTGAACGCAAGCTGCACCTGCCGGATATCGAGGTTGCCATAGAGGCGGAGGGTGTCGGCGGCAGCCCGTTTGGAAGGGAACCAGCGCCATGCGGCAAGAGCCGCG
>DASYYO010000302.1:0-8110 GCA_035933805.1 Acidobacteriaceae bacterium | reverse complement strand
GCTAGCGCTCAACAACTGGGAACTGCTCATTAAGAATGAATTTCGACTGGGAAGCGACTTCACCCTTAATCAAACTGTGCGATGGTAAGAAAATGGTGTCATCGATCAGTTTTACTGTCAAGAATATTTTGTCGGCAGACTGTACCGCCGCGGCAATCTATCTGGCATTGCTTGCCGATCGGAGCATTCGGATCGGCAAGCAATCCCTGCTCTGGGCAGGGGTAAGTCTCAAGCCCCCCGGTTCACAAAATATGAACCAGGGTTCGAAGTGAGCTTCCGGCTCAGGGATGCCGGTGTAGAACATGGACAGCGATGTCCGGCCAGAATTCGCGGAAGGTGTTTGTCAACCCGTCACGCATCACGGCGTAGCCATACTTCGAAGCAATGTCTGAGAAGGTCCGGTCTTGCGCAGGGTAGTAGCTAGTCGAGATCCCCTCGGCCATTCCGCGGCCCAGCAACTCGGAGATATTGAATGTCTTGTTCCCGTGATAGTTCGGCGTGATCAGAACGGTGGAGAGGGAGTAAACGGTCCGCTTCCAGATGCGGCCCTTCCCCATCGCGTAGTAGCGCTCGTCCTCATGAAAGAGTGTCGGAAGGGCGAACAGGACCAGGTAATTGCCATCCGTCTTGTCAACATAACCGCGCCACGAATACGCCCAGAAACCGGGAATCCCTTTGCCCAATTGCGGATGCGACTCGTTGCCTTCGGCGATGAGTGAAGTCAGAGCGGTAAACACAAAAGCCGAGTAGTCGAAACTGTTGTCTGTTGCCATCTTGAACGACTGCATCGGGGTCGGCGGCGTAAAGATGGCGCCCGCACTGACCGCTCGATAGTTCGGCATAATGCCTAAAATCCTTTTGGGCTGCTGCTGGGATCGCGGAACGCCGAGATTGTCAGGCATCGGCGTGGAGGGATCGCCCTCGGGTTTCGCCGGCTGGGTGGCTTGCGGGGCATCGGGCAGGCTCTCAGGATCGGCGCCGGCAGATGCAACTGCCACCGGTGCAATCTGCACTGCTCGTAAGGACCCCGGGGTCTGGGCAGACGCGGCAATCGCGGAGAGCAAAAGAAGGATGGGGACGAAGGAGGACAAACGGGACCTTTCCTGGCGGGTATTCAGGTTAGATGGACGCTCAACGCGAAAAGTTTCGGCGACAAAAACGTGGCGGCAAGTGAGGGACCGGAGCGATGTCCGCCTGAGGAGCACTCGCTCCTCACAAACGAACTGCGGCCGCGAATTTTCAGCAGCCCGAACCTGGAGACCCGGAATCTGTGATTTGTTGCCTTGAGCCCTTTCGGGGATTGGAGTCAGACTAAATCTCTTTCTCCTGAGCACCGCTGCAACTTTAGTGCAAACCCATGGCTCTCCCCGATCCTAACCCTCCTGCGCCGGGCGGGCCTGGGAGCCCCGGCGGCGTCCCCCGCGGCGTGGCTGGCGGCCGGACTGCCGCGCCTCCTTCCCCTGCTCCCCGCATGCTCCCCCTCGGGCCGTCCCGAGGGCGCACTTGAAGCATTTCCTGCAGAATCCCACTTACCGCTTGAACAAGCCCTGCGGGAAAATTAGAATCATTAGGCTGTAGGAGTGGAGCTATTATGCCGAGGGTTCGTCTCGCCCTTCTCTTAACATTCGCCCTGAGCTTGTCCGGAAGTCAGGCGGTTCAGGTTCAGGCCCAAACGGATTCGTCATCAAGCGCCGGCCAGAGTGCCTCTCCCGATAATACGGTTGACCCCCTGCAACGGCCCTTGAGCGACAAGGATCGGTTCAAGCAGCAAAAAGATCTCAGGAACGAGCTCAAGGGGCCTTATAAGAAGTGGGTGGACGAGGATGTCCGCTGGATCATCACCGATCAGGAACTGAAGGCCTTCAAGAGTCTGTCGAACGACGAAGAGCGCGACAACTTTATCGAGCAGTTCTGGCAGCGGCGGAACCCCTCGCCCGATTCCCCGGAAAACGAGTACCGGGAAGACCACTACGCCAGGATCGCCTACGCCAATGAGCATTTCGCGGCCGGCAAGCCAGGTTGGAAGACCGATCGCGGGCACATTTATATTGCGTACGGCAAGCCGGACAGCATTGAGTCCCATCCCAGCGGCGGGAACTATGAACGCCCCATGGACGAAGGCGGCGGTTCCACTTCGACCTACCCGTTTGAGGTCTGGCACTACCGTTACCTGGAAGGCCTGGGCGAGAACATCGATATCGAGTTCGTCGACACATGCATGTGCGGCGACTACCACATGACCATCGACCGCTCGGAGAAAGACGCCTTGCTGCATGTTCCGGGGGCCGGTCAAACCATGTATGAACAGATGGGGATGGCCACCAAGGCGGACCGCTTCAAAGGGGGCATGGAGAACCTCGGCGCCGGCCCGATGTCCACCTCGAACGAGGCCAAAGAGTTCGACCGCCTGGAACTCTACGCCAAACTGCAGGCGGCGCCCAAGATCAAATTTACGGATTTAGAGAGTTTTCTGGTAAACCACAAGGTTCTGACTGGGCCGTTCTTCCCCTTCCAGGTCCGTACGGACTACGTGAAGATCACCGAAGATACGGTTCTGGTTCCTCTTACCCTGCAGATCGCCAACAAAGACATCACCTTCAGCACCAAGGATGGAGTCTCAAAGGGCGAGGTCAACGTCCTTGGACGCGTGGCCACCATCACCGATCACGTGGTCCAGACCTTTGAACAGACGCTGGTCGTCGAACAGCCGGCCGAACTGCTGAACCAGGAGATGAAGCAGCAGTCGGTCCACTGGTGGGCTCTGCCGCTGCGGCCCGGCCGCTATCGTATTGATATAGCAATCAAAGACGTCAACAACCCTGACCACATCGGAACCTGGGCCGAGGGAGTCATCGTTCCGAAATACGATGATGAAAGGCTCTCCGCGTCTTCCCTGATCCTGGCCGACAAAATGGAGCAGGTCCCGACCAAACAGATCGGCACCGGCCAGTTCATCATCGGGAACACCTTCGTTCGTCCCCGCGTGAGTTCTTCACCGCTCGATGCCGTCAGCTTCCACCGCAACCAGAAGCTGAATTTCTGGATGCAGGTCTATAACCTGGGCATCGACGACAAAAGCAAGCGGAACTCGGCTATGATCCAATATCAGATCACGGACCTCGGGACGAATAAGACGATCCTGGATACGTCCGAGAACAGCAATGCCCTGGGGGACAATAGCGGGAACTCCGACCAGGTTACGGTCAGACGGTCGCTCTCCCTGGCCTCGCTTCAGCCGGGCAAGTACCAGGTCAAGATCACGGTGAATGACAGCGTTTCCAAGCAACAGGTAGCCCAGTCGGCTCCGTTTATCGTGGATTAGACTAAATCCAAAGGAAAGGGCGAGAAGATCGATTTCGGGCTTGGCGTTTACAATAGGCGTACGGTAGGCGCTCGGGTATGGCGCGTTGAGTGATTAAAAAGTCTTACCAAATCGCGATGTTTCTCGGTTTGGCGGTAATCGGACTACTGCCCGCTTCGGGTGCGTCTCTCTCCAGCGCGGTGACCGGGGTGGTGCGAGATACCAAGGGAACTCCCCAAATGGGAGCCATGGTACAGCTTTTGACGGCCAATTCCACCGTGGTGGCGGAGGCTTACACCAACCTCCGCGGGGGCTTCGCCTTCGAGCACGTTCTTCCCGGGACCTATCAAATGAAGGCCACCGGCGCCTCCTTCCTGCCCACCCTCCGCGAAAACCTGCACATCCGAAGCAACAGCAAAACGGTTGTGAATCTAACGTTGAACACGCTGTTTGAGGCCATTCAGTGGCTGCCCGCGGAGCCTCGTTCACCCAACGAGCCCAGCGACGACTGGAAATGGACTCTCCGGTCGTCAAGCAACCGGCCGTTGCTGCGGTTTCTTGAGGATGGTCCGCTCGTGGTGGTCACCGCTGCCGACAGCCAGTCAGCCCCGCAGTTGGAGGCCAGGGTGGATCTGTCCGGTTCCTCGCGCGAATTCGGGCAGGACGCAGCTCGCGGAGCCTTCGAGGTGGAGCGGTCAAGTGCTGACGGCGGCCATCTGATCCTGCGCGCCGACATGGGCCCCGATCCTTCCCTCGACTCCCTTTATATGGCTGGCTTCGAGCGCCCGCTTGGTCCGGGCCGCGAAGTTCGTACGATGGCAGCGGTCGTGAGTACCCCCGGGATTGAGACCTCCGGAGGCTCGCAGAACTTTCAGGCTGTCCTGTTTCGCGCCGCCGAGACCATCAATCTTGGTCCGAACCTCTCCGCCGACTTCGGCAACCAGACTGCCGCGCTTCATGGGCCTTCGAACCTTATCTCCAACTCGCCTTATGCCGCCGTGTCCTGGCACTCCGGCGGCGCCAGCGTAACCTACGACCTCTCCACCTCTCCCCAGGTACAAAGCGCGGACCAGATCGCCGATACCAGCACTCTGGCCCCCATGTTTACCGAGGAGAACGGCACGCTGCGTTTCGAGCAGGGCCTCCATCAGGAACTCCGGATCGAGGAAGACTCCGCTACGCTGCGCGCCCTGGTCGCGTTCTACCATGACCAGATTGCGAATCCGATCGTCGGTGGCGGGGGCAACCCTTCCGCGCAGGACTTCTCCGACGGCAATCTGCTCTACGATCCCTTCTCTCAGGTGCTCCGGGCCACCGGCCCGGGTTATACGACAGCCGGTTTTCGGGCCGAGGTCGAGCAGCGGTTCAGCAGTTCCACCTGGGCGTCTTTCTCCTATGCGGATGGCAAGGCGCTGGTCTCGGCCGCTACAGCTCCGCAGGCCACGGTCAGCGACGCCCTGTACGCCATCAGCGCCCGAAGGTCTCAGGCCGTTGCCGCTTCCGTGAACGGCACGCTGGCTCACACCGGCACTCACTGGCGAGCTTCGTATCGCTGGCAGCCGGCGGGCACTGTAAACTCAGTCGATCTCTTTGATAACCCTTCGCAGGATGCCTTTTTAAGTCTGCTCATCCGTCAGCCGATTCGCTGCGGACGTCTGCTCCCCAACGGGACGGAAGCCCTCATTGCGGTGCGAAATCTGCTGCGGGAGGGATACCGTCCGTTTGTCACTCCCGACGGAAGCACGCTCTACTTCGCCCAGGCGGATCGTTCCATCCAGGGCGGCCTTTCCTTCAGCTTCTAGCCCCTACGAGTGTGGTAGTATTTGTTCTGGCGCATGGTTTTGCGCACCTTTCTCTTACGAATGTAGCTCTACATTCGGCTTAGTCCTGGACGCGTAGCTCAACTGGCAGAGCATTCGACTCTTAATCGACAGGTTGAAGGTTCGATTCCTTCCGCGTCCACCATGATTCCTGAGGAATTGCTGGAGAATGGACCGATGTATTCTTCCCTGCCCAGTCGATCTCGGAGGCCGGAAGCATCTGCCTTTCACTGATGCCCTGGAAAAGGCAGCTATGGTTTTCTCCCGCAGCGATGAACCGGCAAGGCGTCTCCCAGAATCAGTGAGCACGGATCTTCTCACCGAAGCGGAGGAATTTACCGCATTCTCTTCTCGACGGCCCGGTTTCCGGCCAAAATGAGAGAGGAGAGAGAGCTTGCAGGTCGAGGCAATGGGTTCTCAAGCCAATCAGAGCGACTTTCTCTCTTTCGCGGCTCGCATTTACAGTCTTGGCCACCTCTTGAAAAACGGCCGAGGTATGCTGCTGCCGCCGACGTATAATCGCGACGTTCCCAATCCTTGTGCGAGTTCGCACGTATTTAGGAAGCTCTAGAACGCTGCACTGCGAAAGCGCAACCCGCTGGCTTTTCTGCTGTTTGTCCGAGTCCCATCGAAAGCCGCGCCGGTCGCGACTCCGCGTTGCTCTCTTATGCTGGGAGAATGGGGAAGAATCGAGCGAATTTGAGGACATCCCTGGCGAGCGCCTGGCAGTTGCCAGGCCGGCTTTTCCGGCTCGACATCGACCTGTAGCTGATGCCCGTGATTCACGGTCATTCTGACTGAAGCGAACGTCATTTCCTTCCCGGACATGGTGCTATCCAATGGTTCCACTCAGCGGCTTGCGTAAGACCCCGTTTCTTACAGGCGTTTTCCTGATCACCTTCTCCCTCCTCGTCTTTCAGATCCTTCAGACCCGCATCTTGTCGGTGATTGCGTGGTACTACATGGCCTTCTTCGCAATCAGCGTAGCGATGCTGGGCATGACGGTAGGCGCGGTCTGGGTTTATCTGTGGCGCGAACGCTTCGAGGCTGTTCCTTTGCCCGTCACCCTCTCGAAGTTCGCGCTTCTGACCGCAATTGCCATGCCAGCCTCGGTTGCTGTGCAATTTTGTCTCATCACTACCACGGTATCTTCGATTACCACGTTGATCTCATGGGGCCTTCTGCTGAGCGTCATGGCTGTGCCGTATGTATTCTCCGGGGTTGTTGTAAGCCTTGCGTTAACCCGCAGCCCCTTCCCGGCGGGGCAGGTGTACGGCGTGGATCTTCTTGGCGCGGCGCTCGGATGCATCGCGGTCATCGGATTGTTGAACCTGATGAGCGGTCCGACCGTGGTGATTGTGGCCGGGGTGATCGGAGCACTGTCGTCAGCCGCTTTTGTGGCCAGCGCCGACGTCGAAACCCGGCAGCGCCTGCGGGCAGAGTCCTGGTGGCGAAGACCCGTGCCAATTGCGGCTCTGCTGCTGGCTTTCGCACTCATCAATTCATTCTCGCCTGCAGACCTCAGACCGATTCTCGTAAAAGACAATCTCGAGCGATCCCGGAGCAACATCTATGAGAGATGGAACTCCTACTCTCGCATCCGAGCATCCCGTCCGGTCATAGAACCGCCTCAAATGTGGGGGCCTTCGCCGAAACTTCCGGCCAGCGTTCTCGTTCCAGTGAGTGACATGACGATCGATGGCGCAGCCGGTACTTCCATGTTTCATTACGACGGCACGCCCGACTCCATCGCATTCCTCCGGTATGATCTCGTCAACCTGGCTTATCGGCTCCCCGGGATTCACAAGTCCGCGGTGATCGGGGTAGGCGGCGGCAGAGACATTCTGTCGGCGCACCTGTTCGGCGTGAGCGACATCACGGGAGTGGAGCTCAACCCGATCTTCATCAATCTTCATACCCGCGACCCGTTTTACAAGAGCTATTCCAATCTGACCGCTGTACCCAATCTGCACCTGCATGTGGACGATGCTCGCAGCTGGTTCGCCGCTACCCGGGAGAGATTCGATCTTGTGCAAATGAGCATGATCGATACCTGGGCCTCGACCGGAGCCGGCGGATTCAGCCTGAGTGAGAATGGGCTCTATACCCTGGAAGGCTGGCGCGCCTTTCTCAAGACTCTCAACCCCAATGGCATATTCACCGTAAGCCGCTGGTTCAGCCCCGGCGAGGTCAATGAGACCGGCCGCATGATCGGCTTGGCGTCAGCCGCTTTGCTGGACTCGGGAGTCCAGGATGTCCGCCAGCATCTTTACGTCGCGAACGCAGATCATATCGCCACTCTGGTCTTGTCGAAGACGCCGTTTACCGCCGAACAGTTGCGTGTACTGAACGCCACTGTCCAGGAGGGCGGTTTCACCATCTTGCTCTCGCCGGACCAACCGCCGCAATCCGCCCTGCTGCGCCAGGTCTTGCAAAGTCACGACCTCACTTCCTTGAATCGAGCCCTCGGCTCTTCCTACCTTGATCTCACCGTTCCAACGGATGCCCGGCCCTTCTTCTTCAACCAGTTGCGCATCTACAGCATCCCAAGTCTTGCGATTGTCGGCCGGCGCTGGCTGACCGGCGGCCTGCATAACGGCGTCATCCAGGGCAACCTGATCGCCTCCTGCGTCCTCGCGATGATCCTGTTCCTCTCCATCGTCGCGGTGATCGCAACGATCCTGGTGCCTTTGCGAGGCGCCGTACGCGAAAGTCCGCGGCCGTTGATCCTCGCCGGCTCTTTGTATTTTTCATTGATAGGCGCCGGTTTCATGCTGGCCGAGATCGCCCTCCTGGAGTATTTCGGCGTCTATCTCGGCCACCCGATCTATTCTCTCGGCGTGTGCTTATTCAGCCTGATTCTTGCCTCCGGTTTGGGCAGTCTTGCATCGGAGCGGCTCAGACTCCTCAATCGCGGAAGACTGCTGGTTTGGGGCGGGATCGTCGTTGCCTATCTGGTGATCATGGTGCTGGTTCTTCCCATGGTCTT
>DASYYO010000181.1:0-29302 GCA_035933805.1 Acidobacteriaceae bacterium | reverse complement strand
CTGAAAGCATTCGTCCGCAAACTATTAAAATAAACTGGCTTATTCTGCGATATGAATCCCTCTCCTGGCAAGATCGTACCCAATCACTGGTGTCCGAATCGCTTAGATGAGTTTGTTTTTGGAAATTTCCATCAAAATTTTGTCTACATAACGTAGATGATGAGGGTATCCGTCACGCACCTGATGAGGGTATCCGTCGAATTTCTCGGCCAGGCAGCGAACACGACGGTTGATCGTGATTGCATCGGTTAGGCTTGCCACGTTCCTCTTTTTTAAGTCTGGTGTGATCGGGCCGCCGGTCGCCTGCCCGGTCCCCTCGGGCTGGTTGCCTCCCCCTTGGGGAGACGTCCGGGCTGACCTGGTCAAGGTCGAAACTGGAGCCCTTTTGGTAACTGGTAAACTGTTTACCAACACTCACGCGGAGGGATGTGTGAGCGGTTGAAACAGGCGGTCTTGAAAACCGCTTTACCCGAAAGGGTAACGGGGGTTCGAATCCCTCTCCCTCCGCCATTCAAAGCCACTGAATCTAAATCAATGCATCCGAGCTTTGCGGCATGTGTGTCTCACACTGCCTCGAGTTCTGTCATGTAGTCATCGCGCTCGTTCAGAGCCGCTTGCGAAGGACAAAGCCCAGGGACTCTCTGAGATGGATGCAGGGCGAGTTGCACGGTGAATCCATCCGCAAATCTTCCGGCCTATTGATCAGAAGCAGCGTTCCGGTAGTTCGACGACGGCGCGCAGTGGGAGAAAGGCTTCTCGATTGAGAATGCCTGGCGCTGTTGTTGCCCTCTGTTGAAAGCGGGACCGCGGCGGCAGCGCGACGCTCCAATCCGCGCATTCAATCTTTTTGCAAATTCTGCAAATCCGAAATCGTGATGGGTGCGTTCTTTCCTATGAGCGCCAACTTCGCCGAGAGTAACCGAAGGAAGGCGGAGCGGGAAGACCATCACGGGCGAATCGCTCCGGAGATCTCCGGAGTGGGGTGCTGCGCGCAGCCGGGTCGAAACTGAATACGTAACCGTAAGGAAGACGAACTAGTCCAGAGAAACGGAGAGCCCTATCGTGGATCCGAACAAGTTGAGTGAGTTAGTACGAGGCGGAGTCTCCCGCCGCAGGTTTCTGGCCGGCATGGGGACCGGCTTAGGAGCAGCAGCGGCAGCAGTAGCGGCAGGCTGCAGCGGCAGTTCAATGGCGACCGCTACCACCCCCACCATGCCCACCACGCCGTCCACCCCCGCGGTCACTGACACCGATATCCTCAACTTCGCGCTCAATCTCGAGTATCTCGAAGCGGAGTTCTACCTGCGCGCAGCGACCGGGCAGGGGCTCACCTCAGCGGATACCGGCTCGAACCCCGGGCCGGTGACCGGAGGCACGCAGGTTCCCTTCGTTACGGCTGCGATCAAGGCGTACGCAATGGAGATCGCCAACGACGAATTAGCCCATGTGCGCTATCTGCGAACCGCGCTCGGCTCGGCAGCGGTCTCCCGTCCAGCCATCGACCTCAGCGGCAGCTTCACGGCGGCCGCCGCGGCAGCCGGCATCACCGGGCCCTTCAATCCCTTTGCGGACGAGAACCAGTTCCTGGTTGGGGCATTCACCTTTGAGGACGTGGGCGTCACGGCATACAACGGCGCAGTGACGCTGATCTCCAATGCATCGATCCTCAGCGCGGCTGCGGCCATTCATGCAACCGAGGCTTACCATGCGGCGGAGATTCGCACCATCCTGGTCTACCAGACCGACCCTACCTACCTCAATCTGGCCAACCAGATCTCGGCGCTGCGCGGCAAGGCTTCGTCAGCCGCTTCCGGAGGAGTGACCGGCGAGGTCGCTGTTTCGAGCAAGACCATTGTTCCCTGCGACTCCAATTCACTGGCCTATCACCGCTCGACCGATGAGGTGCTGCACATCGTTTACCTCAATGCGGCTTCCGGGGCCGTGAGCAAGGGCGGCTTCTTCCCCAATGGACTCAACGGAACCATCACCGCATCCGCTTCGTGAAGGAGAGACATGGAAAACACTGAAACCTTGATGGTGGAACTCGAAGAACGCGGGGCCAGCCGCCGCTCGGCGATGCTGCTGGGAGGCGCTGCGCTGGCCGGCCTGGCATTGAGCCGGGTGGCGCGCGCGGCTACCATTGGCGATCCCGATATCTTGAATTTTGCTCTGAACCTCGAATACCTCGAAGCGCAGTTCTATACGCTGGCGACCGCGGGGGTGACGATTGACAAGCTCTCTACGCCGGTCAGCGTCATGGGCGGCGGCGGGACGGCGGGAAGCGTTACGGTCAAGCCGAACTTCGCTCCCGTTCCTTTCACCACGCAGGTCCTCAAGGACTACGCCTACGAAACCGCGCAGGAGGAGCGCAACCACGTCTCCTTCCTCTCCGGGGCGCTGGCTGCGAGCGCGGTTCCCCAACCGAATCTCGATCTCTTCAACAGCTTCAATGCTCTCGCCCAGGCCGCGGGGTTGGGGCCCTCGTTCGACCCGTTTGCCAGCGAGACGAATTTCCTGCTCGGCGCGTTCATCTTTGAAGACGTGGGCGTGACGGCCTACAACGGAGCCGCTGCGCTGCTCTCCAGCAAGAGCTATCTGCAGGCGGCGGCCGGGATCCTGGCGGTTGAGGCGTATCATGCGGGCAGCATCCGCACCCGCATCTATGCAGCGGGGACGGCAGCGCAGAATGCCTCGCAGGCCATCGCCGGCGCGCGTGCCTCTCTCAGCGCGGCAGCGGTGACGCCGGCTCCGGCGTCTCCCGACGATATCGGCGTGGGCACGTCGACCAACGGAGCGGCAACCATCGTCGATGCCGACTCCAACGGGATCACCTTCAGCCGAACGACCGCGCAGGTGCTGAGCGTTGTTTATGGCGGCAACAAGCCGGGGGTCTTCTTTCCCAACGGCTTGAACGGCACGATCAAGTAGGCCTTGGGAAAGCGGCGCTCCCCTGGAGCGGATTTCCTATTGCTATGCCCCACCGAGCCCTGAGAAGTGCGGCTTTTCTTGATGAAAACCCGCGTAGGTGGCAGCGGCTCCGGGGTACACCTATAGAAAATCCGCTCTATCGATGCGGGCCGGCGTGAGGCTTTTGTTTGAGGCTTCACGCCCCGGCTTGCGGGGAGCTGGGCTTCGGCTGATCGCTCGCCGCTTCCAACTGCGTCTACCGCTGTTTTGCATGCTGCCGCAGTTTGAGAATCTTCCAGCCGTCCTTGACTAGGCGCCGCACGATGTACGGGCTGAAGAAGACGCCAGGCGAGCGGAAGGCTTCCCGGACGCCGTTGCGAATCCACCCTGGCTTACCGATGGTCTGGATCAGAATGGTGAGAGTAATGCCACCGAGAAAGTTCCGTTTTGCCCTCCGGATCGCGGCTTCCGCGCCGCGGCCGTGTTTCGCTCCGGCGGCGGCGGCCAGGTCCGCATGCACAACCTCGGCCCACTGCTGCCACTGGCGAACCGCCGATTGACTGGTGGTGCTGCCGTAGTGATTGGTGTACTGCACCAGCGGCTCCCGGATGCACACCGCTTGCTCTCGTTCAAGCGCCACCTGCCCCCAGCAGCCGATATCGCAGAGGTCTCCATAGCGCTGCTGGTAGCCGCCGGCGGCGATTCCGTCCTGAGTGCGCATCAGTATGCTGCTCAGGCGGGGACCGCGATTGCCCGCCCATAACTCGACCAGCAAGGCTGCGGGCGACTCCAGGGCGGGCCCGGGCTCGGTGGTCCAAAATCGGCCGCTATCGGCGCCGGCGATCAGGCACGGGCACCAGACCACGCCGATCGCCTCCGGCGAGATGCCGGCCGCGGGGCTGAGGTAGGGTTGGACAAGCCGCTCGATCGCCTGCGGCTCCAGAACGTCGTCGTCTCCCAGCAGCAGAAAAAACTCGCCGGTCGCGTGTCTCAGGCAAAAATCGAAATTTGCCACCAGCCCCAGCCTCTGCTTCTGCTCAAAGAGCACCAGCCGCGGATCGGCAATCTCCTTCACGCGTTCGAGCGTGTCATCGGTCGAGAGGTCATCGGAGACGATGAGCTCAAGATTGCCGTAGGTCTGGGCCAGAACACTGCGGATCGCCCGCTGGGCCAATCGGCTGCGGTTGATGGTGGGCAGGCCGATGGTCACGCGGCCGGGAACCGGAGCCGGCCTCGCGTCTTCGAGGTTACCGGAGTCTTGCGGAGGGGTAGGCATCATGGTGGAGTATTCGGAGTCACGTCAAGCGCGGGCGCTGCGCCCGTCCGGAGAGAGATTCGCCTCTTCGGCACACACGAGAAGCATAGCAGCGTTCAGGCCGGCGCTGGGCGATTGCGCAGCTCCTGCGCAGCGCCTGGCTTCTCGATTTGCCTCGCCATCTGCCGCCCAAGGCGCACGCTCTCCGCAATGCCTCGATCCTCCGGGTAATAAAAGCAGGTATCGGCTACCTGCAGTCCGCGGATCGGTGTTTGTATTGGTGGAACCCTGGCTGCAAATCCTACCTCGCAGATCGGCTGCGCGTGGCGCAGTCTCGCGACGCGGGCGTCGAGGATCTCATCCTTTGACCAGTCCGGACGGATTCTCGTCAGGCAGGCGAACGCATCCTCAATCAGCTCTTCGTTGCTCCAGGAGAATTTGCGGTTGGTTACGGGCATGTAATAGGGCACATAGACGATGGTCGGGCCCACTTTTCGCAGATTGGTGAACTCGATCACACCCGGAATCTCATGCTTCTCATCCGTGATGTTGATCCAGAAATGAGGGCTGAGGGATCGCTTCAATTTGAAAATTACGCAACAGATACCAATACTTTTGATCGCCGCGTATCTCTCTCTCCATTCCGCGGGCAGGTCGGGAATCAGGGCGGAAACGGCCGGTAATGGAATGGTCGAGATCACATAATCCGCGGGAATCTGCTCCTCCGCGGTGGCCACGCCGGTGACTGTCCCGTGGCCGGCCATTATTCGCTGCACGCATGCGCCGAGGCGGATACGTCCTCCATGCTCCTCAATCCAATGAGCGAGGGCGTCGACCAGCGTCTGCGAGCCGCCTTCAAGATAACCCAGTTCTTCCTGCAGGATGCTCTTTCGCGAGCGGCCCACCCGCTTGATCCGGGTCCAGATCCATGCCGCCGAGATGCTGTCGGCGAACTCATAGAATTTAAAGTCCAGCAGCGGACGCCAGAACTGCTCGTAGCCTTGTACCCCGCACCATTGGATCAGCCACTCTTTGGCCGGCCGGTCCTCCAGTTGGGGCCACCGGCGCCGGCGAGTGCAGATCAGGGCAAAGATGCCGTAGCGCAGCTTGGTGACAAACCCGGTGTGCGGCAGACGAAGCAGCGCCAGCGGATGACCCCACGGGTTGAGGTGATTTTTGAAGAAGAAGCCCATGGAGGTGGGAACCCATCGCATGCGATCGGCGATTCCGAGTTCTTTGAGGAGTTCGAAGGTGGGGAGGTCCGTCCGGCAGACGAAGTGGTAGAACCTCTCGATCGAGATTCCGCCGAAGTCGAAATGGGCAGCCATGCCGCCGGGCTCCATCGCGGTCTCCAGGAGCTGGACATCATGGCCGTCCTTCACCGCCTGATAGGCAGCCGCCAACCCCATGGGACCCGCGCCGATGACCACGACTCTTGACACGTCTCGCCCGGCTCAACTTTCCAGAATGATCGAGGCGTCTCGCAAGAAGCCTGGCATGAGAGAGCCCGGCATTCGCTTCAGCAGAGACTCCGGGGAGAGCGCCGGGATTGCCGGCATCTCCACGCTGCCGTTCCGCAACGGCGAAGGCCTCGATGTTCTACAACGATTCCCAGCGATTCCATCCGGCCCGGAGTTGCTAATCCGAAGTTGCCGATTCAGTTTTCGATCCAAAAGAGCCGTGCAAGGGCCCGGCCAGAGAGCCGGCTCAAAATCCCAAAGCTGCCAGGCATGGTCCGTCCTCCGGTGTGGCTTTCCCCGCCAGCAGGCTTGTGTCGTGAAAATTCCACTTTACCTTAGCACGGCAAGCCGGAAGCTGAGTTGCGGACGGAGGTTACTCAAGTTCGCGGCTCTTCCCAGTCACGGGTTTTTGGCAATCGCGCAAGACCGCATGCCGCGAAGGCGATCGAGTGCCGGCCGGGCTCCGCTCCTCAGTGCTTGCTCAGCTTACGAAAGTATTCGGCAACCTCCTCCTGGTAGCCAGACGGGGCGCGGTCGGTGTCGGGACTGCGGATCTGGCTGGATTCCTCGTCGTTCTGGGTTCTCTGCAGCCGCAACTCGAGCTTGTCCACATCGCCAAGAACCTGGCGGTGGAGCTGTTCGACCAGCGCAGGATTTCCCGGAAAGCGGCGAGGGTCCAGATTCTGCAGTTCGCGGATCAGGCCCTGAACCTGGCGCAGGGCCTCGGGATCGTCGCGCACCGTCTGGCGAAGCTGGCTCAATTCGGCCACGCCCTGCTCGATGGTTCTCTCCGAGTCGCCGGGGATCGGGGTGTTGTCAGGTCCGACGGGCTGGGGAAGATTGGAGTTGTTGCCTGTGTCGAGATCGCCGTAGACCGGACCGCCGCGATTGCCTCCGCGTTCACGGCCATTGTTCCAGTAGGCGCCGGCCGTCCCGCCGATGTGCGCACCGCCCCCGGGCTGAGGGCCACCGCCCACGAACTGCCCGGCCTGGCCTTGCCCCGGCTGGCCCGATTGCCCCGACTGGCCGCGGGAGAGCTGGCCCATTTGTCCTTGCTGCCCGTCTCCCGGCTGTCCGGACTGGCCGCGGGCCATCTGTCCCGACTGGCTTTGCCCATTTTGTCCGGACGCGCCGCCGCGGCTGCCGGGATTGAGCGCCTGCAGTTGATCGCGAAGCTGCCTGACCTGGTCTAGCGCGCTATTCGAGCCCGGTTGTCCGCTTCCCAGCGCCTGCTGAGCCTGGCGCACCTGGTCGCTGAGGCGCTGCAGTCCCTCGCCGATTCCAGCCTCAGCCGAATTGGAGCTGGGATTGATGCCGCGGCGCAGCCAGTCGGCGCTCCGCTGAACCCGCGTGGGCAGGTCGTCCTGCTCCATCTGACCGAGGGCATCGCGCAGCTTGGAGGCGGCAGGCCGCTGCGCCGGAGCCAGCTCGCGTTCGGCCTGCTGCATCTGCCGTCTCAGCTTCGTGAGGTCGTCGGAGAGGCGCTGGCGGTCGTTGGCGAGCTGCCCAAGACGGCGGTAATCGGATTCTGCCTGGCTCGGAAGTCCGCCAAGGCCCTGGCCGGATAATCTGCGCATCTGATCGGCCTGCGTCTGCTGCTCGCTCTTGAGCCGCTCCGATTCTCGCGCCATCGCATCGAGCCGGCCGGAGTCCTGCTGCTGCTGCATGCCGCCCAGGAGCCGGGCGGCCTCGCGAAGGCGGTCGGCTGCACGCCGGGCGTCCTCCTGGCTCTGCGGCTGCGACGAGGAACGGCTCATCTCGCCGGTGGCCTGGCGAAGCTGATCGAGAGCCCTGCGCGCCGCCGAGTTGGCGCCTCCCGCCGCGGAGCCGCCGGAAGACTGTCCGGATGAGCCGGAGGCGCTACTCTGCTGTCCTCCCTGTTGGCCGCCTTGCTGTCCTCCCTGCTGTCCTCCCTGCTGGCTGCCCTGCTGGCCCCCCTGCTGCCCCGATTGCTGTCCCTGCTGGTTCTGGGCAAGCTGCTCCATCTGGCGCTGCAGCTCCTCGGCCTGACGCCTCAGGAGCTCCTGCTGCCAGCGCTGCTGGAAGTTCTCCGCGCTGCTGTTGCGCTGCGCGGCGAGTTCCTCCTGACGCCGTGCCAGCTCATCGAGCTTGCGCAGAGCATTGTCCACCTGTTGATCCTGCTGGTTGCCCCCGTTTGCGGTCTGCGCCGTCTCGTACTGGTTCTTCTGCGTGTCGAGCTCGAGATCGAAGAGGCTGGCGAGATCGCGGCCTGCTCCTCCGGCTCCGCCTCCACCGCCGCCGCGGTTGCCGAAGGCGACCTGAATCTGACGGAAGGTGGCCTCGGCACGCAGCAGGTATTGCAGGGCCTTTTGTTCGCTGGGCATGGCGTCGCTCCACCGCCGCTGCTTCAGCCTGTCTGCAGCGGGACCCATCTGGAGCACCGCCGCATCCATATCCGCGACAAAGCTGTTGAAGGCATCGTTGGCCTGGGAGAGCTCACGGCTCTGCATGCGCTGGGAGAGCGACTCGGCCTGGGCGGCAAGTTTCGATTGCACCTCCGACAAGAACTTCGCGGAGGCTGCCGCCTGCTGCGCCGCGGCGTTCTTGTCGTTGCGCTGCTTCCAGGTGGCGGCGATGATCTCTTTCTCGCGCTGCGAGATGTCCTGTTCATTGTTCTGGCCGCCGCCTCCCCCGCCCCCTCCGCCGCCGCCGGCGGCCTGGGACTGCGAGAACTCTCTCTCGAAGGGATCGGCCTGGATGAAGAAGATATCGGTGCGTCCTTCGGAGCGTCCGTCTTTGGCCGTGGCATAGAGGCTGACGACATCGCCGGGAACGAGCTTGAACTTCTCGAGCGAGAGCACCGTCGAGCCATCGGCTTCTTTGGCTCCCTTCTGCTTGAGCAGGCTGGCGCTCTGCTCGGGACCGCCGTTGACGGAGTAGTGCAGGTCAAGAGCGTTGAGGCCGTAGTCGTCCTGCGCCTTGGCCGAGACCGTCACCTCTTCGATCGGACTGGCGCGATAGTCGCGCTCCGGGCGGGCGATGGCGACCTCCGGCGGCCTGGGCTGGTTCGCCGCGATGAAGTAATCGCCTGAGAGCCGAACCGGCTGGCCGCGATCGATGGCGGCTACATGATAAAGCCCATCCTTATCTATATGGATGGTTCCCTTGTAGACGTTGCCCTCGCCGCGGGTGAGAGGAATCTGCTGGTTGTTGTCGAGGACCAGCACGCCGTCGTGCAGCGGGCGATCGGTGAGGATCTCAAGATTGGCATCGGTACCCTGGACGGCGCGCAGATCGCCGCCCTGTTCGTCCGTCACATCCTTCATGCCGGCCCAGCTCGGGAAGTGATACTTCACGCGGATCTGCTTGACCCCCGGCAGATCGACGACGCGAATGTTGTAGTGCTGCGAGCGCAGGGGACCGGCCTCGACGTAATACTCGACGCCTTCGGGAAGGCCCGCGAAGAGAAATTGAAAGCCGGAGGCGCCCGCCTGCGGCTGCATGGGAACCTGCTCCCAGCGCGAGGCGCTGTGATAGCGCGCGTACAAGCGAACCTTGTCGGTGAGTAGTCCGACCGGGAGGGCGGTCACGAGCTGGTCGGCGTTGCGCCGCACTGTCACGTTGCCCGGAGTTACGCGGATGTCGTAGAAGGCGGGGATGCCGGCGTGTTTGCCGGACCAGAGCAGCGACGATCCGTATCCGAGAAAACCCGGACCGGCGAGGATGAGCCAGAGCAGGACGCCGAGCGAGGCGATCCCCACGCCGGCCCCGGCGAGCAATCGGCTGTCGGGCACAAGGCTGCCGGGATCCGCGCCGCGGGCGGCCTGGAGAGTATCGGCGGCGAGCAGGTCCAGGAATGGATCCCGGGAGCCGGGCTCGCGTTCGGCGAAGGTGATCAGCCGCTGATTGAACTGGGGAAAGGCGCTCTCCACTTTGCCCACCACTCCGCGCCGCGTGAGGCGCAGCAGAGGGACGGCCAGGGCAAAGCCCAGCACAAACGCCATAGCCAGAAACAGAACTGCCCGCGCGCTGCCGACGCTCAGCCGCGAGAAGGCAAACCAGTTGACGATGACGACGAGCACGACCGTGGTGACGAGAGCCGCTCCGGTGAGGATGGCTGCTCCCCGCACGGCTGCGCCGAGACGCAGCCTGCGCTCCAGTTGCCCGATGTAGGCATTGAGCTCTTCCCGTGTGCTCATGGTTCCTCCGTTTGCGTGCCCAGATAGCGGCTGGCCAGCACCGACTCGGCGATCGCCGCCGCGAGCACCAGGATCATGACGTACCACCAGAGTTGGCGGCGTTCCTGTTGTTGCTGCTCCTGCGCGGCGGGAGCCGCCGTGGGAGCGGGTGTGCTTGGATCTCCGCGCCACAGAGTAAGAACGTCGTCCGGAATCACGCCCAGATCCGACTCGCGCGGGTCGGGATTCACCCCCACCAGTTCCTGGCGGCCATTGGCCAGCCGGAGCTGATAGAACCCAGCGCGCGTGAGTTGATACGACTGCGCGGTGGAGGCCTCGCTCAGGGAAAGCGGCCGTCGGCCGTCGGGATCGACGACTTCGACCCCAATTGCCTGTTCCCTGGCCGTCCGCAATTCAAGAAAGGAGCCTACCGTCCGTGAACCGCTGCGCTGCCCGGCGCCGGAAAGATAGCGGGAGATCTGCTCGGCGAAAGGCACAAAAGCAGCATGCAGCGGGAGATCGTTGGTCAGATTGTCGAGGCCCGATGTGAGCAGCATGGCGCGTCCCTCGCCCATCTTCTCGTCGAGCAATAGAGGCGTGCCATCGGATAGCCGCGCGACGACGCGCGAATCACCCGGATCGACCCTCACCGCGTAAAAGAATTTTACTCCCGTCCACTCTCCCGCATGGTTCAACGAGGGATGCGACCTGTCGAAGGGACCGGCCGCCAGGTATCCGTTGTCTCCGCCGGAGGAGCGATCGGAGCCGAGGATGCGGTTTCCCAGGACGGGAATGCGTGGACGATGGCCGGCGGCGGTTCCGGCGAGGATAAAAAGGCCTCCTCCCCCGCGCACATACCGGCTCAGATTGTTTTCGAGCGGCGAAGGCAGGAGAAACACATCGGACAAGACCACCAGCGCGTACTTGGAGGGATCCAGGTTGGCTGCCTGCTCGACGGTGGCGTTCTGCACGGTAAAGACGGAGTTGGCGGCGGAGGAGAGCGCGCTGCCGAAGTACAGCGGAGACCGCGTATCGGCGGAATCATGGACGAACAGCACCTTGGCGGGATCGGATCGCTCGATGGCGAAGATGCTGGAGTCATCGGCGGGCAGTGCATCGGCCGAGTCGATCCTTACGGCGCACCGGCTGAATCCGTAGGGCAGGTCGAAGGAGCGGAACTCGACTGTCACGCGGCCTCCAGCGGGCACCTGCGCGGTTTGCGTGGCCACGGTTTTGCCGTTGACGATCAGCGAGACGGCGCGCGCCGCCTGCGGAGTGTTGTGTCCGGCGACGACCGCCTGAATGCGCGTCTTCTTCGGCTCGAAGACCTGGCCCGGAGCGGTCACGCTCTCCACCGTCCAATTGGGCGCCGGGGTCTTCACGACAGGATGCAGGAAGAGCGAGACGTTCTCCGGGAGGGCAATCTCGGAGAAATTCGCCGGCATGCCGGTGGCCTGCATGTCGCTGATGAAGTGCATCTCGATGGGCGTGCGCACATTCTCCGCCAGGGAGCGGACCGCGCGTCCGAGCTCGCTCAGGCTGGCCCGGTCGTCGCCGGGCTGAAGGGATTCGACGGCCGAGCGCAGCGCGCCTGTGTCCTGAACGGGGCGGGTGAGGGCCTGCAGCTGCGCACCGAAGGCCATCACCTGCGCGCGTTCGAGCGGCGGCCGAGCGGCGAGCAGGGAGAGCGCCTCACGCCGCGCATCCGCGAGGCGGGAGCCCGCGCGCATGCTGAAGGAGTTGTCGAGGACCACCAGGAGAAGCTTGTCGCCGGAGACGGCGGCTGCGGGGCGGGTGACAAAGGGATCGGCAAATGCGAGCGCCAGCAGCAGCAGGAGGGCCAGCCGGAAGGAGAGCAGCAGCAGGTAGCGCAAGCGCCGGTGCTTGATGGAGCTTTGCGTGCGCGGCTCAAAGAACATCAGCGAACTGAAGGGCCGCGGCGTCGTCGAATGCCGCCGCAGAAGGTGGAGATACAGGGGAATGCCCACTGCGGCGATCCCGGCCAGGAACCATGGGGAAAGAAAGCCCACTAATCCCTCCCCTGCCGCAGCGAGAGATACTGGCGAAGCACGGCGTCGAGCGGCTGGCCGGTTTCGAGCAGGAAGTAGTCGAGCCCGGCGGCTTGGGCGCGCTCCCGCAGCTCGGCGATGTGACTATCCATCTTCCTGCGGTAGTCGGCGCCCGCGTAATCGGGCGTGACCTCCATGTGCTGGTTGGTTTCAAGATCGACCAGGACCACTGCCTCGCCGAGCCGGGGCTGAATCTCCCGGGGATCGAGGATGTGAAAGAGAACGACCTCATTCCCGTGGAAGCGCAGCGGCTCAAAGGTCCGCACGATGGTCGCGGGCGACTCATAGAAATCGGAGAGGATGAGGACGATTCCCCGCCGCCGCAGGAACTCCTGGAAATGGCGCATCGGCTTGGCGAAGTCGGTGCGAGCGCGCGGCTCGGCTCCCTCCAGCCCGGCCAGAAGACGAGGGAGCTGACCGTGCCGGGTGGAGGGGCGGATGTAGCTGCGCACCTCGTCATCGAAGACGATCAGTCCCGCGGCGTCGCGCTGGCTGTGGATGGCCAGATAGAAGAGCGAAGCGGCGGCGTAGCGCGCATAGTCCATCTTCGTCACGGCGTGGGAGGTGTATTTCATGGAATTGCTGGCGTCGAGCAGAACTGTCAGCAGGCTGTTCGTCTCTCCGCGATAGCGCTTGAGATAGGCGCGCTCCGTCCGTGCGAAGACATTCCAATCCACATGCCGGAGATCGTCTCCCGGCGTGTAAGCGCGATATTCCGCGAACTCCTGGCTGAAGCCGAAGTCCGGGGAGCGGTGCAGGCCGGCGACAAAGCCATCGACCACTGTTTTGGCGATGAGGTCGAGGCCGGAGATGCCGGCGAGCACGGAGGGATCGAGAAAGCGCTGCATCATCAGGCTTCCTTTGGGGGCGGCATGAACTCAAGCAAACGCCGCAGAATTTCGTCCGAATCGATGCGATCCGATTCCGCATGGAAGTTCAGCAGAATACGATGGCGCAGCACTGGAATGGCCATGGCCGTGATGTCTT
This sequence comes from Acidobacteriaceae bacterium, assembly GCA_035933805.1. GTDB lineage: Bacteria > Acidobacteriota > Terriglobia > Terriglobales > Acidobacteriaceae > PALSA-350. The sequence continues at coordinate 16,485 of DASYYO010000181.1, read as the reverse complement.
CATAGGCAACGTGATAGCGGCCGCGCGCCAGCGCTCGCGCCTTCGACGCCAGGACGATGAATTGAGCGGCCCGCACGCTGGCGCCATAGTTGACGTACTTCTTGATGACATCGGGCGCGATGCCGCTCTTCTGGCGGGTGGCGCGGACGATGGTGATGACGTAGCGGGCCAGCGACTCGGCGATGGGGACCATGCGGACCAGCTTTTGGAACTGAAGGATCTCCTCGGCGTTGGTGACCGCCTCCACCGTGGCATCGCGCGTCGTCGTGGTGAGATCGACTACCTTGAGCTCATCCTCGGCGCTCAGGTAATCGAGGATGGTGTTGAACAGAAAGCGGTCGAGCTGCGCCTCGGGCAGAGGATAAGTGCCTTCGAGCTCGATCGGGTTCTGCGTAGCCAGCACGAAGAAGGGGGAAGGCAGCGCATAGCGGTGGCCGCGGACCGTGCAGGACCGCTCCTGCATGGCCTCGAGCAGCGCCGACTGCGTTTTGGGAGGCGTGCGGTTCACCTCGTCGGCAAGCAGCACGTTGCCGAAGATCGGCCCGGGAACAAAGGTCCAGCGGCGATGACCGGTGGTCGGATCTTCCTCAATGATGTCGGTCCCGGTGATGTCGGAGGGCATGAGATCCGGCGTGAACTGGATGCGCTTGAACTCCAGGCCCAGAGTCCGCGAGATGGTCTGCACCATGAGGGTCTTGGCGGTGCCGGGCAGACCGGTGATCAGGCAATGGCCGCCCACGAACAAGGCGATCAGGATCTGATCGAGCACCTCTTCCTGGCCGACAATGACCTGGCGCACCTGCCCCAGGATGCCGTCGCGCACCGTATGAAAGCGATCGATGCGCTGCTTAAGTTCTATCGAGTCCCGATCTACTTCGACAGGAATAGCCATCGACTTATTTCCCCTTCCCGGAATCCTGAAGTTGTAAAAGCAATTTTTGCGCCGGCCGGTAGCCGGGAGCGGCTTCGAGCGCGAGCAGCACGTTTTCTTCCGCCTTGTCCCGCTGCCCGGCCGCGAAGTATGCCTGCGCCAGATCAAACTGCGCGGAGGCCAGGTCGAGCGGATGCATGGCAAGCACCGCCGTGTATTCGCGAATCGCTCCGGAGTAGTTCTGCTGCGCCAGCCAGAGCTCTCCCAGGTGGCGATGCAGCTCTTCATCGCCCACCGGATCGATGTAGTTGATCCGGTCCAGCGTAGCGGCCGCCTCCTTCTTCTCTCCCAGGCCCTCTTCGAGAGAGGCGAGCTCTTTCAATGTCTGCGGGCTGCGGCCGCCACGTTTCTCGTAGTCGGTCAGGATGGCGGCTGCCGCCTTCTTGTCTCCCTTCGCGAGATCCGCCTGGGCCATGAATTCGTAAGGGTTGGCGTCGTAGACATAATCCGGATAAAGGCGCCTCGCCTCGTCGCCCTCTTTGAGCACTTCATCGTAGTTGAGGCTCCTGGCCTGCGCGACCATGTCCTTCAACTTGGCGCGCCACTCATCAAAGTGTGCGGCAGGGCCGCCATCCTGCTGATAGACCCACTGCTGGAAGGCCTTGTCGAAGTCCGCCGGCGGCATTCCCAGGTCCTGCTGGATCACCTCGGAGACGGTCTTGAGCTGAGCGAAGGAGTGCACCATCTCAAGCAGCTTGCCTTCGCCCCAGCGGCTCTGGATGTAGTCGCAGATGCGGCCCGCCTCGTAATAGGAGACGACGACCTGGGCCGGGTACACCGGGCGCACAAAGCCGCGGTCGAGGCCGGTGACCGGGAGCAGTTTTTTGTCGCGCAGAGCGACGACGATATCGGGGGTGATGCGGTCGCCCCACTCGGGCGAGGCCTGCGTCTCCTCATGCACGGCGAGCCCTTCCGCAAACCAGCGAGGGACGCGGTGGTTGGTGAGCGACAGGATAAAGACGTGGCTCATCTCGTGGCGCAGGGTGCTGGCCCAGTGGAAGTCGCCCGGCCTGCGGCCGGAGGGACTGTCCATGGCGACGACCTCGCCGAAGGTGACGCCCAGCGCTCCCAGTCCGGGCATGCCCAGGGTGCGCACGGCGAAGTCTTCGTGGTTGGGATAGACCTCGACCTGCACCGGCCCGGGCAAGGTCATCTTGTACTTGACCTCATAGGCGGCGATCGCCTGCCTCAGCACATCGTCGAAGTAGGGCCGCAGGAGGTCGGCCTCGTTCTTTTGCAGCTTGAGGATGATGTTGCCGTCGCGGAAGGTGACGAAGTTCTTGTAGCTGTCGAGCAGGCGGAGGCTGTTGACGGTGGCGGCGTTTCGGTAACCGTTGTTGTAGCACATCTCCAGCTGCCGCCGCGGCTCGTCCTCCTGGCCCAGGCGCATGAGGTTGATGCCCAGCTCGGAGCGCGCCGACCACAGCTGCGGATCGGCCGCGACTGCCTTGCGGTAGTAGGCCACGGCGTCCTCATAGCGGCTGCTCAGCACGAGATGATGGCCGACGATGGCATAGCCCTCGCCATAGGAGGGATTCACTCGCCGGATCTTCTCCAGCCAGGCATCGGGCGAACGGTCGGCCAGAACGTCAATGGCGGCGTGGACCGCCATGGCGTCGAGCGCATCGGGCGAGAGTTTGAGCGCCGCATCCGCCTCGGCGGCTGCCTGCGTGGCATCGGAGTCCTCGAGCGCGAGGTTGGCCATCAGCACGTGCGCCTCCACCAGCTTCGGATCGAGCGCGAGGGCCTTGTTGTCGTATTCCACCGCCTTGTCGTCAAAGCCGTCCGCGCTCACCAGGGCGAGGCCCAGGTAGGCCTGGGCATCTTTCGGATCCAGCCTGAGCGCTTCGTTGAAGAGATCGTCGGCATCGGAATTGTTGAAGCGCTCGTGCAGCAGGCGTCCCCAGCGGACGCGATAGAGGGGATTGCCGGGCGACTGGTCGACCGCGGCGCGGAACTCGTTGTTCGCGTCCTGATATCTCTCCAGGCCCCAATCTCCTTCGGCGCGCAGGTAGGGATCGCGGGTGCGGGTAAGCGACTCGTAGCAGGCCTTCGCCTCCGCCTCCTTCCCATGCAGGCGCAGCGACTGGCAGTCGGCGGGCGTGGCGGCGCGGCAGACGCCGCTCATCGAGAGGAGCATTCCCGCCGCCGCGCATATCCGCCATCCGCGAATCATTTGTCCAGCTCCTGCTGCACCCGCGCCAGGTCGACCAGGTCCCTGGTGAGCTGCGTCTTATACTCCTCCGGGTCCATGGCCGCCTTCTGGTATTTGAGGACATCGATCTTCTGCTCCAGGTCCTCCTTTCGGGCCACCAGTGCGCGTTTGGCGGGATCGCTGGCCTGCTGCTGCGCCGGCCCGCTGCGCAGCAGGGTGAAGCTCGACAGCAGCAGCCCCTCGCGGCTCTCGACGGAGGCGGCGCGCACCGGCTGGGCTTTGCCGGTGTCTTCAAAGACGGCGTGCTCGGTGGCCAGGCGCTTTTGCGAGTCGTAGAACGCGGCCGTCTTGCGGGCCGCATACTCATAGGATTCGAGCGCGCTGACTGCCTGGTTTTTGTCCGTGTCCGCGGTGGGGTCCTGGAGAGACTCCACCCAATAGCGCGCAAACACGGTTGCATTTTTCTCGGTGCCGGATTTGGTTGCGGCTACGATCGCGCGGCCCGGCCTCTCCAGGGCGGCGACCGAGCCTCCGCTCGAGCTGGTGGTGTTGACGATGAGCTGGCGCCGGGAGGGAATGCGATCGCACAGCGATGCCAGCTCGCCGGCGGAGATATCCGGCCCGGGCAGATTGAACTTGTACTCGACGCCGTCAAAGGAGCCGTGGCCGATCAGGACCAGGACGAAGTCGTCCTCCGGCGCCGCGTCGTGCGCCACCGTGCCCAGAACGCCGGTCAGATGCGCGCGGGTGGCGTCACTGCCCATCAGCGTATAGACATGCGCGCCGCTGCCGGAGCCCTTGAAGATGCGGTCGAGGTCCCGGGCGAGTCCGGTGAAGCGCTGTTCGTAGTCCGGCTCGCCGCCCAGGCCCGCGATGGTTACGTAATAGGTAGCGGCGCGCGCAGGGATCGCGGCGAGCAGCAGGGCGGCGCAGCACAGCGAATGGAAGCGGGCTCTCATACGATCCCCCACTTCCGCCGCAGCAGCCATTCGGAGGCGAGCAAGCCAATCATCAGCAGGAAGACCGCCGGCATGTCCCACAGATCCTTGGTCTCGCGTATGGTGATGCCGGCTTCAGAGATGGGGATCTCGCCGGGGAGGCGGGAAAGCTCCTGCGGCCGCCAGTAGCGCGCGCCGGTCTGCGAAGCAAGCCTCTGCAGCAGTTCGCGGTTCTGCCCGGTGTGAAAGCTCTCAGCCACGCCATCCATCCTCTGGTAGGTCAGAACGTCGCGGCCGAGCTCCTGGCCGCCGCGCACCGCCGTCACCTCGGTCAGATAGGAGCCGGGCTGGGGCGCGTTCCACTCCGCCTCAAAGGCCCCCGGGCTCTGCGGAACGGGGTGGAGCTCCACGTTGGCCGAGATGCCATTCGGCCCGAGGATGTGGGCCTCGACTCGCGCGTCGGCGGCCGGCTGGTACTGTTTGTCGCGGACATCCGCGGAGAGCCGGACGCGTCCATCGTCCAGCAGCACCTGGCTGGGCACGGAGGCCACGACGTTGCCGGGCGTCCCGATCACCAGCCAGCGCAGCAGCTGCCTCCAGAACATATCGTGCGAGGGATCGCCGAGGGGCAGGCTCATCTGCCAGCGCCAGGTGCCGGAAGAGGCGAGGACGGCGGAGCGCCCGCGGCCGAAGTTCTGGGTGATGAGCAGCGGCAGCTCACGTCCGCCGGCGCGCATGCGGGCCAGCACCACAGCCCCGGCCTTGGGGCTGCCCGCATCCTGGTAGTCCATCAGGTACGGCAGCTTTCTCCATCGCTCGGCATTTCTTGCCGGGTCGTCGTCCAGGCGGGTGACCAGACTATCGACGCCCGCCGCGGTGAGCTCAGGCGTCGCGTGTTCGCGGTGGAAGGTATTTCTGCCCGCGGGGAGAATGACGGGCAAGGCATCGGCCACGGTCGAGCCGCCCCAGCCTCCGTCGGACAAACCGAAGCGGCCGCCCAGCATCAGGAGTCCGCCGCCGCGCCGGTCCACGAACTCGCGGATGAGATCCTGCTGCGCGGGCGTGAAGTAGCCGGCCTCCACCGAGCCGAGGATGATTCCCTGGTAGGCGAACAGATCCTCGGCCCGCGAGGGAAAGCCGTCGGCCAGCTCCGAGGGATCCTGGATGCCCTGGCGGTAGATCTTGTTCTCCGTGGTGCGCAGCATGGAGGCGACCTGGACATTGCGGTCGTCGTCCTCCGCGCGGCGGATGAACTTGTACTCCCAGCGGGGCTCGCCCTCCACGTAGAGGACGCGGTTGACGCCGCCGCTGACATTCACCAGCCGCGAGACGGTATTGTTCGCCCGGTTGGTCTCTCGCGGCATCGGGTCGAGGGAGATCTGCAGCGTCCTGGCCCCGGCCTCCCCGGCATTGAAGAGCAGCGACTCGGTCTGCAGCTCGCCGTCGGAGGCGAAGGTGATCTGGCGCGAGGCGAGCACCTTGTTTCCGTCGCGCACCGACAGCGTCGACTTTTGTCCCGCATATCCCCTCTGGTGGAAGGTGACGGTCGCCGAGAGCCGGGAGTTGGCGAGGGTACGCTGCGCCAGGACGGCGTCATTGATCTCGACATCGTCCGGCGTCTGCTCTTCGCCGAAGCCCACGGTGTGAACGGGGATGTGGCGATTGCGCAGTGCGGCAATCGTCTCCAGGCCGATGCCTCCGGAGTTGTCGCTGCCGTCGCTCAGCAGGACGATCGCGCCGACCGGCAGGTCGCCGGTCTCGGCCACCAGTTGCTGCAGGCCGTCGCCGATGCGCGTGGCCGGGGCTGCGGCATGGAGATCATGGAGATTGGCGATGCGGGAGACGCGGCTGTCCAGGCTGTATAGCCGCGTCTGGTAGTTCTTCTTGAGCTGGTCGAGGACGCCCTGCTCCAGGGCGTTGACCGCCTGGGTCTCGCGCGGCGTGCCGTGGTCGGCAATCGCCATGCTGCGCGAGTTGTCCACCACTACGGCGATGATGTTCTGCTGTGGCTTGAGCTCGGCGACAGTGAGGGCGGGGCGCCAGAGGAGCAGGAGCAGCAGCGCAAAGACCAGCGATTGCAACAACCACAAGACGCCGGCGCGCCAGTTCCGCAGCCGGGGAGCCGCATGGGAGAGCCGCGCGCGAAGCAGCAGCGCGAAGCCGCCGGCGGCGGCGGCGACCAGCAGCGCCAGAACCCACCCGGGCCATGCGCCGAGCAGCACGAACTGGCCTTTCGAACAGATCGAGACCGGGTACTTGAAGAGGAACTGAAACATTGTCAGGACAGGCCGCCAACCTGGATTTCCGTCCGGCTGCTCTGCGGGGAATCTCCCGTCCTCCTGGGCCTGGGGATGAAGGGGCTTTTAGGCCCCGTCCGGCCAGAATCCGAAGGTCGCAAAATGCAACGGGCGGGCTTGCTCAGAGTTCACTGCTGTTTCTCCTACCGGGGTCTTGGTCTGCGCCCGTTGTAGAAATTTTTAGTGGGTCATGCCGTAAATGATGTAGTTCAGGCCAATCCGAAAAGCCATGGAGGCAAAGTTTTCCGGGTACTCGGGGCTGTCGGACCACTCCCATGCATCGCCGAGGTGCATGTTATGGCAAATGGCCACGACAATCCGTCCCTTGTCGTCCCGGATGGCCCGCCACTTGGGGACGTAGCCATCCTTCTCGTACGTCCGGCCGGTGTTCACGTATTGCTCACCCGGCACCTGGAAGCGATCGTCCAGGTCATAGAGCACGTGGAAGATCTCGTCCTTGTTCTCCAGGTCTTCGATGGGCCGGTTGGGAAAGACCATCCGCATTCCCCGCAGAAAGCTATCCCAGTCCTCTGTCCCATGGAAGTCGTCCACCATGAGGAAGCCGCCCTTGAGCAGATACTCGCGAAGGCGCTTGGCCTGGGCGTCGGAAAAGGTCCAGTTCTCTACTTGGACGGCGTAGACCCAGGGATAGTTGAAGATATCGTCGCTGTCCAGGTCCACAACCTGTTCGGTGGAACGGCCGTTGATGCGCGTCAGGCGCTTGAGCGCGAGGAGAAACTGGCGGTCCGCCTTGGGATAGTCCCGGGACCAGGACTCCCAGCCAAATCCCCCGAACCCATATCCATATCCGCCATAGCCTCCGTAGCGGCCGAAATTGCGCGCGATCGGGGTGTACCGAAGGCGGGACCAGGAGAATTCGGCCTTATCCTTCGGGGGCGGACCGTACTCGGAATCACTTTGGCTGAAGCGCCGCCAGCCGCTGGATTGCAGGGCCAGCAAGCCCGCACTCAGTCCTATGAGGGGAAGCACTACCCCGAGCCGTGGCAGCAACCTCATAATTCACCATTACGCAGGAGAGTATCAGACAGCCGCTTTCCGCCGCCAATCCCGCGCCATCCGGAGTGCATTGTCTCTGAGCGTCTTCCGGGCGAAGCCTGCGCGCCCGATCGCTTGCCGGTAGCTGGTTAGACGCAGGCTGGGCGGAATCCGGGATTGGAAATTAGGGAAAACTGCGGGAAGAGCCCGAGGCGCGCGGGTTGTCGTTGGAAACGGAGCGCGAGTAGCATAAAAGCTCTTCCGATGGGTTCGACCAGATCTGCCGGAAGCTGAATGCCGCGGGGGACCATCGTGAGGCGCAGGGATTTCTTGAGGCTGGGCGGCGCTACGCTTCTGGGGGCGGGCGCGGCCGGGATCGCTCGCGGACAAATGGGGCCGATGCAGTCCCAGCGGCCTTCGGCCGCGGGTGCGGACGGCACTGGACCGGGGGCGGGCAAGGCGGACTTTACCCTGGAGATCGCTCCCGTCGCCCTAGAGCTGGTTCCCAACCGCATCATCAGCACCATCGGATACAACGGCACCTGCCCGGGTCCCCTGCTGCGCATGCGCGAAGGCGTGCCGGTGACTGTGGATGTCATCAACAACACAGATGCCAGCGAGCTGGTGCACTGGCACGGAATGCTGATTCCGCCCGAGGTGGACGGCGCAGAGGAGGAGGGCACGCCTCCGGTCCCGCCGATGGGCCGCCGCCGCTACCAGTTCACGCCCAAACCGGCGGGAACGCGCTGGTATCACACGCACGCCATGGCCGGCGGCGACCTGCACCGCGGCACCTATACCGGCCAGTTCGGCTTTGTGATGGTCGAGCCGGCCAGCCACCCCGGACAGTATGACCAGGAGGTCTTTCTCGCGCTGCGCGACTGGGAGCCGTTCTTCACCGAGATGATGGACAACGACGAGGGTATTCAAGGGACGGCGGAGCCCGAGCGGCCGGCGGTTCTGGACACCCGTCCGAATGGCCTGGAGGTCACGTCGATGATGTACTCGATCAACGACAAGGCTTTGGGCGCAGGCGAGCCCATCCGGGTCAAGTCCGGCGAGCGCGTGCTAATGCACCTGCTCAATGCGAGCGCCATCGAGAACCGGCTGGTGGCGCTGCCGGGACATCAGTTCCAGGTGATCGCGCTCGATGGCAATCCGGTGCCCTCGCCCCGCCCGGTGGAGGTGCTCCTGCTCGGCCCGGGAGAGCGGGTGGACGCGATTGTCGAGATGAACCAGCCGGGGGTGTGGATCCTGGGCGCGCCCGAGGACGATATTCGCAACGCGGGCCTGGGGGTGGTGGTGGAGTACGCCGGAGAGCATCGCGAGCCGCAGTGGATCGCGCCCCGCCGCCTGGTGTGGGACTACACGCTCTTCGGCCGCGAGGGAGCGGCCCCTCCCGCGCCGGACCAGACCATCGATATGGTCTTTGAAAAGGTGCCGAGCGGCTCGGGGAGGTTCAATTTATGGCATGTGAACGGCAAGCCTTATCCGCATGACCGGGAATTCGTGTTGAAGCAGGGCGCCCGTTATCGATTAATCTTCCATAACCGGACTGACGATGCGCATCCGCTGCACCTGCATCGCCACGTCCTGGAGCTGGTGGAGATCAATGGAAAGCCTACGGCGGGGATCATTAAAGATACAGTGGTAGTGCCATTTTTCGGGCGCGCCTCCGTTGACTTTGTGGCCGACCAGCCGGGGCTGACCTTCTTTCACTGCCACATCCAGCAGCATATGGACTTCGGCTTCAAGGCGCTTTTCCGGTATGCGTAGGAGATTGCGGCGCGGTCCAGAGACGGAAGGGCGCTCAGGCGTTACCCCGGCGGAGCGCCGCCGGCGGGAAAATTCATCACAAAGACCTTGCCGCTCTTCCCTGGTTGGCTGCTGGTCCGGATGCGGATCGTTCCGCCGTTTTTCGTAATCAGCTCCTGAGTGATCCAGAGACCGAGACCTGTACCGGCCGCTCCCTGGTGGTGAAGAACGGTTCAAAGGCCCGGCGCTGTTGAGCAGCCCCCTCTCGCGGTTACCAACCCGCTTGCCCTGTCTGCAATCCCGGCCAAGCGAAGTCGCTGGGCTCCAACAGCAGCGTGGAGATGCTGTACAGGGAAACGGACAGCCAGCCGCTCGGGGCGCCGCATGCATTCACGCGCAGAAGGCCGCGGTGAGGGTATAGGATGCAACGGTGGCACTCTTGCGGTCTCGGGAGATCCTCTGCGTGGGGACCGGGCACGTCCTGAAGCCGCAGGGATGCGGTCTTATAAGTAAGGAAGAGAGTGCTGCCGGAGCTCCCGTCAACCAAATTACAACCGTCCTCTGTTGCTTCAGGCGAAACCTGAAGACTCTAGCCCTAGGAAAAGCCCATGATGAAGAAGCGTTTTCTGCTCTCGGTCGCCTTGGTACTGGCCGGTGCAACGCCGATGTTCGCCGCTGGTCCTTCTTTTCACCCCGATGTCACGTTCAGCGGTTCGAGCCTTTCCGGCTGGCACACGCTTGGCCAGGCGAGCTGGCACGCCGAGAATGGCGAAATCACCGGCAAGCCTGAGTCGCCGAGCGGCGGGTGGCTGATGCTGGACCACTCTTATCAGGATGTGGGACTGTTTGCCAATTTCAAGTGCAGCGGCGGCTGTGAAGCCGGAGCGCTGTTCCGCGCGGAGAAAACCGCCGATGGCTGGAAGGGAACTTTCGTATCGCTTACCGAGCCCGACACCCCCTCGTATAGCGTGACGCTGGATGCGCAGGGAAAGATCCTGACGCGGGACCGGCTGCGCCGCGGCGGCGGATTGATGCGCGTGGCGCCTCCGCCGAACCCGAATGCGCCTCCGCTCAATTTCACCAGGCCCCATTACGACGTGAAGCTGCCATTCACGCGGCCCGATACCAGCCTGCATCCGAATGAATGGAACGAGATCGAGTTCATGTTCGATGCGAACATTGTGCGCGCGACTCTGAATTACGGCATCCAGACCGGCGGCGTGGCCGATGAAGGCTACGGTCCGATCGCCCTCTATGTCGGCGGCAGCGGAGAGGCGCAGTTCAAGGATATTGCCTACAAGAATCTGGGAATGAAGGTCCGGAATCCGGATGAGACTTCTCCGGATTTCCGCAGGCAGCGGATCAGCGATTTCTACTATTCAATGACGGCAGCGGTGGCCGACTTCAACCACGACGGCCAACAGGATATCGTTTCGGGACCCTACATTTATTACGGTCCCGACTACACGAAGAGCAGCGAGATCGCGCTCGCCGAGTCGACCAGCCCTTCCACCTCGTTCAATTCCTGGTGGTGCGAGTATGCGGAGGACTTTACCGGTGATGGCTGGCCGGATGTGATCAACGTGACCTACGGGGGGCCCGGCGGCGGCGTGTATCTGTACGTGAATCCCAGGGGAGAAGAGCGCCGCTGGAACATGTACAAGGTGGTCTCCAACGTTCAGAGCGAGATTGCCACGGTGGCCGATATCGATGGCAGCGGCAAGCCCGCAGTGATCTTCATGGGAGACGGCTACGTAAGTTACGCGAAGCCTGACCCGGCCAATCCCACCGGTCCGTGGATCGTGCACCATGTCTCCGAGCAGGGCTACGGGACGGCGCACGGCATCGGTGTGGGCGATATCAACGGGGATGGCCGGGTGGACATCCTGGACATGTATGGATGGTGGGAGCAGCCGCCCGCGGGCAGCAACGAGCCCTGGAAGTATCATCCCCAGGACTTCGGCCGGCACGGCAGCGGCGGCGCCCTGATGGGCGTGTACGACGTGAACGGAGACGGCCTGAAGGACGTGGTGACGGCGCTGAATGCGCACGGATGGGGCCTGGCGTGGTTTGAGCAGAAGCGCGACGCGCAGGGTCAGATTTCGTTCGTGCGCCACATGATCAGCGACGATCTGTGGACCCCGAAAGAGAATGCCGGAGGGGTGGTGTTCTCGGAGCCCCATGCGGCCTACTTCGCTGATATGAACGGGGACGGAATTCCCGATTTCATCGTAGGAAAACGGTATTGGTCGCACAACGCCGACTATCTGGATCCCAATCCTTTCGGCCCCCCGGTTCTTTACTGGTATAAGACGGTTCGCGATCCCAAGGCACCGGGCGGAGCGCGCTTTGAGCCGGAGTTGATCGACACGCGTTCCGGCGTGGGTTCGACGGTACTGGCGACGGATCTGAACAAAGACGGCTCCATGGATGTCGTCACCGGCAATAAGCTGGGGACGTTCATCTTCTGGGGCAAGAAGCACACTGAGAAGTAAACAGATCCTGAACGGAAGTTCCTGGAAGAGCGCGGCGCCGGGCGGCAGAGCATGATGGCCGATCGGCGCCGGCTGTTTTTGGGGCCGCCACTCGCGCGGCACCTGTTCCGCCGTTGGCGTCGAAATGAACGCCAAGCCCTACGCCGGCGGAGCGCCGGCTGCGGGAAAGCTCATCACGAAGACCGAACCGCTCTTCCCTGGGCTTGATGGCAGCCGTACCCGTGGGCAAACCTCAGGCTTCGCTGCCCAGCCCCGCTCTGCCTGTACAGTAGTGTTCATCTCCTGCATGGGGGTTGAACTTTGAGGGCACTGGATCGTACGTTCGGATGGCTGATGGTGATCAGCGCGTTTCTGCATGGCTTCGGATCGTATCAGGTGTACCGGGGCCAGCCGATGGTGCTGCTCTGGGCGGAATCGGCAGGTTTGGCGGAGGTACTGCTTGCGGCGTTGAATCTGCTGCGCGCCGGGCGGCCGGAGGATCGCCCGCTGGCCTGGGTGGCGGCCGCGGGCTGTTCCGTCTGGCTGGGAGCGGTGGGGGTCTTCGGCCATCTCATCGGGAATATTCTGGACTTCCGCGTTCTGATCCAGGCTTTTGTAACTGTGGTGCTGCTGGTCTTCAGCCTGCGCGGGGCGGTGAGCTCCGGAGATCCGAGGAGAGCTTCATGAGCAAACAACATTTTTTCTTCCGGCTGATTCCGCCGCGCCCCACCTTTGCGCAGGACATGAACGAGTGGGAGCGCAGCCTGATGATGGAGCATGGGAAGTATGTGCGCGGCTTTTTTGCGGCCGGCACGGTGCTGGCCTTTGGGCCGGTGCTTGATCCCCAGGGGACATTCGGCATGGCCCTGCTCGAGATGCAGGACCTCGCCGAGGCCGAAGACTTCGCCAGAAACGATCCTACGGTTCTGGCCGGGCTGAACACCTTTAAGATTGCGCCGATGCGGATCGGCGGGTCGCAGAGCTCGCGAACCGCGGAGCCCGGCTGATCGGGTCCTTATCAGACTTCATGACGAATGCAGCCAGGAGCCTTCGCTCCCGGCTGCCTGTCTCCGGTGCTCCAGTCCGGCCCGGCCCGGGGGAGCGGGTTGCGACTCCACGTCTGCGCTACTCATTCGGTATCCCGGTCAGGTAGATGCCCGCCCAGCCGGCAGCCTCGGTGCCCATGCTGACGCTGACGGCGAGCCACCGGCCGCGGAAGCCGTCCCGCTCGATCCCTAGCGCCGTGATCGGAAGGTGCTGCTGTGTGAGCGGATCAATGGCGGCGGGGTCGATCAGGGTTCCATCGGTCCCGGTCTTGGCGATGGTCGCGATGGTTTGATTTCCCGGCCCTCTGCCGAGATAGATGCCATCCACGGGGTTGACATACGCCCCATTGAGTATCTGCCCCTTCCTGGCCTCGAAGGCGGTGTGGAAGGTTGCGTCAGTCAGTTCCCCATCTACCAGTCCGGAGACCGCAACGAACTCGGCGGAGCGCCAGCGGGCCGGTTCGCCCGTTTCATCCGATTCCCCGGTTCCGGGGACGAGGCCGGAGAAGTTCCAGTAGACAAAGTCGTCGAAATCAGCGGGCGTCTTCGCGACTGCGCGCGCGGAGCCAAGCGAGGTGTCGTAAACGAAGATGCCCTGATGCAGCGGAACCGTTGCGGCGAATCCATTGGGATACTGTTGCAGGCAGAAGGCGATTCGATCCGCATTCCCATCCGTAGGACACTGCAGCGTCAGACTCTGGGTCTCGGCGCCCCATGCGCCCCAGAAGGCGACAAAGCGCCCATCGTAGGAGAGGCCCTCTCCCAGCTTGTTGAAGACGTTCCCTTTTTTCTCGCCGGGCACCGGGTCTCCGATCCTCACCAGGGCGGTTAGCGTCGGTCTCAGCCCATTCAAGGGCACGAGATAGATGCCGCCCAGCGTGGGATTGTCCTCGTTGTCCAAGCCGGTGAAGACAGCCCGTCGTCCAGCGGCGCTGGGCGGAGCGGTGGAACCGAAGTGACTGGTGCTGCCGGGAATGAGCGTGTCGCTGTCGGCCAGGACCGTGACGAACTTCATCCCTCCGGCCGGGGAGATCTGGCTGCCATCGGGCAGCGTGATGGGCTCGTTGGTCAGGTCGCGGTAGTACACACCCGTCTTGCCGGTCGTGGTCCCGGGGTCGGCCGGATTGGGCACGGTGAAGTTGCCTTTAAAGACGATGGTGGCGCTGTCCGTTACCGCGGGAGCGCCGGGGAATACGTCGAACTTGATCCCACTGGTGTCGGGAACGGCGAAGAACTGGAAGGCGGGCACCACGCCAAGATTGCTTCCGCCAGTGATCAGGTCGCCGAAGGGGTTGGTATAGATGCCGGTGGTCCCGACGCGCGTCTCCGTGCCGTCCGGCAGCACGTAGGTCCAAACGGGCTGGTGGTCGCCGCGGGAGGCCATGGTGCTCGACCACATGTCGATGCGCGGGAACGAAGGCGGCTCTACAAAGGTGGAAGACAGGTTATTGGGCTGCGGCACCAACGTGGTGCGATCGAAGATCCTGACCAGGCCGGTTCCCTGCTTCATGTCGCGGGTAAAGACGCCGTGGGCGGGCTCCCCGGAGGCGCCGCCCTTGCTCCGCGCCCGGAAGACGACCAGCTCGTTGACGTTCAGCGAGGGCTGATTGTAGCTGTTGAAGTTCCGGGTATCCCCCGGGACAGTGACGCCGTTGTTGACGACGACCTGCCAGTTCAACGCCGGCGCGGGCGCTAGGGCGATCTGTGCACTCGCGACAGAACTGAAGGCCGCCAAAAGTGCCAGAGACGCAAGGCCAGATAGGGTTGCCTTCCAGTAGATGGACATTGTTCGCTCTCCATTCGTGAAATGGGGGCCTGATCCTGATAACCGATGGCGGCGCGCCCGGGACAAGCGGCACCAGCACCCCCGTTACTGTGGCACGTCGGTAAGAAACGATGAAGTAACGGCCGTCACATGCCGAGTAGGAGAGACGATGCAGGCCTGCAGATGCAAAACGGAATACAAATACGTTATCCCGGCATGGCGCACCCTCCGGCGATGATTGCGACGGGACCCAGGCCAGCCGCATGGGTAAGCGGGCTCGCCAAAGATCTCTTTCCCTGGGCGGCCTCCGGGCCCGCGCACTCAAGCAAATCCCGGTCACTTCCACGCTGCTGGGAAGGACGCCGCGTAGGAATGGGGCACCACAGCAGCCGGCGCCAGGCATTCTCGATGCAGAGGCTTTTCCACCCGCTGCGCACCCTTGTGGAATCCCATCCTTCGCGGAAGAGCGCCGCGAAGGATGGGGCACCCCTTTTCGTGGCGCTGCCTGCTTTGGAAAAGACGGGCATTAAAGCACAGTCTGTGTATCGTGTTCCCGTTTTCGAGCAGCTGTGAACCACGCTTTCGGACTGGTACCATCATGCCAGCCGGCGGCGAAAGAGTTGTCCGGCGATGAGCATGCTCGCCAGGCCGATCGCGATCAGGGGAAGATATTGCGGCCAGAGGAGCGAGACCCCGGCGCCCTGCAGAAAGCAGGCGCGCAGGATGATCAGGAAATACCGGAGCGGGTCAAGCAGGGTGATGGTCTGCACCACGGGGGGCATGTTGGCGATCGGGGTGGCGAAGCCGGAGAGCACAATGGCGGGAACCATGAAGAGAAAGACGCCAAGCAATCCCTGCTGCTGCGTCACGGCGAGCGAGGAGATCATCAGGCCGATGCCGACGGTCGAGAGCAGAAAGCAGAAGAGACCGAAGTAGAGCGCCAGCAGACTGCCGGTAAAGGGAACGTGGAACCAGAAGACCGAGACCACGATGATCAGCGACCCCTCCATCGTTCCGACCAGAAATCCGGGCAGAGCCTTGCCGGGCAGAATCTCCGCGGGGCGCATGGGTGTCACCAGCAGCTGGTCGAAGGTCCCCATTTCGCGCTCGCGCGCGACCGAGAGTCCCGTGGTCAGCATGCTGACGAGCAGGGTCAGGATGCCGCAGATGCCGGGCACGATGAACCATCGCGAATCCAGGTTCGGATTGAACCAGGCTCGCTCCAGCACCACGGTGGAGGACCATGCGCCTCCGTGCGCGGCGGCCCGGTTCTGGTTGAACCAGCTCTGGTTGAAGGTGCTGACGATGGCCTGGGCATAGCCGGTGGCCAAGGAAGCGGTGTTCGAGTCTCTCCCGTCGAGAATCATCTGCAGGTGAGCGGTTCGCCCGCGCTCCAGCTCGGCGGTGAAGTCCGGCTCGATATCGATAGCCAGCAACGCCGACTCGTCATTAATGGCGGCGCCCAGCTCGCCCTGGCTGTGCACGACGCGGAGCAGTTGAAAGCTTGGCGAACCCGTGAACCCGGCGACCAGATCCCGCGAAAGCCTGCCCTCATCCTGGTTGTAGAGGACGAAGGGAATGTTCTTGAGGTCGAAGGTGGCGGCGTAGCCGAAGACCACGAGCTGAATGATCGGTGGACCGATCAGCACAGCGCGGCTGGCCGCGTCCCGAAGCAGTGCGAGCAGCTCCTTCACCGTCAGGGCGAGGATACGCTGCAGGACGGCGCGCATCAGTCCAGCCTCTTGTAGAAGCGCAAGCGCGCGACGCCGAGAAAGACCACACACAGGATGACCATGCCGAGAGCGTTGCGCAGGAGCAGCGGCGGGATATCGCCGGCCAGGAAGCTGCTCTGCAGAATGGTGACGAAGTAGCGCGCGGCAACCACGTGCGTGAGCATCTGGATCGGCCAGGGCATGGAACGGATGTCGAAGAGAAAGCCGGAGAGGATGAATGCCGGCAGGAAGGTGGTGACAATCGCCACCATAGAGGCGACAAATTGACTGCGCGCGAGGACGGAGATCACCAGCCCCATACCGAGCGCGGTAAGCAGAAAGAGTGCCGCGGCGGCAAAGAGAATCAGGAGCGATCCGCGCAGCGGAACGGAGAAGAGATAGACCGCCATCAGGGT
>DASYYO010000179.1:0-12961 GCA_035933805.1 Acidobacteriaceae bacterium | reverse complement strand
GAGACCGAGCCGCTGGATGATCTCAGGGCGGAGCGGAGAGTATTCGAGCGAGAAGCTCCGCATGTGAGGATCGGTAAGGCGGCGCAGCCAGAAGGGTAGAGAGGGCCAAACACTATTGCGCAGAACGGAACGGAGCGAGGCGCTGCGCTGCATCTTGAGCTGGACCGCCAGCTTCGCAAGCGTGAACCATCTGCCGGAGCGAAACAAGCCTGACAATCCGGTTAGGCCGTAGTCGCTGAATGTTACATTCCCATTGCTGCCATTGAGCAGCACCGTGACACCGGCCGCTTGTGCCTGCTGCATGATGGCGTTGAACCAGACCTCATTCGTAGGTCCTCCCGCAGGCAGATCGTAAAGCCAATTATTGTGATCCACTACATCCAGGAAGCTGAGGTGGCTTGCATCCACCAGCACATGGCGCATATTGGGATAAATCGCCGCAACCTCCGCTGCGGCAGGGCCTTCATTTCCAAAATGATCGCGGTCGACCACGCCATCGAACTCAGCCCGCGGAACTGCTGTGAATGCCGTTAGCCCGCGCCCCTGGCGCGCCAGCAGATGCGCCGCTGTCGTGGCGACGGAAGAGCTGTCCAGGCCCCCGCTCAGATCCGATCCGATGCCGCCTGTCGTTCGCAAACGCGAGCGCACGGCCTCGTCAAAGATTTCACGAAACTGTTCCAGATACTCTTCGTCCGAGCGCGGCGGAAGAGGCTCGAGTTGATCGGTCTTCCAATATCGCCAGAGCCGGATCTTTCCCGGGCGAACGCTCATCGCGGAGCCGGGCGGCAGACGGGTGATCCTGCGGAAGATCGTCTGCTCCATCGGAGTCAGGACTGCCGTGAGATATCGGACGACATAATCCTCGTCGATCTCCGCCTGGACAAAGGGGAGCGGGTGGAGGCCCTTCGGCATCGACGCAAAGGCGAAGCAGTCCTTGGAGGAGAAGTAGTAGAGAGGCCGCTCTCCAGTGTGATCGCGCGCCAGAAATAATTCCTGTTCTCCGGCGTTCCACACTGCAAAGCTGTACGCGCCGGAGAAGCGATCCAGGCAGCCTTCGCGCCACCGCTGCCAGGCAGCCAGCAAAAGATCACTGTCCGCCAGCCCGGCGGCATCGTCGAGAGGAATCTTCAGATCTCTGGCGATCTCCTCGCGATTGTCCAGCCGGAGATCGGCAACCAGGGCGCTGACGCCCTCCCCGCAGAGGGGTTGGCGGTCGAAGCGATCCTCAGGAAGAAGCCGGAGCATGCAGTGGCCCATCGCCACTGCGGAGTCCGAGTACTCGACGGACCGATCCGCGCCATAGATGCTCAATGCGCTGAGCATTGTACGACAAGCTTGTGAGACGTTGACTCGCGAGTCGAACGACCATAGCCCGGCGATGGCGCTCATGAAGGGAGCAGAGATTTTCCTGGGAAGGTGAATGAAGAATCAACGGCAAGAGCGAGGTGAATGCCAGGTTGACAACCCCGGCACGAAAATGAAATCCAGTTGCGCAGGTTCAAGACGGTCATGAAGCAGAGTCTTCGAACGAAACTCTAGGAACGTTGTCTACTGAAATGTCCATTTCCATCGGGGTGGTTGCCTCCGGCCGAAGCCTCGGCTGATTCGAGGGCGACCACCTCCAGAACGGGCTTTGTCCAGGGCTTCTTTTCCCGCTCCTGCCGGCCGGTATCGCTGTGAACCAGGACGTTGTAGCTGTTCATCTTAAGAATGCTCCCTTAAAGAATTTGCAAAGATTGAGAAGAACGTCCCGCCCACGCGCTACAGCTCAAGCGTATCGCAGGAGCCCACTACCGTCAATCAATCCGTTGGCACTTCGCCGATCCGCGGCAGTGCTTAACTGAATACAGGTGTAGCGCTTGATACGGTAGATTCTATATTGGGTTCCGCGGGTTTTCTAGACGATTGAGTTGACTGGATATAGTCCGACATCACACTTTTTGGGGATGGCATGGAAAAAGAGCCGGGACTGTATCTCCTCGGAGGGTTTGCGCTGGATTCCGATCTCCCGCTTCCTGAGCTGTTGTTGGAAGATGAGACTCCTGCGGGCTTTCAACGGGTTGAGATCCGGCTTGGCAGTGTCTCTCTCGCGCTGCCGGGGAGCATTGAGATCTATCCCGGTTGCTTTGCTTCACCTCAAGAATACCTCCTGCACATTCCGGGAGTCGGCCGCTATCTTGTTTCGCACGGCAGCAAAGTCATCGTGGAGCCGGAGGATAACGCTCTTGAGCTGGACGTCCGCGGATATCTCCTGAGCACGGTCTTTGTGGTCTTGTGCCACCAGCGGGGACTGCTTCCGCTGCATGCGAGCGCGGTCGAGTTTGACGATCGGGTGGTTGCTTTTCTGGCGGAGTCGGGCCAGGGAAAGTCATCGCTGGCTGCACATCTGGCGGGGCGCGGCTTCCGAGTCGTTGCAGATGATATCTGTCTGGTCGATCTGCGCCACGGCTCCCCTGCGGTCATCCCGGTAGCGCCCTGGCTCAAGTTGTGGAGGACGGCCTTGACACATCTGGGCCACCCTGCCGAGGGATTGGCGCGTATCTTCAGCGACGATGATAAATATCGTCTCCCTCTGGATTCTGCCGGAGCGGCAGTTTCCGGAGAGATGAGGAAGCGTTACCCGATCGGGAAACTCGTGATTTTGGGGAAACCGAATCTCGCCTCGGAGGACAGCCCGACTACGCATTCGCGCATCGAGGAATTGACCCCGATCAGGGCTCTTCCAATGTTGATGAACCTGACCCACCACGCTTTTCTGTTGGAGGCGATGGGCAGGCGAGAGCAGAACTTTGTCGCCTGTGGACGAGTGCTCTCCCAGGCTCAGGCCTTTCAACTCACCCGTCCCTGGGGGCTCGAGCACATGGAGGCGACTATCGATCTTCTGGAGAGTTTTATCCGCCACGGCGCCATTGCGCTTGAGAAGAGGTAGACGGAATTCTCAGCTTCGGTGGAAGAATCAATGAGAGCTTCGTCGCTATTAAAGCTACGAAGCCGGCAGAAGAGCAAAAGATCTACCGCTGCAAGATGCGGTCTTGAACGCAGATGCGCAGCCAGGGCTGCCTCAGGGAAAGATCGCGAGGACGGTGAAGTCCGATTCAGCTTCTCCCCCCACTACGGTTCGATCGCCGACTTTGATCCAGGTGTGAGCCTTCAAATGTTGCTGATCGCGGGCGACGCCATAGAAGAGCTTACTGCCGACATGGCGGCGGCGAAGCATGAAGTAAGCAGCGAGAGACTGGGGAAAGCAGACGAAGCTGAGCGGAGAATGGCGCGCTATGCTCCCAACGGCCCATTCGATTCGGCGGATGGTCTTGAGCGCGTCTTCTTCCGGACGAAGGCGCTCCGCAGGCTTCGCCTGACCCATCCACGCCGTAAGCCTCCGCACGGAGAAAAATCTCAGTGCGATCCGGAAGAAAGTTAGAAGAACCCCGGCCTCCACGAGGAGCGCAAAATCGGAAGGCGCTAGTCCGAAGAGCCGCTGGAGCAGCGTGAGCTTGGTTTTGCGCTCCGGACCGGTCTGCCTTCTCCCATCTGATTTTGACGAGGCGAGGAGGCGATGCATGCGAAAGGCAAGCCATTCCGGAGCGCTGAAGAGGGCATAGAGCGGGAAGAGGCGGTCCGGCAGGTTGACCTTTTCCCATACCCGCGGGCGAAAGAGCGAACGCTCGATGAGCTCCGCGCGGTATCGGAGAGAGGAACGCAAAGTGAATTCATTCAAAAACCACGCGCTCGAGGAGATCTCCTCCCGGACTGGACAACAGTCGTTCGAGGTGATCAGACGGCCAGCCAGGCGAACGATTCTTGAGACCGTGGGGTGACGGGAATCGAGACACTCCGCCGGAACTCGGTCCACGCCCAGCCATCGACGGCAAAGAAGAACGGCAGCGCTGAACTCGGGTAAGACGCTGCGATCCATCGCGGTCCGGGCGATTTCGCCAAGCTGCTCCGGAGAGGCTCGTCGAACCAGGGCCCCGATGTCCGCGATCCACTTCAGCCGCAGCCAACCATCGAGAGCGCCATGCACGCAAAGATAGAGGAAGAGTTGTTGGGGAGGGAGCGTGGGAATGCGTTCGGGGCCGAGTTGAGTCCAGGCGAGGCCGCACGTCTCGATGCCGGCGTTCGAGGGGTAAAACCGGTTACGAAACAGACGCCAGTGCAGATCCACGGCCATGCCGTTGCGCGGGTTCTCGTAAGAGAAATCCTTCTGATGAGCCACGTAGGAGCGCATCCGGCGCGGTGTCAACCGCGCCTGCGGCACGGCGCGAAGATAACCTTCGGCGCGCAGAATCGCATCGGCTCTGGGAAGATCTGCCTGGCTCACCAGCATATCGAGATCGCCCATGGAGCGGAGCGTGGCGTCTCCAAAGGCATCGATGGCCAGCGGAGCGCCCTTCAAAATGCGAAGTTCGATCTGTTCGCCGCGAAAGAGGCGTGTGAGGCGGGCCAGCTCGGAGAGCGCTTGGAATGAGTGGAGGGCGCTTTGCGCGGTCCGTGACCGTAAATCTTTCAGCACTTCTACGGGAATGCGGTCGGCAGCACAGGCTTCGAGGTTGCGCGCAACCAGCGGCAAAACCTGATGGTGCTGGATGATCCTAAGCAGATGCGGCCAGTCGATCGGCCGCTGGATCCGCTCGCGAATGAGAGCTGCGTCTTCCGCTCCGATCGGCCAGCCCACACAGGCCAGCACAAGCTCGAACTCGGGGGATAAGACGCCGCTCTCCGGCTGCATAGCCTCTTCTCTGTTCGAGATTGCATGAGGACGCGCGGAAGCGCAAGTCGTTGTGCGGCGCCGCCCGTTATCTTCGCGGCGGCAAAACTTCGATCGCGACCGGAGCGGAGGCTGCTCCGTAGAAGTATGGAGCTCGAGCCCGGCGCCGGGAGCATTGCGCCGTGCCGCCGGAGAAGTAGGCATAGACGTCGTTGTAGATGCCCGGAGCCCCGAAGGCATCTCCGGGGACGGTAAGCGAAACTTGTCCGTCTCCGCCGCACCGGAGCGGCATTGTGCCCAAAGGAGCCCCCGCGGAGAAGAATGTCACGCTGCCGGCCTGAGCCGGTTCGTCTCCTGGCTGTGCGAAGACCCTGGCATCGAGGATGACGCGGCTCCTGGAGGTGTTCGTAGGCCGTCTGGCGCGCACTTCTACTGTGGGCCGCCTGCCCCCGGTAATCCATTCCGGGGCATTCACCAAAGCGGCAACGTTGGGGCTGCCCAGCCCGGTAGCGAGGTCGTAGCCGGGAGCCGCTGAGAAGGCGGGAGAGTGATCATTGTCTGCCGTCGAGAGGACTCCGAAGTAGTCAGGCGTGGGGATGAGAGATCCCGCGTTCTGGTTGACCGTGATCTGGTATCCGTAGCAGTCCTCCCAGTTCGAAGCCGGATCGCTGCTGGCGTCCGTGTAGACGCCCGCGCTCGTCGCGCTTCCCGTGCATGGCACCGCGTTGGTTCCTACGAAGAACGGCGTCTGGGCGCGGGTGGCGGGGTCAGGGTTGGGAGTGCCGCTGATGTCGTGGAAGTAGCAGGTATTGAGGGAATCGGCGCCCAGGTACGACGCGCAGCTTGCCAGGCTGGGTTGTCGCGGATCTCGCAGGTTCACGTACTGCTCTCCGGCGAGAGGATATAGGACGTAGTTGGCCTGTCCCTGCCGTCCGGCGCTCTTTTGCTCGATCAGAGCCATGATGCCGGCAAAGGCCGGAGCAGAGAAGGAGGTTCCACCGTTCGCTTCGGCGTAAACATCACTGGAGCTCGAGAAATCGCAACTCTGGCCAGGGGGCAAAAACAGTGAATCGCAAAGCAGAAGCGCATGGCCCCACGCCGATCCGCTGGAGGCGAACAGAGAAATATCCGGGACCGCCCTCGCCCACCCCGAAGGAATGCCATAGACTCCCACCTGCCAGTCCGGTCTCGAGGAGATTGTGCTCAGGCCGCCACTGCCGGCGAAATCCACAAAAAAGCGCGGCGCGAACCCGAGGTAAGGATCGATCGGCTGTTTCGAAGCGTAGGTGCAGAAGCCGTCGGGGCCGGCGCTCTCGCGATATCCCTGGCCGAAGGCATCCAGAACCAGCGGATCGGCGCACGACTCATTCCAGGTCGTCTCCGGGATATAGGACTTTGCGCTTTGAAAAGCAGTGCCGTTGTTCGCCGTCCAATAGCGGCTGACAGAGCCGCTGAAGACGTCGCTGAAGTCGGTGCCTCCGACAGCCACGTTATAGGGAGTGGAAGCATCCGCATCGACCCATGCGCCCTGTACGGCATAGACATTGTTGCTGAATTCGTCGCATTCGGCTGAACCGGCATCGCCGGCGGCGACCACTACGGTGATCCCTTCGACCGCCGCTTGCCTCCAGAGGTCGACATAAAACTGGGCAGTCTCACTGATGGGAGTCTTTTCGCAGTAGCCGAAGCTCGTACTGAGCACACCCACCGACTGGGACTGGACCGGGTCCTGAATAATATATGCGGCGGCAAGATCCGCTCCTGAGGTCACCCCTTCGTTGCCGCAGACGACAAAGTCGATCGTTGCATCGGGCGCCGTCGCGCCTGACCACTCGACATCCAGATAGCCTTCCGGGTCATTCGATCCTGGTCCGCTGACCGGAGGTGCGGTGCAAACTGGTGTCGGAGGGTGGTTGACGACGACCGAACCATTCGGTCCGAGAGCCGTAATGCCGAACTGATCGCGGAAGCTCTGGATATCCTGGCTGTTCAGGTCCGAATCGCCAACGATTCCGATGGTCTGTCCCGTGCCGACGAGCTTTTGCCGGCCGCCCGGCGCCGCAACCTCTTGCTGCCAGACCTGCTTCAGCCCGTAGATCTGAGCAAAGTCCTGCGGAGTGACGAGATAGCTGGCATCCCCGCCGGAGCCGGAGGTCAGATTTCCCTGAGTCAGATGAGACCATTTCCCCGAACTCCGGTCGAAGTGGACGACCTGGGGCGTGTGCATCTGCGGCTTGGGGTGAAAGTTGTTGAGTGCGCGAAATCCCGATACCAGAGGAACAAGCGCTGCAGGGATCTGAGGATCCTGGGTGTTGGAAAAGTGATCTTCGCCATCGCGGCGGTAGCGATGGATTTCAGTATGAAAGGCTGAGGCGATCTGACCGGCGGTTCCATCGAAGTCGATGAAGGTACGGCCTTCGGAGACGCGGTTGATCGTGAACCCGTGTCCTTCGAGCCATTGCTCCACGGTTTCGATGTCCTCCGGCGAGGGTCCGAAGAACTCGCCGTACTCAGATGGAGTCAGCCACTTATGGAAGAGCGGAGATCGCGGATCGTACTGGGCATCGATGAACCGGGCGAGCGCCCTCTCGCGTTCCTCGCTGCGCCGGAGCAACATCAGGATGTGATGTTGAGGCAGGCTGTCGGGCACTCTTCCCTGGTCCAACTCGTTCGAAGCCAGGGCCCGCAGATTGCTCGGAACCGCCGTTAAATTGTCTTCCTGGACCGGTTCGTTGATTTGCCGGGTCGCCGGAGGGGCCGAGAGGCCGGGCAGGGACTGTGCCGCCAGCGGCGCCGCGCATAGCCAGAGGAGCAACGCAGCGGCGAGCAGCGAATTCTGGCGAGTGGAGAAGAAATCAAGAATCCAAAAATGCGATCTCCGGAAGCTCGATTTCCAAGAATTCGGTCTCCAGGAATTCGGCTTCCAGAACCTCGGTCTCAGCGAACGTGCGCCTTTCAAACGCTGCCTCCTCTGGCAATCCCGTCACGAAAGTCATATTGGGGCCGATTTCAAGCTCAGGCTGATTCTAGAGGAGCACCGTCTTCCGTCAGGAACCTTTTAGTACCGGAGAAGGGTAACCGAAGGTCCGGCCCAACCGGGCAGCAACGCGCCCGGCTTCACGGTAGCCGCCTGAAGGGAGAAGACCCTCCAGGCGCGCAGAGTCCATATTCCTTCGTCTTGACTATTTTTGAGCGGTGCTGGCCAGAAAGTTCTGGCTGGGGGCCGGGTAGTGAACGATCACCGTCTGAATCTCATAAGGCGTGACCGGTACTGTTACTTCCTGTCCCCCGGATACTTGGAGAGGTGCGCCCTCAGGCTTTTCCATCAGGTTGGCGAGAGTCGCCGAGACGATGCCCTTGGGTAGATTCAGCGTGACATTTGCCGGCTTTCCTGCCCATTCGTAAAAGCGCACCAGCAAGCCGTCTCCATCCTCCGTCTTCTTCATCGCCGTCACCACGACGTTCTCCGCTCCGGCTTTGAGGAAGGAGAGCTGGACCGGAAGAGACCCTGAATGACGCGGAATCTGCATGGCTGTGAGGTGATAGTTGAAGTCATATCCCTGCCGTACGGTCAGGGCCTGCTTCCAGTCGCCCGCATGCGGGTAGAGCGCGTAGGCGAAATGGTGATGGCCCTGGTCGGCCTCTGGATCGGGCCAGGTGGGCGACCGCAGAAGGGAAAGGCGCAGGAGGTTTCCCTTTGCATCGTATCCGTACTTCGACTCGTTGATCAGGCTGAAGCCGTTTCTCTGATCGCCCAGGTCCGCCCAGCGGAGCGCGGGCACCTCGAACTTGGCGGCTTCCACGCTGTTGTTGCGGGTGGTAGGACGCTCGATGGAGCCGTAGGGAATCTCGAAGGTTGCGCGCGGGCCCGACGCCGCCAGAGGGAAGGCCGCTTTGAGCAGGATGTGGCGCTCATGCCAGTCAATGTCGTTGACCACGTCGACACGCGGCAGCCCGTTGTAAAGGGTAATGTCCTGAACGAACTTCGAGTTTTGCCAGTGGCGCGTTACGCGAATCACGCCGCGCAGCGAATTGTGTTCGACGAGCTGAACGGAGTCGGCCGACTTCAGGTCCGTGACCACTTTGTCAAAATCCGCATCGATGTTCCAGGCATCGTATTGTTTGGGCGTGTCCTTGAATGCCTCGAGCAGATTGCCGCAGCCTCCGCCGGCGATGGCGTTGAAATTGGTTTGCTTGTTTACCAGGCTGGTGATGCAGCCGGTCTGGGGATCGACCGTGACCCGGAGGAACTGATTTTCGAGCGACATGCCGCTGGAAGAGGTTTTGAGCTCCGTCGGAGCGCTTCGCTGTCCAGCCGCGGGCCGCGCATACACTACTTCATAGCCGAGCGAAGGAATTTCCGGGATCAACACCTGAACGTGGAAGGTGTGAGTAGCGGGATTTGCAGGCGAAGCCTGCGAATCGAGAATCTTGCCATTATGATCGACGATCTCGATGTTCGCGGTCTCGGCGGGCATCTGCACCGTGAAGTTGACCAGGTCCGTGCGCGGCCAGGCGAGAGGATTGAAGACGAGGATGGGAATCTCTTTCTCCGGTCCCTGCGTGTCGATATAGCTGGCGATCGCATCGAAGGCCCGGCTGGCCGCAGAGTTTGCGGTGAAGCGGACCATCTGGTAGTCCTTCTGCGCATCTTGATAAATAGGGCGAATTCCCGAACCGGCAGCCAGATCGTGAAACTGGTTGAAGAGGACCTTCTTCCAGGCTTCGTTCAGATCGTTCCCCGGATAAGGTGTGCCTGAAAGCCATGCAATCGAAGACCATTTTTCCGCGTCGAGCATCTGCTCTTCAGCCCTTCGCATGCTGCGTTTGTGCTGTGCCTGGGAGGTGAAGACTCCGTGGTGATATTCGAAGTAGAGTTCGTCATTCCAGACCGGAAGGCTCATCTCGCCCGCGAGCGGTTGCGGCAGGTTGGTGTTGCCGGCGGCCAGCGTCTCATAGTTCCAGACAGGGGAGTGGGCGGTGTCCAGCTTATTTTCAATGTCCGAGAAAAAGCCTGCGGCAACGCCGAAGTTCAGATTGGCATACGCCTTTTCCGGACTGATCCAGCGATCGCCTGCGTCGAGCATCGCCCGGGTTGGTCCGCCGCCGTGATCGCCGATGCCGTAGAGGTGCATCATCTCCCGGGCGCCGGGATTGAGAACGGCGGAGCGGGCAAAGTCGGAGGCCATCTTGATCGGCTCAATCGGATTCACATAATCGTGAGGAAAATATGTCAGGACGCGGCTGCCGTCCGGAGCCTGCCACCAGAACAGCTTCAGCGGCAGTTGGTTGGTGTCGTTCCAGGCCATCTTCTGGGTGACAAAGTAGTCGACGCCGGAACGTTTGTAGATCTGCGGGAGCTGCCAGTTGTACCCGAAGGAGTCGGGATTCCAGCCAATGCGCACATCGCTGCCGAATCTCTGCTGGAAGTAGCGCTTGCCAATCAGCAGTTGGCGAACCTGAGATTCGCCATCCGGCATGTTCAGGTCCGGCTCGACCCACATGCCGCCTACCGGCTCCCACCGGCCCTCCTTCACCCGCTGGCGGATCTGGTCGAATTCCGAAGGGTACTTCTGTTCAATCCAGTCGTAGTAGGCGGCCGCCGAGGCGGAGTAGGTGTATTTGGGGTATTCATTCATCAACTGCAGCGCCGTGCCAAAGGTCTGACGCACGACTTCGACAGTTTCGGTCCACGGCCAGAGCCACGCAGCATCGATGTGCGCATTTCCCGTCAAGTGGATGTTGGCTTGCTGCAGAACCGGCCTGAGTTCCATGAGCTGCGAATGGGCCTGACGCAGAGAATCGTCAAAGGCCGCCTGGTTGCCGGAGTCGAGCGCTTGCAGGTTGACGGTGTGAATCGCGGATTCGAGCTTTTGGATGGATGCGGCCGGGTCGCTTTGCACCGCGGGCAGCAGAAACCCTGCCGAAAGCGCCTCGGCCCGCAGATCCGCGGGGTTCGGGCGGTTTGCGGGGAACTCGATCGGCTCCTCCGAGCCGCGAAAGCGCTTCTGATCTTCGGTATGCAGCAGCTTGACGGCGACCAGTACTTTCTCTCCAGGATGGGCGTGATCGAAGAGGGTAATCGGTTCGAGATCGGTTCCGAGGGCGACGCGCCGGCCATTCAAGTAGATAATCTGCGGAACCGGTCCGTTGGCGTTCACGCGGAAAAGAAACGAGATCTCTGCGCCCGTCAGATCGTAGCCATTGAGAGCTTTGGGAACCTCGATCGAGGCGCGAAACCACATCGCGTCCGCGGGCAAAGTCGAAGGATTCGCGACCGGCTGCCAGTCGTCGTCATTGAGCGCCGGATCTTCGCCATGCGGCAGATCGCCAAGATGATAGCGCCAGGTGACCGCCGGGAGCGTGGAGAATGTGGCGAGCCGGGCGAGCGTAGCCTGGGACTCCTGCGACAAGGGCGGTTGCTCCGGCGATTGGCGATTCTGCGATTTCAGAGTGCAGGGAAGCACAAGAAAAACGATCAACCAGAAAGCTGTTTGCACTCGCCCGCGTACTGTCATGAATTTCAGGTTCTCCAAAGTCGAAGTTGGAATCAGCAAGCAAGCCTAGCAAGATGGAGGCCCAAGGGCAAACGGCTTCCCGGGGAGGCGGAGCCAGTAAGCCATCCCGTATGGTACCGTCTGAATCTGGAAAGCAGATCGCGAGCCACGCTCTCGGGTGAGAGAGCGTATCCGCGCGGCGCGCCGGACCCTACCAAGGGAAACGAAGACGAAATCTAGAACCCGCAGAGCGATGGAATCCAAAGCCTATGGCCAACCCCGTCATCAGCCAGACCACTGTCCACCAAGAGTCGAATGCCAGCAATCCCCGGGCCATGGCGATGGTCACAACCCTGTTCTTTATGTGGGGATTCCTCACCGCGCTGAACGATATTCTCATCCCGCATCTCAAATCAATCTTCGATTTGAGCTACACGCAGGTGATGCTGGTCAACTCCGCGTTCTTCGGGTCCTACTTCGTCTTTGCCGTGCCGTCGGGCAAGCTCATCGAATGGATCGGCTATAAGAGGACGATGGTTGCCGGACTGGCGACGATGGCGGCAGGAGCGCTGCTCTTTGTTCCCGCCGCCGACGCGCCATCGTTCCCGTTGTTTCTTGCGGCTCTCATCGTTCTGGCGGCCGGCGTGACCGCGCTGCAGGTGGCGGCCAACCCCTACGTCACGGTTCTGGGGCCGGCGAGGACCGCATCCAGCCGTCTGAACCTCACTCAGGCATTCAATTCTCTGGGCACGACGATCGCTCCTTATCTGGGCAGCCTGATGATCCTCGCGGCTGCGCCCCTCTCGATTGCCGAGCTGAAAAAGCTCTCCGGACCTGCTTTGCTGGCCTACCGGCAGCAAGAGGCTTCGTCGGTCAAGCTTCCTTATGTCGGGATTGCGATTGCCTTGATCGCGCTGGCGCTTGCCATCGCGATGTTCAATCTGCCAAAGATTCAGGCCACTCGCGAATTTCGTCCGATGGGGGACCAGGACCGCGCCGGGCGCCACCTGTGGAAACATCCTCAGCTCGTTCTGGGAGCGCTGGGCATCTTCTTGTATGTAGGAGCTGAGGTTTCCATCGGCAGCTTTCTCGCAAATTACTTCAGCCAGCCTTATATCGCGAATATGAATATCAGGGTCGCGGCCAGCTTCGTCTCCTTTTATTGGTTCGGCGCCATGATCGGCCGTTTTATTGGAGCCGGCGTTCTGCAGAAGGCTCCTACGGGGAGGGTGCTCGGCATGGTTGCAGTCGTAGCCTTCCTGCTGGTGTCAACCTCGATGTTGAGCAGCGGATATCTGGCGATGTGGACGATTATTCTCGTAGGACTCTTCAACTCGGTGATGTTTCCCAGCATCTTTACCCTGGGCATTCAGGGGCTCGGTCCGCTGACCGGAAAGGGCTCGGGGCTCATGGTCATGGCGATTGTTGGGGGCGCCATCGTGCCGGTCGCCGAAGGCAAGCTTGCGGACAACATCGGCATCCACCACGCGTTTGTTCTGCCCGCCCTCTGCTACCTCTATATAGCGTTCTATGGCTTCAAGGGGTCGCGGATTACGCCGGCAGCGGCAACCTCGAACGCGTAAGCGCCAGTCCCGGCCGCAAAGCGAGAAATAGAGGAACTCCTTCCAGAGCCTTGAACAGGGCGGTCGAGAAGATTTGTGTCGATTCCGGTTACCGAAGTTTGGAGACCTGACCTGCGCCATGGCGCGGCCTTCTCGCGAGACCCTATCCTCGATACTCAGCTCTCCTTTGCAGG
>DASYYO010000175.1:0-6292 GCA_035933805.1 Acidobacteriaceae bacterium | reverse complement strand
GGATTGGTATTGCGCTTGTGGCGATCATGCCCCTGGGATTTCTCTTCGGCTTTGCCTTCCCAACAGGAATGCGGCTGGTCGAGGCCGTAGACAGTCAACCGACGCCGTGGTTCTGGGGAATCAATGGCGCCACCGGGGTACTCGCGTCTGTCTTGGCTGTGATGCTCAGCATGTCGCTGGGCATCAACGCAACGATGCTGATCTCTGCGGCCTGCTATCTCCTGTTGATCCCAACGAGCTTCGCACTCCTCGAGTTGCCTCGGCGGGCTCCTCATACGAACGCCCCGGCCGTAAGCCGAACCTGAGGATTGGAGACCGAATGTCCATAGCTCTGCATCTCCTTGTGCAGCGAGTCTCCCGTATCTGTTCAACTCGGCTCTCCACGGAGAGGCATAGCTGATGAGGGAGTAAGCCCGGCGGGCTCCTGCGCCAGCAGCCTGTTCAGTTCTTCGCGGCTCAGGGTCTCCTTCAGGACCAGCTCGGCGGCCACTTTTTGCAGTTGGTCGCGTTTGCGAGTCAAGATTGCCTTTACGCGAGCATAGATCTCGCCGACGATCCGCCGCTCCTCTTCGTCAATCAACCATGCCGTATGCTCGCTGTAGTTGCGCTGTTCCGCTTCAAAGGGAGTGCGCAGGAATCGCGACGGCACCGGCTCACCCCAGGTCAGCGGGCCAAGTTCACGGCTCATCCCGAATCGAGTGACGATGCGCCGCACCAGTTCGGAAGCGCGCTCCAGGTCATTTGCGGCTCCCGATGAGATCACACCTTCGTAAATCAGCTCCTCTGCTGCGCGGCCGCCCAGCATGACGGCAATCTGATCCTCCAGTTCGGGCTGTGTCATCAGATAGCGATCGTGCAAAGGGAGCTGCAGCGTGTAGCCCACAGCGCCAATCGTCCGCGGAATAATGGAGACCCGCTGCACGGGATCCGCATGTTCGACGGAGAGCGCTACCAGGGTGTGCCCGCTCTCGTGGTATGCCACTCTTTTCTTCTCCTCCGAGCTCATGACTTGCTTCTTCTTTTCCATGCCCAGCATCACGCGGTCAATGGCCTCATCGAAGTCCGGCATACCAACCTCATCTTTCCCGTGCCGCGCCGCCAACAGGGCTGCCTCGTTCATGATGGTCGCGAGGTCGGATCCGACCATGCCCGGAGTTCGCGTTGCGATGGCTCTCAAATCCGCGCCTCTGCCAATCTTGATCTTCTTCGCATGTACCTCCAGAATCGCCAGCCTTCCTTCCACGTCCGGGCGGTCGAGAATCACCTGGCGGTCGAACCGGCCCCCACGGAGCAATGCCGGGTCTAACACCTCGGGGGTGTTGGTCGCGGAGATCATGATGACCCCTTGTGAGGTGTCAAAGCCATCCATCTCCACCAGCAACTGATTGAGTGTCTGCTCCCGCTCATCATTGCTCATCTGCACTCCCTGAGCCGAACGCACCTTGCCAATGGCATCCAGTTCATCGATAAAAATGATGCAGGGCGCCTTGCTCTTGGCCTGCTCAAAAAGATCTCGTACACGCGCCGCCCCTACGCCGACAAACATTTCGACGAACTCCGATCCGGAGATGGAAAAGAACGAGACTCCAGCCTCTCCGGCCACAGCCCGCGCGAGCAACGTCTTTCCCGAGCCTGGCGGCCCCACAAGCAACACTCCCTTGGGAATGCGTCCTCCCAACGCCTGATATTTCCTGGGATGCTTGAGAAAGTCGACCACTTCCACGAGTTCGGCCTTGGCCTCATCAACGCCTGCCACATCGGCGAAGGTCACGTTGGTTTTCGTGGATTGATCGTAGATCTTAGCGCGACTCCTGCCGAACGTCAGCGCTCCGCGGCCAATCCTTCGTCCCGTAAGCCGGAACATGACGGCAAGAACGACAAAAGGCAATACCCACAGCGCGAGAAAACTGAGCCAGCCAAGGCTGCTTGACGGCTTTCCGGAAAAGGCGACGCCGTGGGCTTCCAGCTCTTTCAGCAGATTCGCCTCATCCATCCCGGGTAAGCGGGCGGCCTTTACGACGGATGGTCGAACCGCTTTCCCGGGCGTGGCTTTGTTCTCCTTTAAGACCCCGACCAGTTCTCGATCGGTGATCTCGACCTGCTGGAAGCGATCTGCGCGCACATCCGTCAAAAACTCGCTGTACGCAATCTCATTCCGTTCAGCGCTTGGAAAGATCGTACTAATCAGATAGACGGACGCGAGGATCAGCAGGGCATTGGTGACGACTCGGATCCATCGCTGATTTCCGGCGTTATCCATTTCCAATCTCTCAGGCCCTGCATGCCCTGGAAGCCGCGAGCACATCTTAAGATCCGCGCTCCTCCGGATCGGTGACAGCAATCACAGCACCTCCGCCAAACGCTCTCCCATCCATCGCCATGCGCAGCGCATGAATTGCTGCTGCCCCCTGCCAGGAGCTTGTGTGATGCGAATCACAGCCCGCTCGATACGGAATGCCTAAGCTGGCGGCATGTCCGAGTAGGTGAATGCTATGAACCTGACAGGGAGAATCTCAGACCAGGAGATATCGGAGGCGATCCGCTACCTGGATCCTGACTGTCCCGACGCGAGGCAAGCCAAATGTCCGCCAAAAGCAACTAGACGTCCGTACGTCCAGATGACCATCGACACTGTGGCTTTTTCGATTTGCGTCATCTGGTGCATCGCAATCTTGAGATATCTGCTGGCCCTTCTGGATCGGATGAACTAGGGCGCTCCGGCTTGAGCCGGATTCAAGGAACCCATGGACGCGCTGCGCAGTCTTCAACTCGCCTCCTGTTCCGGCCTTCAGACCGATCTTTACGAGCTGACGATGGCCGCCGGCTATGTTCAAAAGCGCTTTGACGCCCGCGCCACCTTTGAGCTCTTCGTCCGTCATCTTCCACCGCGCCGAAGCTATCTGGTTGCCGCCGGACTCGACCAGGCCCTTGACTTCCTCGAAAACGTACGCTTTCCCGAAGCGGAGATAGTTTATCTACAGGCGCTTCCTCTGTTTCATCACGTGCATTCTGAGTTCTTTGATTACCTGCGAGCCTTTCATTTCACCGGAGATATCTGGGCGTTGCCGGAGGGAACGATTTTCTTCCCCGGTGAGCCGCTCCTCCGGGTGACCGCTCCGATCGCCGAAGCGCAATTGATGGAGACCAGTCTTCTCGCTACGATACATCTGCAGACGCTGATCGCCAGCAAAGCTGCAAGGGTCGTGACCGCCGCCTCTGGGCGGCCGGTCATCGAATTCGGCTCCCGGCGCGCTCACGGAATCGAGGCAGGGCTTCTTGCCGCTCGCGCCGCCTTCATCGGCGGATGCGAAGGAACGTCGAATGCCTATGCGGGTTATCGCTTTGGCCTCCCCGTCTACGGAACCCAGGCGCACTCCTGGATCATGGCGCACGACAAGGAGACGGACGCGTTCAGCAGCTTCCTGGATGTCTTTCCTGAAGACTCAACGATCCTCGTGGACACTTACGACGTCCACGCCGCCGTCGAAAACCTGATCGCGCTTGGACAGAAACCTCGCGGCATTCGCCTGGACAGCGGAGACATTCTGGCGGACAGCCTCTGGGCGCGCCAGGAACTCGATGAAGCCGGCTGGAGCGATGTACGTATTTTTGCCTCGGGCGACCTCACAGAGGAGCGTATTGAAGCCCTGCTGAGCCAAGGCTGCCCTGCCGACTCGTTCGGAGTCGGCACGGCGCTCTCCACCTCCGCCGATTCACCATTCGTAGGTGTTATCTATAAACTCGTCGAGGTCCAGTTTGAGAATAAGATCCGCAGCACCGCCAAGTTCAGCGAAGGGAAAAAGACCTATCCGGGGCGCAAGCAGGTGTTTCGGTCCAGCAATCAGGATGGCATCTGGTCGGGTGATGTAATTGCCCTCGAAGAGGAGTCTTTTCCTGCCGCCGAACCCCTCCTCGTCCACGTCATGCGCGAAGGCCGGCGTCTTGCGGCCGCCGGAGGGGATCCGCCTGCCGCGGTCCAGGCCGCTCGAGCACGGTTCCTTGCCGGCCGCAACCGCCTGCCCGCTCACCTGTTGGCATTGGAACCCACAACCTCTCCCTTTCCGGTTCAATACAGCTCTCGCCTGGAAGACTTTTGTGATCGGCTCAGGCAGCGTCTCGTCGAGCCGTCGCCGGCGCCGCGTGGCTGAACCGGACTCTGTGATACCCCTCACAGCCGTGATGCGCGTTCGGATCTATCGTGGAGCTATGTTTCTCAGCGCAGTGTCGGCCGGTGTGTCGCGAGAGAACTCGTGAGGAAGATACGCCCGCAGTTCCTCTGGAGACGCTTAAAAGGGGAAGAAGACGATGAATGTTACAGAGAATGCGACAAAGTTCCCGCTGCAAGTTACCTTTCGCGACGTCGAGGCCTTTCCGTCTGCCGAGCAGTGGATTCGATCAGAGGCCGCGAAGCTTACAACCTTCTACGAGCGGATCATGAGCTGCCGCGTTGCCATCGAAAGCCCCCATCACCACAGGGAAGGCAATCAGTACCATGTGCGCATCGATCTCACGTTGCCTGGCGGCGAACTCGTGATCAAGCATGAGCCCCCCGTAAAGACCCGCGCGAGAGAGGCAGGCGAAGCGGCAATCAAGAAGCATCTTGATGTACGAGACCCGCATAAGCACCTCCGCCAGGCAATCACCGACGCATTCGCGGCCGCAGGACGGCGCCTGCAGGATTATGCCCGCCGGCAGCGAGGCGATGTAAAACACCGCGAACCGCGCTTCCAGGCGAAGGTCGCTCAGCTCTTCGGGGATAAGGGATATGGCTTTCTTCTCACTCCGGAGGGCCGCGAGATCTATTTCCATAAGGAGAGCGTCCTGGGACAGTCCTTCGATCGTCTCCAGTTGGGAACAGCCGTTAGTTTCGCCGAAGAGTCAGGGGACAAGGGACCGCAGGCCAGCAGCGTCAGGATCCTGGCGAAGCAGGGCTCTCGGCCGGTGGAACACCACACCAAAGCCTGATCGCGGCGGGCCAACAGGATTTGGATTTCTCTTTTCGCATTCTCGCGTCATTCGCTTCCAGCGAGACGTCGACGATCGAGCGCGGCTCCCCACGCCCGAAACATTCTCGATCCATCCCAAGCTTCTTTAGAAGGCCCCGGTTTCGTTCCGCCTGTCCGCCATCGCCCAAAGCGAAAGCATGGCCGGGCACGATGCCTGTTTGTGTATCTGTGCGCGGTCAGGCAAAATCGGAAGATCGCAGCCGAATCGGAAATCAAAACACTCCGCCCTTCAGACCGGCGGGGCGATCGAGAGAGCTATGCACCTCGGGCTGGTCTTGCGACTGCTGGCTTTGGTGGGACTGGCGAATGGCGCGCCTGTCCTCCTCAATAAATTCCTTGGTAAACGCTTCGCATACCCCCTTGATGGCGGCCTGCAATTCAGCGACCACCGTCCCCTTTTTGGCTCCTCGAAGACCCTGCGCGGGATTGTTGCCTCTGTCCTGGTAACCACAGCCGTTGCGCCAGCCGTCGGACTCGCGTGGAAGATCGGTATGCTCATTGGCAGCGTGGCCATGGCCGGCGATCTTTTCTCTAGCTTCTGCAAGCGCCGCATGCATCTGGTCGCCGGCAGCAGGGCAACCGGCCTCGACCAGATTCCCGAATCCCTATTCCCGCTCCTGGCCTGCCGTCATACGCTTTCGCTGACGGCATTGGACGTTGCGCTCACGGTCATTGCGTTCTTTCTGGGCGAGGTGCTCTTGTCTCTTGTCTTCTACCGGCTTCATCTTCGCGAGCGCCCCTATTAAAAAACTACCGGCGGCTTGCCGCTCCGCAAGTGATGAATCGTAATCTCCGGAGGGCAGTTGAAGCGGACAGGAACGATGGACGCCCCGACCCCGACCGAGGTATATCCAGCCATTGCGCCGTATTTCCAGGCTCCGGCTCCCATGCGTCTCGGCAAAACAGAATCCAGCGTAATCGGAACCGAGCCCGGCAGGCAGATTTGGCCGCCGTGCGTATGCCCGCTGAGCATCAACCGAAAGCCGGCGTGAGCCGCTTGTTTGTAAATCTCCGGCGTATGGGAGAGCAGAATCGAGACTTCGTCATGCAGGATGGCAGCTGCCGCCTTGTGAATATTGTCGGCACGGTAGTAGTGGGCGTCATCAATGCCGGCCAGATGAATCCGTTCACCGCCCCGCACGAACGTCTCGGATTCGTTGAGGAGCATCCGAATGCCCATCGCTTCAATCGCAGGCAGCATCCTGATCGTGTCGTGATTGCCCAGTACGGCATAGACAGGCCCCTGGATGTGATCGCGTACTCGCGCCAGACCCTCAAGAGCAGCT
>DASYYO010000118.1:0-6684 GCA_035933805.1 Acidobacteriaceae bacterium | reverse complement strand
CGAGCCAACCACGCCGGAGCCAACATAGGCCAGCCCCGCCAGCTCGAAGAGCCCCTGAATGGTTCCATCTTCGCCGAAGGTTCCGTGAAGCACCGGAAAGACAACGTCCAGCTTCAGGATCTCGGCGTCGGCCTGCGCGGCTGCGGCCTCCCTTTCAAACGGCACCAGTGTGCCGCTGCTCCCGGAGCTGGGCACCGGCGGAACGATGACCCCTTCGCCTTTGGCCAGCAGCGCCGCCGGAGCGGTGGCCTGCGGATCTCCGGCGCGCAGGCTGCGTCCTTGCGCCATGTCGCCATTCAGCAGCCGTTCCGCATCCCCGGAGGAGACCCATCGGCCTTCCTTTGTAATCCCAATCGGCACGACTTCGTACCTGGCAGGATCGATCGCCTTCAGAACCGAGGCGGCGGAGAGCAGCGAGACCTCATGCTCGCCGCTGCGGCCGCCAAAGAGCACGCCCACACGCAATTTCTTCTTCATCTCGCTTCGATTCTATGGTGCGCGATCCTCAGACGGGGGTATCGCTTCTGGTGCGGTCCGCCATGCCTTGTGCCCGCCGGCGTCTTACAGAATCTTCTTTCCAAAGGCGGAGCAGATCAGTTCCACGGCCAGGTCGGCCGTGCGGTTGTGCTCGTCGATCACCGGGTTGACCTCGACTGTCTCGAAGCTCAACATGCGCCCATGATCGGCCAGAATCTCCATCGCCAGATGGGCCTCGCGATAGGTAGCCCCGCCGCGCACCGGTGTGCCCACGCCCGGCGCGTCTTCCGGATCGATCCAATCCATGTCGAGCGAGACATGATAGCCTGCGGTGCCTCGTCCGGCGGCGCGCAGCGCCTCTTCCATGATCGCGCGCATGCCTCGCTCGTCAATGTCGCGCATCGTGTAGACCTCGGTGATTCCCGCGCGGCGGATATTTTCCTTTTCCGTAGCGTCGATGTCGCGCACCCCGATCAGCACCGTGTTCTCCGGCGCAACCTTCGGCATCCAGCCGAAGATCTCCGAGAGGGGCGCAGGACCGAGGCCCAGCAGCGCAGCCAGCGGCATGCCATGGACATTCCCGCTGGGCGAGGTCTCCGGTGTATTGATATCGGCGTGCGCGTCCAGCCACAGCAGGCCGATCTTCTGCCCCTGCCGGCGATAAAACTCCGCCACCCCCGAGACTGATCCCACCGCGACCGAATGATCCCCGCCCAGAATGACCGGCGTCACACCCTCTTGCAGAGTCTTGAGGACCATCTCCGCCGTCTTTTCGCAGGTCTCCGTGATCTCGCGGACGTACTTCGCGCTCTCCTCGCCTACCTGCTTCGTCTCGGCGACCTCGACCGGAAGATTGCCTCCGTCCGCCACCACATGACCCAGCGCTTCAAGCCTCGCTTCCAGTCCCGCGACCCGCACCGCCGAAGGGCCCATGTCGACACCCCTCCGCGACTGGCCAAGATCCAGCGGAACTCCGAGGATGCGGATCCGGCGCGGCGGAAGACTCTGCACCCCGATTCGCAGCGGCGCATGTCCGCGAGATTGCATGGGGAAGGCCGGTCTGGGGTCTTTCGGCATATCGTTTTGTCTCTGCCGGGGGAGCGCCCCGGCTCAGGGAGAACCGGCTCAGGGGTACATCCGGTTCAGCGTGCGGGCAAAGGGAATCGTCTCGCGCACGTGCTCCAGCCCGCAGATCCAGGCCACCACCCGCTCGATTCCCATGCCGAAGCCCGCATGCGGAACGGATCCGTAGCGGCGCAGATCCAGATACCAGCCAAAGGCATCGAGCGGCAGATTGTGCTCCTGAATTCTGTTCTTCAAAAGCTCGTACGAAGAGACGCGCTGCGAGCCGCCGATCACCTCGCCATATCCCTCCGGCGCCAGCACATCGACGCAGAGCGCCAGGCTGGGGTTCTGAGGATCCGGCTCCATATAGAACGCCTTGACCGCAGCCGGGTAGCGATGCACCATCACCGGCCGGTCGAACTGCGAGGAGAGATAGGTCTCATCCGGGGAGCCGAAGTCGTCGCCGTAGATGAACTTATTTTCGAGCAGACCCTTGGCGTGGGCTTCCCCGAGCATTCCCGCCGCCTCGTCATAGGTGATCCGGGGAAACGGCGCCTGCACAGCCTCCAGTTTCGCAGTGTCGCGCGCCAGCACCTTCAAATCCAGCGTGCGCCGCGTCAGCACGCGCTGCACCACAAAGCTGAGGAACTGCTCCGCCAGAACCATCAGATCGTCGAGGCCGGCATACGCCATCTCCGGCTCCACCATCCAGAACTCCGTAAGGTGCCGCCGCGTCTTTGACTTCTCAGCGCGGAAGGTGGGTCCAAAAGAGTAGACCTTGCCCAGCGCCATCGCCGTGCTCTCGATGTAAAGCTGGCCGCTCTGCGTCAGGAAGGCCGGGTCGCCGAAATAGTCCACAGGGAAAAGCGTGCTGGTGCCCTCGCAGGCCGCAGGGGTCAGCACTGGAGGGTCAGTCAGAACAAAGCCGTTCTCGTCCAGATAATCTCGTGCGGCCTTGATGATCTCCGCCCGGATGCGCAGAATCGATGCCTGCCGCGGCGTCCGGATCCACAGATGGCGATGTTCCATCAGGAAGTCGACGCCGTGCTCCTTGAGCGTGATGGGGTAGGGCTCGTCCTCGGCAACCCTCTGGACCACCTCGAGACCCTCGACATCCAGCTCGTAGCCGCCCGGCGCGCGCTTGTCCGCCCGCACCTTGCCGGTCACGATCACGCTGGACTCCTGCGTCAGGCCGCGGATGCGCTCGAAGACCTCGGCGGAGACGGCGGCCTTCGGCACAACGCCCTGGACCGCGCCGCTTCCATCGCGAAAGATGGGAAAGAGCAGCTTGCCGCTCTCGCGCAAATTGTAAAGCCATCCCCGCAGGGTAATCCGCTCGCCCTCGTGCCGGTGGAGCGCCGCAATCGTAGTAACCGGCGCTGCCCCGGCATCGGCCGGCTGCAGGTTCCCTTCTGCTTTCTCTTCACTCATAACATCGCTCTCTCTTCCGCTCACAGCTCAAGTCTGGCGAAGGTCTCCGCGGCCCGCTGGACGACGGCCTCCGGCGACTCCTCGGGCTGGCAGGCGATCTCCAGCACGGCCGGGCAAAGCTGCGGCAGGCCGTGCAGCCCGGTCATTGCGGCAGCCCAGTCGATCGATCCCGTCCCGGGCCAGAGGTGCTCGTCCTTCATGCCGTGGTTATCGTGGATATCAACCTCACAGACCAGCGCCTTCAATTGCTCCAGCGTCGCGTGAACCCCCTCACCGGCATGCGCATGCCCCAGGTCGAGGGAGATACCGACGTCGGTGAAGTGCCCGATCGAAAGAATCTCCAGCAGATTCTCCGGCCGCGTGACCTCGTTCGGGATATTCTCCAGCAGCAGCTTCACTCCCAGGGGCCTTGCGAAGGCCTTCAGGTGCTCGATCGCCGTCATGGCATGCTCCAGCGTCCGTTGGTTCCAGCGGTCTTCCCGCTCCCCCAGATGAAGGATCAGGAACTTGAAAGGCGCTTGTTCGGCAACCTCCAGCGCGCGCTTGACCTCGTCCATGGCGTCGATCCGCCGCGACTTGTCCGGGTGCACGACATTGACGGAAGGAGCGCCGCCCCGCCCCATCTCCGAGTCGGAAAACAGAGGCGCGTGCAAGGAGGAGAACTCCAGGGTGTTGGACCGGAGCCAATCGGCGATCTCCCTCACGTGAACACGGCTGGTGTAATCGAAATGCTGCCTGGCGGCGAAGATTTCAATGCCTTGAGCCCCGCTGCGGCACAAGATCTCCAGCAGCCCGGGATGCAGCCGCTGGCGCAAAAATACGTAGGTGGACATCACTTTCAGCATGGGCCGGCTTTCGCACACCTCGAATAGGCGAATCTCGCACTCTTCGCCATCTCTATCTTCTCATTCGGCAAAGCGCCCGGTGAATGGCTCGGCATGAACCCCGCATCGGCCCCGCTCCACGGCCATGAGATGCGGAAAACGATTCGATCGCTGGAGTCGAGATTACGCGGCTCGCGGAGAGGAAAAGAAGGCCTGTGGTATTCCGCGGGATAGGCGAGCGCTCAATGGAATCGTCGATCTTCCGCCTTGCCCCGGCTTGCAGGCTCTGGGGACCGGGAAGAGGCCGCTCTTTCAGAAGAGGTTCAGCGGAATGCCATCCCCCATGGCCTTGTAACCGGCTGGATTTGGATGGAGATGATCGCCACAGTCATAAGCAGGCAGCAGGCGATCGGGCTGCTCCGGGTCCCGCACGATCTTGTCAAAATCAATCTGCTGATCAAAGTGGCCGGGCGTGCGAATCCACGCATTGACCGCCTGCCGGTCCGCTTCGCCGCTTGCGTCTGGATGGTAATACCCGGAGCCCGCGAACGGAGTAATCGTCGCTCCGATCACCTGGATTCCGTGAGCATGAGCACGCACAATCATTTGCTCATAAGCGGAGAGCAGGCGGTCTACCAGCGCGCGATGTTCCGCAGAAGACACGGCGCCTTTGCGGGACAGCCCGCCGAGGTCGTTTACACCTTCAAAAACAATCAGCCAGCGAACGCCTGCCTGCGCCAGCACGTCGCGATCGAACCGCGCCAGGGCATTCGGGCCAAGGCCGTCGGTAAGCAGGTGATTGCCGCCAATCCCCTGGTTAAGCACGGCGACGCCGTGGGTCGCAGAAGAAGCCTGCAGCCGCTCCGCGAGAATATCGGTCCAGCGGTTGTTGCCATTGGTCGTGGTCGCATGTCCGTCGGTAATGGAGTCGCCCAGCGCCACGATGGCCGCCGAACCTTCGGGCGCCAGGACATCCACCCCCGACAACTGGTACCAGTGCTCCACCTGGCTTGCCCCCGTCAGGGTCGCGGAGGACGTGAGATCGCCATGGATGTACCACGAAGTCTCCCTTGAACCAGGGTGACCAGTCTCCTGCTCCGGCGGCGCGTCGAGATGAAAGCTGATAGCCACAGATGAGAGTGGCGCCGCCGGAAAGCGGACAGGATCGGAGATGTATTCTGCCCCTGCCGGCACAGTGACCTCTGTCTTTCCCGAGAAGGTCAAAACCATGTCGGAGGATGGATCAATCGCCGGCGACGTGAGTGACAGTGGACGCGCGATATGCACAGCGGTGAAGACCAGTGGCTCGGCGCCAAAGGCGTTGGAGAGATGAATGCGCAGCGTCGTTCCCCCCAGGGAAAGCCGAACGATCTGGCGCACGGTAGCATCGCGCAGGTCCTCTGGAGATAAGGCGTTCCTCGGCTCGGGAATCTGCTGCGACGCTGCCCAGCTTCCCACCCAGACCTGCGCGTTGGGCGCCGATTCGGCTTTGGCAGCATTCGCCGCAATCGCCGCAGCGAGCCCAAGCAAGACGAACAGAGCGATCGTCCTCCGGAATTCGCTCCGGATGACCTGACACTGACGCGAACTGTAGCGCCTCATCACCGTAAGAAGGATGGCATTTTTGCGAACTTGCGAACCTCAGGCCTACCTTGCCATCGATCTGGAGCCATCTGATTCCGGGGCCTGCGAACAGGCCCCGTCATTCGCAGATCCCGCCGCCTAGAAATTAACGGTTGCACCGAACCATAGGACGCGGTTCCCCGGGTCCGGGCCGAAAAAGCCGCCCGGTTGAGCAACGCCGGTAATGACTCCGAAGTTGTTATTCGTCCCCGTATTGCACAACTGACCGGTACCTCCGATAGGGCCCTGAGTCGTGGCGCTTGCCGGGCAGGTTGTGTTCGGGTTGCCGAAGTGGGGCGTATTGGTCAGACTGAACGCATCGGCTCTTACCTGCAGCGTCGCCCACTCCCGCATTTTGAAGTCGCGAACCACGCTCAGGTTCATGCTGAAGTAGCCCGGTCCGCGGAACTCGTCCCGATTGGTGTTTCCGTAGCGCGCGTTCGCGGCGCTGGTGATCAGCGGAGCCGCAAACGAATTGGGAGCGAAGTATTCGCAGCTTGCATCTCCCAGCGCGCATGTTACGCCCGTGCGGGGCGGTCTGCCATGCGTCACGTGGAACGGGGCCACCAGGTCAGCCGTTTGTCCGGAACCGTTCGCGTTCAGATTGCCGCCCGCGCCGACGGTGAAAGGTACGCCGCTCATCGCGCTCATCACCGGGTTCACCAGCCAGCCACCCAGGATCTTGCCGCCAATCCCGTTGTGCAGCCACGGCTCATCCTTGCCAAACGGCAGAGCCATCACACCGGAAACTTCGACGTTGTTGGTCCGGTCGAAACCCGCGGGCGCATAATTCTTGCTCCAGAACGCCGGATAAGGGAAGGAGAGGCCCCCGAGGTCTTCGTCGTCTGCATAGCTCATGGCCTTGGACCATGTGTAGACAACGTTCAGATTCGACCCGCCTGCAAACCGGTAGGTCGCCGTGGTCTGCAACGAATCGTACCGGCTGTCCTTAAACGGCGCCAGTTCGTTGATCGTTCCGGTGTAGTTCGCTCCATACTTCTTGCTCAGGAGCCCGCCTGCGCTGCCCGTGCCGGGCGCCGAGGCGTTTGCATTCAAATTCACCACCGGGCGAACCGCATACGTCCCAACGTAGCCGATGTTGAATGTGAAATTGCTCCCGATCTCCTGCTCGACCGTCAGATTGTAGGAATTGAAAAAACCGCGTTGGTACGGATTGGGAATGGTCGTCGTGCTGACGCTGGTCGGCAGCGGAATCGAACCGCTGCTCAGGTTGGGCAGCGGAGCCAGCGTGATGCCGGTCGGT
>DASYYO010000090.1:0-3004 GCA_035933805.1 Acidobacteriaceae bacterium | reverse complement strand
GCCGGTTCTATCTGCGCCGAACCCTGCGGATCTTCCCTGCCTTCTACGTCTACCTCGCGGTCGTCCTGCTACTCTCCGTCACTGGTCTCCATCGCGAAGACCCGTCCACTTTTCTCACCGCAGCCACTTACTCGATCGTCTACCACCCCCACCCGCAGGGCTGGCTCCTGGAGCACGCCTGGTCGCTCAGCATCGAGGAGCAGTTCTATCTCCTCTGGCCCGTCCTGCTGCTCATCGCAATCCGGCGCGGCGTGGCCATTCGCCTTGCCATCATCGTTCTCGCAGCCATGCCGATCCTCAGAGCGCTTCTGTTCGTCGCATGGGGCGATCCCCATCGCCTGATCGTGAATTGCAGTTCGATCGACATGCTGATGGCGGGCTGCCTGCTTGCGCTGCTCTCTGTCCATCCCAACTGGCGCAGATGGTGCGAGCGCTTCCTCACAGCATGGTCCGTCGCGGCCCTGGCTGCGCTCGCCCTGGTGTTCCTGCCCCACGCAGATGCAAAGCTGGCCGGCACTCTCTTCGCTGTGGCGTCCGCCGCGCTCGGCTACACTCTAACCGCGCTCTCTATCGCGGCGGTCCTTGAATACCTCGTCCGGACTCCCCACTCCCTCCCCGGAAGAGTCCTTAATCTGCACGCGGTGCGGCACATTGGCGCGATCTCCTACAGCATCTATCTCTGGCAGCAACTATTCACCGAAAGCCCGGTCTCTCTCGGAATCCTCACATATGCATTGATCTTCATCGCCGCCGAATTGTCGTTCTGGCTCATCGAGAAGCCAATGATGCAGCTGCGCACACACCTCGGGCTCTGAGCGGAGCGCCAGTTCCCGCCGGAGTTGCGCTCACGATTTCTCCGCCAGCGTCGAGCGCACCAGGTTCTCCGCGCGAATCACCGTCTGCGGATCATCTCCGAACGCCTCGATCCAATGCACCTCGGGCTCCCGGCGAAACCACGTCAGCTGGCGCTTCGCATAGTTCCGATGCCCCTGCTGCGCAGCCTTCCATGCATCCTCCAAGGTCAAGGCCCCGGCCAGGACGGCAAGCGCCTGCCGATATCCGAGAGAATCGAGCGCCTTCACCCGCCCGTATCGCGCCAATAGCTGTCGCGTCTCTTCCACCAGCCCTGCCTGGAACATCTCCGCGCAACGGGCATTGAGCCGCTCGTACAGCGCCGCGCGAGGCGGATTGAGCCCGATGCGCAGCAGCCTGAATCCGGTCAGCGGATCCCTCGCCAGCATGTGCGACATGGGCCTGCGCGCCGACAGGCATACCTCGATCGCACGAATCACCTTTGCCGTATCGTTGGCATGAATACGCTCTCCCGACGCCGGATCGATCCGCATCAGAATGCGATGCAGCCACGCTCCTCCATGGCGATCGCCGCTCCGCCGCAACCGCTCGCGCAACTCC
Organism: Acidobacteriaceae bacterium; assembly: GCA_035933805.1. Classification (GTDB taxonomy): domain Bacteria; phylum Acidobacteriota; class Terriglobia; order Terriglobales; family Acidobacteriaceae; genus PALSA-350. The sequence continues at coordinate 1,591 of DASYYO010000090.1, read as the reverse complement.
TCCTGCCGCGCCGGCCCGGCAAAAAGCCCATCCGTCAGCGCCCGCAGATAAAGCCCGGTCCCACCCGTGAAGATGGGGAGTCTTCCGCGGCCGGCGATCTCGCGCAAAGCCTCGCGGCCGCGCCTGCTGTATTCGCCCGCCGTGAAGGCCTCGCTGGGATCGGCAACATCAATCAGATAATGCGGGACCCGTCCGCGCTCCTCAGCTGTAGGCTTCGCGGTCCCCAGATCCATCCCGCGATACACCGCGACCGAGTCGCAGCTGACAATCTCTCCATCAAACCGCTCCGCCAGCGCCAGCGAGAGCGCCGTCTTCCCGCTCCCCGTCGGCCCCAGCAGCAACACCAGCAGCGGCTCCGTCTCGCCCACAGAACTCCCTCGTCCCCTTGTCACCTTGTTCTCTTGTTCCCTGTCTCTATGGTCTCCACCACCCGCTCGGGAAAATCCATTTCGGATTGGTATGAAAGAGCCACCACACCACGATGGCCCCGGCGATCATCAGCAGCCCAAAGACCTGGTTGCGCCGAAAGGCCCTGCGCTGTGAGGCGCGGCGCTCTTCTTCAGCAACCTGCTGCGAGTACGGCTTGATGCGGCGTTCGACCATTGGTGTTCGGGCGATCCTCGCGAATCACCACGCATCAGTATAGTGATTTTGTGATGCACTCGATGACCCCCACAGAGCGCATCAATGGAGACCTGGCACCGACTACGCATCACAATCGTCTCCCGAAAACTTCTCAATCGCGAACAATACGCTCAGAGCACGCGCTGTCGTGGACGAAACAGGTGATTTAATGGTTTTTGTGACCGAGCCGATCGCTACACCTGAGGAGTTGAAGAAGTGGGTACTAATTGCCTTTGCATTTGCTATACCGCTGTACATCTTGCTCGCCCTCATAGGTCAAGCAAATCCGGGCTTCCCGGCGGCAATCGCTGTGTATATGGTGGTTCTCAACGCTGGAATGTTCTGGCGTTCGAGAGGGCATGTCTGGTTCTGGATTACGATAGCAGCTCTATCCCTGGCGCACTTTCTCCTTATTATTTCTATTCATTGGCCAAGAATCTCCATGATCGGTCGCGCCCTCTTGCCAATGGGTGGACTGGATTTCCTAATGATCTTTGGCAGCATGAAGCTGGCGCAAAGACTGTTCGTTGAATCCACATAACGCGCGGTTCTTGCGGAAGTAGGCTGCGCCACTGGAGCTGTTTTGCAGAAATGCCGGACGTATGACGGAGATAACCTCGATTTTGGAATCACTCCCTAGCGGCGGACAGCGTTTTCTCAATGACCACTTTGCAGCTGAGCTAGAATCACACCGGAGCTCAAAAGAAACTCAAAGATGAAGAGCGGCGTGTTGAACAGCCTGAGCGCTATTGTGCTGGGATTCTTCCTGATGGTGCTTCTCGCCCGACTATTCGATGCAATGAACTGGGCAGTGTTCAATAGTTGGGGCCTCGCGCACGGATCATTTGTTTTTGCATGGCCTATGCTCGCTTACGTCAGCTTCCACTTCCTGAGAGTACTGAGAACAACATTGCGAGGCAGAGGGTAGAGCCACTAGTATCTAGTTGCATAAGTTAGCGTACTGTGT
>DASYYO010000066.1:0-1520 GCA_035933805.1 Acidobacteriaceae bacterium | reverse complement strand
ATGAAATCTCTTAGTCTCTCCATGAATTTGGGGCTCAGATCAGAAGTACACGATATTCACTGTGACTGAACTCGCCCGGCGTTGCGGCAATTGACGGAGAGAATGAGTTACTTTCGAGATGCATTGTACGTTTGAGGGATTGCCGAGTACCGGGATTTCGGGCATTTTGTGGTTTAGACAAGGGATGAAAAGCGGAGGTCTCCGGAAGGCATGAGTATGGTTGGGCAGCAATTTTGCATGGCGATCCTGGTCTTGGCGGCAGCCGCCGGGGCGGCCGGACAGGGTGCTTCGATCGCGCCTGTCGAGCTCCAGGATTCCATGCAGTTTTCCCCGTTGTCGGCTCCAGTGGCAGATACTCCCGCAGCCGGTGAAATGCAGGTTGCGCCTACGTTTGAGCCTCTGCTCGAGTTTAAGGATTCCGATGTGAAGTTTGCCCTGACTGACCTGATGGACATCCTGCGAGACAACGAGCACGAGGGATGGGTGCTGTTGGCCTATCCGGATCCCAAGACCCATCGGCCCCTTATCGGCGCGGGCTTCAGCCTCGACCTGCCGGAACGAGAGCACCTGCAGCGCGACCCTCTCAATCCTCATCCTTTTCTGGAGCCGTCTTCGGCCGAACTGTGGCAGGCCGCGGGACTGGATCCGGAGCGATTACAGACGATTTTAGATGAGTTTGGGCAGCGCTTTCGGGCGGCGGGAAGCTACCGAAGATATCGCGCCAGGATGAGGAAACTGGCGCCGCAGATCACCGAAGAGGAGGGCGCACGGCTGCTGCGCATTGCGGTGATCCAGGCCGTTTACAACGCCGAGGCGTATTGCCGCGACTTTGACAAGCTGACAGCCTCGCAGCAGATGGCGCTGAGTCAACTTGTGTACCAGATGGGCGTCAACCTGGATGAATTCAGCGAGTTTCTCACGCTGATCAATTCCGGGGTGGGTGCAGGCGTTGTCTCTGGTTCAGGCGTGGGAACAAGCGTCGCGCCAAGGATCGATTCCGGCATCGGAGAGCGCACAAGGCCAATCTCCGGTCTGGGCGGCAATGACGCCGGAAGAGTCTCCGCCGTGGGCGATTCTGCCGTTCCGGCCGCCGTTGGCGGCGATGATTCAGACCACTGGAGAGACGTGCAACGATCTTTGATGCAGAGCCAGTGGGCCCGGCTCTATCGTGCCCGCGCGGTGTCGGTGATCGCCATGCTTGATCCGCGGTATCCAGACGATCCAGCTACCGCAGAGCGGCGCGTGGCTGCGACGCTACGGCCAGCGGTTGCGCGCCGGTACCGGCGACCTCGCGCGAAGGGCTCAGTTGCGGTCAGCAGCGGAGGGCGGAGAGCGGCGGTCGGTCACAAGATGCGCCGTGCGCGAAGCAAACGGAGGGCCTAGCCGCGATTTCTCACAGGGAGTAAGCGAGCAGTAACGGTTTGGGCAGAAGAAAGTGGCAAAAGGCCGCTGATTTTATGGCATAACTGCGTTGTCGAGACGGAGTGAAATGCCAGAAAAGGAGGCGGCCTTTGATCACA
>DASYYO010000022.1:0-4930 GCA_035933805.1 Acidobacteriaceae bacterium | reverse complement strand
ATCCAAGGCTCCGAAGGCATGGGCTTCTCCCGCATTCCGGGCGCTCTGCTACAACGCTTGCCTCTATAGCATCGTCTTCTATGGATTCTTCGGACACAGGGACTTCATCTACTTCCAGTTTTGAGCGGCGGCTGCCCGGTTTTCTGCTGCGGATTCGTCAGAGCAGCTTGCCGGCGGCCAGATCGCGGATCAGGGTGCGGTCTGCGGCGAGGAAGTCGTAGCGCGTCAACTCGCGCAGGGGAGACCAGCGCACGTCGTTGAAGATGAGGTTGGTGAGCTCGCCATGGAAGGTGTCCACGAGGAAAAACTGCAGGTCGATGGTGCCGCCGCTGCGGTAAACGTGGCGTGTATGGACAATGCGCCTGCCGATATTCGCATCGATTCCCAACTCCTCTTTCAGCTCTCGATGCAGAGCCTGCTCGGCGCCTTCCCCCGGTTCGATCTTGCCGCCCGGGAACTCCCATTTCAGCGCCATCGCCTGATCGGGCCTGCGCTGGCAGATGAGAACTTTGTTGGCGCGCAGGATGATCGCGGCCACTACGAACCGGACAGCTTTGACGACTTCTCCGGAGTTCTCAGATTGAGCATTTTCTTGCACAGTGACACTATCTTAGACGCTGCAAGCGGCGATCGGATGTGACGAATGCACGTTCACCGCTTGATTCGCCGGAACAAATCAGCCGATCCGCGGGATCCGCTCTACAGTGTGCGGACTCCCGCGACCGGATCGAAGATCTCCGGGTGGATGCAGGCGGCGAGCGCCTCCAGCCCCTGAAGCAGGTTCGACGCAGGGGTGTTCAGGAGATGGTCCGGCACGCAGTACACGCGCCTTTCCCGCACTGCGCGCAGTTGCTCCCAGTGCCGCATCTCAATCACCCGCGCCAGAGGCACGCGGTCCCCTGCGCCGCACCAGGCAAAGACAAGAACATCGGGGTCGGCTTCTGCGATCGCCTCCGGACGGGTTACGGCGCCCGGGCTGCCGAGGAAATTGGCTCCCGCGGCGGAGACGAGCTCTGCGACCCAGCCCTGGGAGTGGATGAGCGGATTGCCCCATTCTTCGCAATAAACCGTTGGCCGAGTCGGAGCCCCAGGAGCAATGCGCTGTACGTCTTCGATCCTCTGCAGCATCTTCGCGACCAGCGTCTCTGCCTCGTCGTTGGCGTGAAGAATGGATCCCAGAAGCCGGATATCCAGGTAAATGTCCCCAAGGCAGTGGGGCGCAAGAGTGATCACCGGGCAGCCGCTTTTGAGAATGGCCGCCAAAGACTCAAGCCGGTAGGGAACCGAGGCCAGCACCAGATTTGGTTTGGCGGAGAGGATCTCGTCTGTCGTCGACGACCATGAGTCGGCGATGACTTTCACCTCGCGCTCTCTGAGCGCGGGGACAGATTCCAGGCAATACCGTGTGCAGGCGGCGATCGCATCCAGGCGGCCGAGCTCTTCGATCACCACGCTTATGCTGGGCTGCAGCACAGCAAGGCGCAGTGGGGGGAGGGAACTGCCTGCCATTATGCCTGCTCAGGCATCACGGCCTTGGGGTAAAAAACAAGCCACCCGTTTTGTGCCGCCAGCTTGAGCAGTTGCATGGTGGGATTCACGGCGAAGGGATAACGCGCGATCTGCAGCATTGCCCCGTCATGGATGGAATTTCCAAAGACCGCATCCGGTGTGAGCACACCTGCGCGCGCCAGGGACATAGCCTTTCCTTCATCCGAGGGAATGTCCAGCAGCCTGCTCGTGATCACGCCGCCTGTCACCTGAACGCGGGCTGCCAGAATTCGCTCGGCGGGTATGTGAAACCCGCGCAGTCCTTCTTCGATCACCCAGTTGTTGGTCGAGCTGACCGCCCAGATCTCCGAGCCTGCCTGTTGCAGATCATGGACGAGTTGCAGCATCTCCGGAAAGATCTTTCCCGCGATTCTGGTCTGGAAGAACTCAGCCGCCGCCTTGCGCACCTCCGCTTCACGCAGGCCGTCATAGATCTGGACCATCTCGCCACACATTGCGATCTCCGTCACCTCACCCGCCCGGTAAAGGCGGTAGCGCGAATCGATCCAGTCACTCGCGTTGCGCGAGACGATGCCTTCAGCGATCGACCAAAGCATGAATTCGTAACCGGCATCGTCGTTCCACAGCGTACCGTCGCAATCGAAGACGGCGACGGCCGGACGGAGTGACAACACCGTGTGGGCAAACTTCTCAGGAGAAATGCGAGCGGAAAGGATGGATTGAATGCTTGTCAAAGCGGGCGAATACTCCTGTAAAGCGCCAAGTTCTCTCCTCATTGTCAGCTATCTGAGCTAATTTTGCACATAAAGCCGGGAAAGAGCGGTGAACCGCCTGCAGCAGGTCAGCCGTTCTTTGCGCGCATGAGGGAGGCTCGCAGGGCACGGCGCAGGTTACTGATGTTCTTGGTTCCCGGAGTGCTCGGACCCCATCGGGGACCGGGGCGCTGAGCGGATAATCAAGATGTGACTCCGGCCTCGATCCAAAAACGCGCGACGCGCTCCCCCAGCCTGCTTCATCAATACCTGACGTACCTGCGGGTGGAGAAGGGGCTCCGCCCCTTGAGCTGCGAAGCATATGAACGGGACCTGCTGATCTTCTCTGAATACCTTGAGACATCGAACCGGACGCCGGAGAAGGCTCTCCAGGCCGATGTAGCGGGATTCCTCGAGCACCTGCGGCGGCACGGAGTGGAATCCCGGTCCATTGCGCGAAAGCTCTCCTGCTTGCGCGGCTTTTACAAATGGCTGCTTCTTGACGAGCGCATCCAGCACGATCCTACCGTCAACCTGGAATCGCCAGCCAGCTGGAAGGTACTGCCCAAGGCGCTGGCGCAAAGTGAGGTGGACGGCATGATGGAGCGGGCCGGGGCGGCCGCGAATCACCCTGCGTCCAGTGCGGCGGCGCTCCGCGATCACGCCATCCTGGAGATGCTCTATGCGGGGGGGGTGCGCGTCTCGGAGCTTACCGGCCTGGGAGTGGAGGATCTCTCCCTGGCGGAGGGGCGCGTGCTGGTATGCGGAAAAGGGGATAAGGAGCGTCTGGTGCCCCTGGGCCGGGCGGCGGTGGCGGCGCTGGAGACCTATCTTGCCCGGGGGCGACCAGCTCTTGTGAAGAACATGAGCAGCAGCCGGCTTTTTCTCTCGGCGCGTGGATCGGCTCTCACCAGGCAGTGGGTTTGGAGGCTGGTGAAGGCCTCCGATAGCAAGGCCAGTCCCCATATGCTGCGTCATAGCTGCGCCACTCATATGGTCGAGAACGGAGCAGACCTTAGAACTGTACAGACGTTGCTGGGACACGCGGATATTGCTACGACTCAGGTCTACACCCATCTCGCCCTCGACAGGCTGCAGGCCGTTCATCGCCTGCACCATCCTCGTGCCAGGCGTAGCCGCCCGGAGATGGCTGGGGAGCGCCGCCCGTGACCAGGACCGCACGCCGTCCGCAGCTGAAGCCAGCCGCGCGCGGGGGAAGCTCATCCGGTGAGGCTTCATCCTCGCCCCACCGGCTGGCTCAAGCCTTTTTGGCCATGCTGGCTTATGAGCGGGCCGCCTCTCCGCATACCCTGCGCGCGTATACACGCGAGGTGCTGAGTTTTGCGGACTATCTGGCCCAGCAGCACGGATCGCGGCTGCAGATGCGGAATGTGGAGCACACGCATGTTCGCGCGTACCTTGGCGAACTCTACGCGCGCGGCCTCACCAAGGCGTCGGTGAGCAGGGCATTAGCGGCGGTCCGTTCCTGGTTCCGTTGGCTTGCCAAAGCCGGGCATGTCGAAAAAAATCCTGCGGCTCTGGTCGCAACTCCGAAATTGCCGAAGCACTTGCCTCGGGTGCCTTCCATCGAGCAGATGAACCATCTGGTAGAGACGGCGGCGGCTGAAGCAACGGCGGCATGGCCGGAGCGGGACTGCATGATCTTCGAGCTGCTCTACGGCTGTGGAATCCGCAATGCCGAGTTGGTCGGGCTCGATCTTGCGGATATTCACTGGGCCCGGGAAGCCATCCTTGTTCGTGGCAAGGGCCGCAAAGAGCGGTACGTGCCATTGGGCGACGCCGCCGCACAGGCCATCCGGGAGTATCTTCCCTCCCGGGAAGCGAGACTCGCGGCCTTCCGGCGGAGCGCCTCTGCGGATCCGCACGGAAAGGCCCGCGACGCGCTGATTTTGAACCTGCAGCAGAAGGGCACCGGACGCCTGACCACGCGCAGCGTAGGGCGAATCGTCAAGCGGATCGCGCTGGCCAAGGGGCTGCCCGCCGAGATTCATCCGCATACTTTGCGCCACGCTTTTGGAACTCACATGCTGGAGGAGGGCGCGGATCTGCGGGCCATTCAGGAGTTGCTGGGCCACGAGCGGCTTTCGACCACCCAGCGGTATACCCAGCTCACCGTAGGGCAGGTCACGCAGGTCTACGACCGCACCCATCCAAGGGCGAAATAGAAATCAAGACAAGCAAAAGAGATAGTTTGGGAAACCCTATCCCATTCTGCCAATTACCCGTGAGGCGGCGGTCATTCTGAGACCGCCTTGAACGGAAATTGCCATGGTATCTCCGACTCCAATTCAGCGCACCTGGAGGATCACGGTCGTCTCCGCTACCCTGGTCTCCGTTGCCGCACTGTCCGTTATAGGAATCCGCGGTTCAGACGTTGAGGCCGGGGTCAGGCGTTCTCGCAATCGCAGAAACGGCTGTTCAACCAACTTCGCGGCGACTATCCCCAGCGGAATAGCCAGAAGATAGGGAAGCAAGGTCGAAATTACAGGCGCAATAGGCCGCGGCACACGTTCTACTACCCAGTCCACGGGCCGCAGCACGCTCACATGCCAGAGATAAATGCCATACGAGAAAAACCTCATGCGGGCTACCAGGCGATAAGGCAGAGTGCGCCTCTTGCCGGGGCGGTACAGCATCAATAAGAGTCC
>DASYYO010000426.1:0-15700 GCA_035933805.1 Acidobacteriaceae bacterium | reverse complement strand
CAGACCTACCTGATGCAATGGACCGGGCAAAAGATCATGTTCGACATGCGGAGCCAGATCTTCCGGCACATCCAGCAAATGCATGTCGGCTTCTTCGATCGTCATCCGGTGGGGCGGCTGGTCACCCGGCTGACCAGTGATGTGGACGCCCTGAACGAGATGTTCACCTCGGGCGTCTTTTCCATCTTCGAAGATGTCTTCGCCCTGGCTCTCATCGTAATCATCATGCTGCGGATGAACTGGTGGCTGGCCCTGATCGCCTTCGCCGTGCTGCCGGTCATCCTGCTGGTCACTCGCGTGTTCCGCAAGCATGTGCGCGATTCCTACCGCCGCATCCGCACCGCCATTGCCGCGATCAATGCATATACGCAGGAACATGTCAGCGGCATGAGCGTTGTGCAGCTCTTTAACCGCGAACAGCGCTCCTTTGAACGGTTCGAAGGCGTCAACCGGCAGCACATGATCGCCTTCAAAGACGCCATCATGGCGTACGCTCTTTACTACCCTGCGGTCGAGCTGCTGAGTTCCATCGCCATCGCGCTGGTGATCTGGGTCGGCGGAAACGGCGTCATGCGCAGCGCTGTGACTATCGGCGTTCTGGTCGCCTTTATCCAATATTCACAGCGCTTCTTCCGTCCGATTCAGGATTTGAGCGAGAAATACAACATCCTGCAATCGGCAATGGCTGCCAGCGAACGCATCTTCCGGCTGCTGGATACGCCCGCTGAGGTGCTTTCGCCGGTCAGGCCCTCCGACGGCGATACGTCGGGCCGCATCGAGTTTGAGCATGTCTGGTTCACCTATACCCGGCTGGATGCGGAGCAGTCGGCAATAGTGCAGGCCGCCGCAAGCCCAAAGGAAATCGCCGAGGCTGTTCCGGAGATCGAATGGATCCTCAAGGATGTCTCGTTTGTGATCGAACCGGGCCAGACGGCGGCCATCGTGGGACACACGGGGGCCGGTAAGACCACCATCATCAGTCTCATGATGCGGTTCTATGACATCCAGCGAGGCCGCATCCTGGTCAACGGAGCAGATGTGCGAGAGCAGGATCTCTCCCGGTTGCGCCGCAATTTCGGCGTGGTCCTGCAGGACCCCTTCCTGTTCAGCGGAACAGTCGCCGAGAACATCCGGCTGGGTACCGAATGGATCTCCGACGCAGAGATGGAGAGCGCAGCCGACGAGGTGAACGTCGGCGACTTCATCCGCTCCCTGCCCAAGGGCTTTCATGAGCCTCTGCGGGAGCGCGGCAACGGGCTCTCCACCGGGCAAAAGCAGTTGATCAACTTTGCGCGCGCTCTGGCTCACGATCCCCGGGTTCTGGTGCTGGACGAGGCCACGTCCAGCGTCGATACGGAGACCGAAATGCGCGTGCGCTCTGCGTTGAGCCGGATGGTGGAAGGGCGGACATCGGTGATCATCGCCCACCGCCTCTCCACTGTTCAACGCGCGGACAGGATTCTGGTCATGCACAAGGGCCAGCTGCGCGAGATGGGTTCGCACCAGGAGCTGCTGAGCCAGCGGGGCATTTACTGGAAGCTTTACCAGCTCCAGTACAAAGATCAGGAAGCGCCGTCGGCCCGGCCAGGCGAAGTGCTTGCGCTGCGAACCAACTAGAGTTTTTCATGGCGGGAGGTTCGGCTAACTTCGCGCCATTGAAAACGGAGCGAAGCTATCGCCTGTGCCGGAAGCCGCGTCACTGAGATTCCCGGCTGCGGCTTCATACAAGGAGAGATGCATTGCCAGGTCCAAAGATCTTTCTCTCCGCCGGCGAGGCAAGCGGCGAACACTACGGAGCGCTCCTGATCCCGGCGCTGCGCCGGCTGGCGCCGCAGGCGGACTTCTTCGGACTCGGGGGCAAACGCATGGAGCAGCTTGGCCTGCGCCGCGTGGTGCGGGCTGAGGATGTCGCCGTGATGGGCATCACGGAGGTGATCGCCCATATGCCGCGCATCTATCGGGAATATCGCAGGCTCAAGGCCAGTCTGCGCCGCGAGCGGCCGGACCTGGCCATCCTGATCGACTTCCCCGACGTAAACCTGCGTCTTGCCGAGCAACTGCACCGTCTGCACATACCTGTGGTGTACTTCGTAAGCCCGCAATTGTGGGCCTGGAAGAAGTGGCGAATTCGAAGAGTCCAACGATTTGTGACCCGAATGCTAGTCATCTTTCCCTTCGAAGAGCCTTTCTATCGCAGCCATGGCGTCGACGCGCGGTTTGTAGGACATCCTCTGGCAGACCTTCCCCTGCCTTCAGAGACGCGCGCGGATTTTGCTCGCGAAAACGGGCTCGATGCGTCCAAACCGTGGATAGCCTTGATGCCTGGGAGCCGCGGGAAAGAACTGCTGGCCAATCTGCCGCCCATGCTGGAAACCGCCGGACTCCTGGGCCAGGACTACGAGTATGTGCTGCCCGTGGCCCCGACTCTCCGGGAAGCGGACGTGCAGGCCATGCTCCGCCGGATGCACCGGCCAACGCCGGTGCATCCGGTCCACGATGCGCGCGCCGCCCTGCTGCATGCCCGGGCGAGTGTCGTTGCCAGTGGAACAGCGACGGTCGAAGCAGCGCTCATCGGCAATCCGTTCCTCGTGGTCTACCGCGTTTCCCCACTCAGTTATGCCGTGACTCGGCGAGTTGTCCGAGTTCCTCACATCGGAATGGTGAACCTCATAGCGGAACGCCGCGTGGTTCCGGAGCTTGTTCAGGATGATTTCACTCCGGCGAAGGTGGCAGAATCCCTTCGACCGTTACTCGAAGACGGCCAGGCTCGTGCAACAATGCAAGCAGAGTTGCGAACAGTGGCCGCAGCGCTGAGAGTGAGCACTTTGCAGCCGCGGCAAAGCGCCATCGAGCATGTTGCCGGCATCGCGTTCGGGCTGATCTCGCAGCCGAAGACGATGCAAGCGCCTCCGGACGCTGTGCCATTTGCCCAGTTGGAGAACGCCCAGTCCAATGACGCCTGATTTCTCAATGACACCCCTTTTCGCCCCGCTTGGCGCTCCTGTTCAGCCCGGCCATCGCGGCCTGCGTTCCTCCCGTGCCATGCTGCGCGTGCGTCTGGTGCTGCTGCTCCTTCTATTCAGCGTCCCGGTTCTGCCGGCTCATGCCGCGGCAAAACCGAATATCGACGTGACGGCGTATGTCATCGATCTTCAATTGAGCCCGGCGGATCACACGCTCTCCGCTACTGCGCATGTCACCTTTACCGCTACCGATAGCGTCGACACCGTCGTCTTCGAACTGCACAATGCGCTTAAAGTAGACAAGGTCACGGACTCGGCCGGACACCAGCTCACGGGCGAGCGCGGCGCGAACTCGACCATCAGCATCGCTTTGCCCACTCCGATGAGCAAAGGCCAAACCGCCACCTATACCTTCACCTATGGAGGTACGCTTTCCGGCGATGAAGAGAGCCCGGTCGAGGGGTTGAAGCTGGCCTCTATCTCCGACCCTATCTCGTACCTGCTATACGCAGGACGCTGGTTTCCCATGGTCGGCTATCTGACCGACCGGTTCACCGCGGAGATCCACGTCCGGGTGCCGTCAGGCTATCGCGTGGTGGGCAGCGGCAGCACGGGAGGGCCCCGGCAGGTCTCCGATCTGCAGGAGTACGAGTTCAATTGGACCAAGCCGGGCTTTCCCGGAACCATCATCGCCGGCAAATTCAATGAGCCGCTGGCGGTAGCCGGCTCTACCAACGTACGTGTCTACCTGACCGATGCCCACAAGCAGAGCGGAGCGGAGTACACCCAGACCGCCTTGAAGGAGTTCGATTATTTCAGCGGAACCTTCGGACAACCCGAATCCTCTCGCCTGAATGTTGTCGAACTGCCGGACGATACGGTTCCCGCGTATTGGGGACCCGAGATTGCGGCAATTGCCGGGGCGCGCATCGCAGACCGCACCAACTACCGGCTCCTGGCCAACACGATGGCGCATCAATGGTGGGGAAGCCTGGTAAGCCCGGCAACCCTGAACGACGCCTGGATCACCAATGGCATGTCGCGCTACGGCGAGCTGATGTATGTCGAAGATAGCGCTGGGCAGAGTGCACTGCAGTCGGCCATTGTTGACGTATCCGCCGGAGCTCTGGCGTATGACACAATCCCGCTTACGTCCGCAGGGCGGCTGGATCCCTTCTCTCCGCAGTTTCAGTCGATGACCCTGGAAAAAGGAGCCCTGGTCTTCCATATGCTTCGCTGGGAGATCGGCGACAACAGCTTCAAAAAGACGCTGCAGACCCTCCTGACGCAATACGCCGATAAACCGGTGCGCACCGGCGACGTGCAAAGGGTTGCGGAGTCTGTCTCGCAGCAGCAGCTCACTCCCTTCTTCGCCCAGTGGCTCGATGGAACGGGAGCGCCACAATTCACCAACAAGTACACCGTTTACCGTCTCGGGAACAATAAAGGATTTCGCACGATCGGGGAGATCGATCAGGATCTGGATCTGTTCAACATGCCGATCGAGTTACGGGTAGAGACCGAAGGCAAGACCGAGAACAAGCGCGTCGACGTGGTCGGTTCGAACTCCCAGTACGTCGTCGACACCTTTGGCCGCCCGCGGCACATCGTGATCGATCCGGATAACTGGGTGCTCAAAAATACGCCTGACATGCAGGTCCGTATCGCCATCCTGCGCGGCCAGCAGCTAGTCGCCCAGGGAGATCTTCCCGCTGCGCTGGCGGAGTATCAAAAGGCCCTGGTCGCCAATCCTGGCAGCTCGCTGGCGAACTATCGAATCGGCGAGGTGCTGTTTACCCAGCGGAATTATCAGGCCGCGGCCAACGCATACCGTGACGCCTTGAGGGGAGACGGCGAACCGAGGTGGACCGAGGTATGGAGCCATATCGCATTGGGCAAGATCTTCGACGTTACCGGCCAGAGGGACCGCGCGGTCAATGAGTACCGCCAGGCTGTACAGACGAATGACAATACCCAGGGCGCGGTGAACGAGGCGCGGCGCTATCTGCAGCAGCCTTACAAGCGGCCCGAAGGCTCGGAGTAGAACCCGGCATCCCTATAGGCCAGGCCATCCAAGCCGCGGATCGCCGGAGACCAACGGCAAGCCAGCAGACCCACCCCTGAGCACCGGGCGGCGCCTCGCCGCGGTGCCGGCGTATCGCCGATTTTTTCTCGCCCTCGCCCCACCTCGGTGCCTTTTCATTCGAAAACCGCGGATCGCGGTACCACAAAAGACGTAGCAACTTTTGAGCGATTGAGCCCCAGAATTGAGAGACTGTGCATCGCCGCACCGCCTCTCGGTGCGCATCAAGCACGCATTCGGGTACGTCGCTGCGACTGCGTGTGAATGAACCAACGAACAGGAGGAGCCGAATCCTGACGGAAGATCGAATTCCGTGTTGGCTGAGCTTTCAAACTCGGCAATGAATGAGGAGAAAACCTTTGAAGAATTGGATCTTCGGACTCTTTGTCGCCAGCGTATTCACGCCGATGGCGCCGGCACAGATTTCGGTTGTGATCGGCATGCCGCCGCCGCTGAGGTATGAGGCGCCCCCGCCATTGCCTGGTCCAGGTTTCGTATGGATCGATGGCTTCTGGCAGCCGGATGGTCCTGACTATCGTTGGATAGCGGGACATTACGCACGGGCGCCTTACCCCGGAGCATATTGGTACCATCCTCACTACGACCACTACGACGACGGCTGGCGGTTCCACGAGGGCCACTGGGACCACGAAGACCACGATCATGGGCATCACGGAGAAGGCCATGGATATGGGCACCGCGACTAGCCCAAGTCGCGGTGCGGATTTCCTGCAAGGCAGGAAATCCGCTTCGATCCATGCCAGGGCGGCCAGGCGCGGTTAAGGAGGGGAATCCCTGATTTGGCGGATCCGGCCTCGGCTCGCACTCTCAAAAATCCCGGTTCGTCTCTGTATTTCTCCAGTTTGGAGCAAGCCAGGCTTGCTCCAAAGAGGAACCTGGTCCGGACCTGGATCAAGGCTCCGCCAGAAAGAGAAAACCCTATTTTGTCTCCAGAGCTCCCATGACCTCCTCGATGCTCGGAGAACTGGCACGGAGGTGTTCGCTCACGCGCTTCCGCTCGTCGGGAGAAAGCGTGGGGCTCAGCGCCAGGATCCGCCGCAAGGTGGTCGAGATGTCGTCGACAAGATTCATCATTCGGATGGCTTCTCCGGTAAGTGGCATAGATTCTTCCTCGCTACACTAAGCAATTTGCGGTAGACGATCCGCATCAGCGGGAACGTCTCCGCTTCTCATTTTTACATTGTTTGGCGCTTTCGGCTTTGAGCGGCCGCGCTCCGGGTGAGAGCCGACTAACCGCCCGCGTTTGCTGTGCATCCAATGGGAGCGGTATTTGCGCCGCCCGGAGAAGATGTGCCCGAACAGCAGGCAGAGTCAAGCAGCTCAAGATCCTCGAACGACATCGGCGTGTGCGTCAACCAGGTGATTCAAGCGCGCGGGCGTGCGCCGATCTCCACCTATCGCGTGCAGATGCACGCCAGATTTACGTTTGCGAACGCTCGGGCGATTCTGGGCTACCTCAAGAAGCTCGGCATCGGCGACCTCTATTCCTCGCCTATCTTTGAAGCCAGGCCGGGCAGCACCCACGGATACGACGTCACGCGCCATGACCGTCTCAATCCCGAACTCGGCGGCAACGAGGACTTTGAAAGCTTGTCGGCCGCGCTTCAGAAGCAGGGCATGGGCCTGCTTCTGGACATCGTTCCCAACCACATGGGCGTCGGCAACGACTCGATCTGGTGGCAGGATGTGCTGGAGAACGGACACGCCTCGGTTTATTCGGAGTACTTCGATATCGACTGGCATCCGCTGAAGCCGGGCATGCAGAACAAGCTTCTGCTGCCTATTTTGGGAAACCAATACGGTATCGAACTCGAGAGCAAACATCTGCAGGTGGTTATGAAGGACGGCCGTCCCCTGATCGAGTATTACGGTCACACGATGCCGCTTGCACCGCGGTCGCTGCCCATTCTTTTTCCCGAGCAGGACGACGGCGCCAATCAGGTTCCTTCGAGCTTCCGGGAACTGCTCAATCGATTGCCACAGATTCCGCCGCACGAAACCAGCGACGAACACCTTCGCGAGCAGCGGCGGGCGCAGTTGGACTCATTGCTTCCGCAATTGGAGAGGGCCTTCCGCTCTCCCGAGATGCAGCCTGCAATCCGCAATGCGCTGCAGGCGATCAACGGTATAGAAGGAGATCCCCACAGCTTCGATCGCCTGCATAGCCTGCTCGAGGCGCAGCCCTACCGGCTCGCGCTCTGGCGCACCTCAGCGGAAGAGATCAACTACCGGCGCTTCTTCGATGTGAACGACCTTGTGGGTCTGCGAATGGAGAACCCTCTGGTCTTTGCCGAGACCCATTGCCTGGTTCGCTCTCTGCTGGCGAAGCACCAGGTGACCGGCCTCCGGATCGATCATTGCGACGGCATGTTCAACCCGCGCCAGTACCTGATTCGTCTGCAACTGCTGTATCTTGCCAGCCAGTGCTCCGGAGAGCAGCCTGAGGGAGCAACCGCCGCCAACGGCATCGAACGCAGCATTCTCGATCAGGTCCGCGGCTACGACTGGTCGAGGAGTCAGGGCGCACTCTACACCGTGGTGGAGAAGATCCTCGAGCCGCGAGAGTACCTGCCGTCCTCGTGGCCGGTGCGCGGCACATCCGGCTACGACTTCATCTATCTGGCCAACGGGATCTTTATCCAAAGCGGAAATGAAAGACGTTTTGACAAGTTGTATGCCCAGATCCTGGGACATCCGTCGGATCCCGACGCGATCATCTATCGCTCGAAAGCGCAGGTCATGCAGACTTCGCTTGCCAGCGACGTCTATGCGCTCACCAATCTGCTCAGCCGTATTGCAGCGGCGAATCGCTATGCCCGGGACTTCACCGATAACCTGCTGGAGACGGCATTGCGGGAGACAATCGCCAGCTTCCCCGTGTATCGCACTTACATCGACGATCGGGGCGAATACAGCGAGCGGGACGTGGCCTTCATCCGCTATGCGGTGGCGCGGGCAAAGCGCCTGAATCCGGACATTGACGCCTCGGCATTCGACTTTCTTCGCGACACGCTCCTGCTCAAGAATACGGCGCCAGCCGCGCGACCCGGGCAGAAGCCCGATCCGCAGATGCTGTATTTCGCGTTGAAGTTCCAGCAGCTCACCGGCCCGGTAATGGCGAAGGGCGTAGAAGACACAGCTTTTTACGTTTACAACCGGTTCTTATCATCGAACGAGGTTGGCGGCTCCATCAAGTCTTTCGGCATTTCCCTGGATACGCTGCACCAAAGCAACGGCGAGCGGCTCAGACACTCGCCGGACTCCATGTTAGCCAGCTCCACGCACGACACCAAGCGCAGTGAGGATGTGCGCAATCGCCTGAATGTACTTTCGGAGATGCCGGAAGCATGGTCTTCCACCGTGCTTCGCTGGCAGCGGATGAATGCCAGGTTCAAGCGCACCCTGGAGGACGGACGCGTGGCTCCGGATGCCAACGAAGAGTATTTGTTGTACCAGACGATCGTAGGCGCGTGGCCGTGGAAGATGGAAACGGCGAGCGATGCTGTGAACTTTTGTGAGCGAATCAAAGAGTACGCCTTCAAGGCTTTGAGCGAGGCCAAGGTCAACCTGAGCTGGATCAACCCGGATCAGGCATACATGGAGGCGGTCCAAGCTTTTATCGACGCGATCCTGGCTCCGGCCCAGCGCGAGGGAAAGACCCCGTTCGTGCGCTCGCTCGCGCAACTGGTGGCCCGGCTGCGGCTGTTCGGGGCCATCAATTCCCTGGCGCAGGTTGTGCTTAAGATCGCGTCGCCAGGAGTTCCTGATTTTTACCAGGGGACGGAGCTTTGGGATCTAAGCCTCGTCGATCCGGACAACCGCAGGCCCGTCGACTATGATCTGCGATCGAAGTACCTGGAGAGCATGATTGCCCAGGCGGAGCGGGCAGGCCTCGCCGAAGTCTGCCGCGACGTGCTTGCTACCTTCTCCGACGGTCGAGCGAAACTCTGGACGATGCATCGCTCGCTGGATTTGCGCAGCAGAAAAGCCCCAGTCTTTCAGCGCGGCGAGTATGTTTCGCTCAATCTCGGCGGATCGGGGCAGCAGACGCATCAGGAGCACGTCATCGCCTTTCTCCGGCGCGATCCGGAGATCCACCAGAGCGTCCTGGCGATCGTCCCCCGCTTTACCTTCACCTTGATGCATGGCAAATTGAATTTCCCCCTCGGGCAGGCATGGGGGAAAGCGTCTCTTGTCCTCCCCGAGCAGGAGTCGGGGAGCCGCTACCGTAACGTCTTTACGGGGGAAGTTCTCTCAGCAGACGCGGAGCGCAGGCTGCCTTTGAGCGCCGCCTTCGCTTCCTTCCCGGTTGCCCTGCTTGAGAGCCAGCAATAAGCGGGGAGCTGGAGAGGAAGAAGAGGAAGAGGGACTATCGCGCGCTGCCTGTACTTCGGGATCAGGCGGCGCCGTCCCGATCGGCAACCTCAGTGAGATCCCGCAATCGCTGAGCCAGATCATCGGTGAGCGAGTGCGGCGCCATGCGCCACGCCCAGTTGTCTTCCGGCTTCGATGGTGTATTCATGCGCGCCTCCGAGCCCAGTCCCAATGCATCCTGCATCGGCAGCAGGCAGACGCCGGCAACTGAGGTCTCGGCAGCGCGAATCATCGACCAGACTAAGTCGTGTCCGTGCGGGTTGAGATAAGCGTGGACTGCCTTTCTCTCTTCCTCGGTGATTCCGTGCTGCCACCAACCCAGAGTCGTATCGTTGTCATGCGTGCCTGTATAAACAACGGTATTTTTCTCATAACGGTGGGGCAGGTAGTTGTGCGCGCCGCGTCCGCTAAAACCGAACTGCAGAACACGCATTCCCGGCAGTCCAAACTCCTCCCGCAGAGCATCTACCTCTGGGGTGATCAGACCCAGATCTTCGGCAATGAACGGCAGCTCCCCGAGCGCCTCACGAAGCGTGGCAAAGAGCTTGGCTCCCGGCGCCTTTATCCATTGGCCATTCACCGCGGTCTCGTCCTCCGCAGGGATCGCCCAGAAGGCTTCAAATCCGCGGAAATGATCAAGCCGCATAATGCCGTAAAGGGACCGGGAGCGGCGTATCCGATCCACCCACCAATCGAAGCCGCGGCTTTCGAGCACGTCCCAGCGGTAAAGCGGATTCCCCCAACGCTGGCCCGTCGCGCTGAAGTAGTCCGGAGGCACCCCTGCGATGCGATTCGGGGTCAGATCTTCACGCAGCTCGAAGAGGTCGGGATGCCGCCACACATCGGCGCTATCGTAGTTGACGAAGATGGCCACATCGCCGATGAAGCGAATGTCCAGCTCCTGGCAGTATTGGCGCAAGGAGCACCACTGCTCGTCGAAGGCGAACTGGATGGCCTTCTCCACCTCAAGCGCATGACTGTACTCTTGTTCAAACCGGCGGAGCGCATCCTCTTCTCGATGGGCAAACGCTGCCGGCCATTCATGCCACGAGGCAAGATCAAATCTCTGGCGGAGCACACTATAGGCAGCGTAGTCGTTCAGCCATGAAGAGTTCCGATCGCAAAAGGCTTCGAAATGGCTCCATTCGAGGGGGTCATGACGCTCCAGAAAATTCCTCGCCGCGTCCGCCAGAATCGGCCTCTTCAATCGCCCGACGGTCTCGAAGTCGACATTTGCTTCTTCGCCCGGTAATCCGGCGAGCCGCCCCGCATCGATCCACCCGGCGTCTACTAGCTTCTCCAGACTGATCAGCAGAGGGTTGCCGGCAAAGGCCGAGAGAGAGGCGTAGGGCGAGTTCCCATAGCCGGTCGGGCTGAGAGGAAGTACTTGCCAGAGGCGCTGCCGGGCTGCGGCGAGAAAGTCGGCAAATCGGTAGGCAGCAGGACCAAGATCGCCGATCCCTCCGTAAGAGGGCAAAGAAGAGATATGGAGCAGGAGTCCGGAGGATCGGTCAAAGGGCATGGAGCAGGACCTGAACAGAGGTTAGGAGAGAGAGCATGCCGATTGGAAGGCTTTCCTCAAAGAGAGGTTGACTTGTGCGTCGCTCCGGCGCCTCGCTGGTGGAAGCGTCTGCGCCGGAGCTAAGCTTTTGGCGGTTAGCTAGGCAAGCCTTGCTGGATCGGGGCCTGTGCATTCTTATTGATGCGGATGAGACCCCGCTTCTGGTAAGAGTCGGTCAGATCAGTGACGAAGACCGCGAACATCTGCTCCCGGCGGTCGTTCAGCAACTGGTCGCGCATCGTGTCGAAGCTCTTCGCGATGTCAGAAGCCGTGGGCTCCTGTTTCTCATCGATCTTGGCTACGATGCCAGTGCGGCCCGTGTTGATGCCTTTGCTGATCTGGCCGCTGTTCAAGGTAAAGATCTCGGGAGCAACAGTCGATAACTCACCGATATCCGGCACCTGCGTGGTGCGGCCCACCAGATCGCTGGTTTTCATGGTCGCGCCGACTTCCTTGGCGGCCTTCGCCAGGTCACCGTCGGCCTTTGCCTTGTCGGCAAGCTCATTGGTCTTCTTGGCCAGCAGCAGCGGCAATTGCTGCTGACGGAAGTCGTCGATGAGATGCGTCTTGTACTCTGCGAATGTGGGCGCATGCGCAGGGTTCACCGCCTGCACCTGAAACACCGCGTAGCCGTCGCCCGTGGGAGCCACTTGCGGAGCAGCGCCCTGCTTGGCGGAAAAGGCCGCGGTGAGCAGCTTGGAACCGTCGGTCAGGCCGGGTACGATCGCGCTCTGCTGCAGGTCGCCCGTGGTGACCAACGGCAGGTGATGCGCCGCAGCTACGCTCGCCAGACCGCTCTTAGCCGCCTCCCCGGCGAGTTGCTGGGCATAGGAGGCTTCCTGCTGTGCCTCCCGGTCGCGGGTCAGAGTTGCAAGAATCTCGCCCTTCACTTCCTCCAACGGCTTGGTGTGCGCAGTCTGCTTTTCCTCGGATTGGATGATGTGGTAACCGAACTGCGTTTTGACAACGCCGGAGAGCTGTCCCGGCTGCAAACCGAAGGCCGCACTCTCGAATGCCGGCACCGTCACACCCCGCTGAATGAAGCCCAACTCGCCGCCTTCCGCCTTGCTGCCCGGGTCGTCGGAGTACTTCTTCGCCAGGTCGGCAAAATTGGCTCCGGCTTTGAGCTGTTTGAGAATGTTGTCCGCCTGCTGTTTCGCGGCTGCGTCCGTCTTTGCATCTGCGCTCGGGTCGACTTTGATGAGGATGTGCCTCACCTTGACCTGATCCGGCACCTGGTAGTCCTTCTGGTGCTGCTGATAGTACTGTGCGATCTGCTGATCGGTAACCGGCGCTACTCCACCAGGAAGCTGACTTCGGTTGAATGCCACGTAGGCGATCTTGCGCGTCTCAGGGTCCGCCGTCTTATAGCGGGCGGCATTCTGCTTGAAGAAGGCTTCGAGCTCCGTATCCGTGGGATTGATCTGCTTGCGCAGGTCATCCGAGCTGATCACCGCATAATCGAACTTTACCTTCACCGCCTGCTGCAGGTAAGCATCCCGGACCTCCTGGTTGGAGACGGTGATGCCGGAGGTCACGGTCGCTTCTAACCGGTTGATCGCCAGCTCCTTCTTGACCTGCTGCTCAAAATCCTGTGTGGAGGTGTGGAAGTAGTTCTGAACGAAGTCGGCGTACCGGTCTGCGCCAACAAACTGGCCATTCGGAAAGAGCGCCTGCGCGAAGGGGCCAGTCTGGAGCGCGCGGGTCAGGTCAGCATCGCTCACCCGAAGCCCCATGCGGTTTGCCTCCTGCAGCAGAATCTCGCGCTGGATCAGCGCCTGCCCCGCGCGAGGCATGATGTAGGGCAACACCATGTCCGGGAGCCGCTGCTGCTCAAGCATCCTTTGAGCGACCTGCTGAACCTCGGGCTGCGTTATCTCCCCGCTGGAGCCCAGAAAGCGGCCGAATAGCCCTCCACTATGAACCGTGGCGTAGGTCTGGCTGGAAGTCGCGTCGTCGGAAAAAATGCCGGGCACCAGTGTGATCACCATGGTGACTACTGCGACAGCGATAATGACGATAAAGATAGCTTTGACAACACGGTTGTCTTTTTGCAGAAAACGAATCATTGGAGAGACGACGACCTCAAACCCATTTTATAGCCTTTTTTCATCCGGGAATCGGCACTGGAGGCAGCCCGGGCAGGGCCGCGCATGCAACGGCCGTCGCGGACCGTAGCCGCGGACGGCCGCGTCATTTTGCGGTCCACGCCTGAGGATGGCCGCCACGCTTGGGATCAGGAGCCTACCATCTACGGTAACGGTAATAGCCGTAAGGATAGGGACGCGGGTAGCCGTAAACATAGGGATAGGGGTAGGGAGCGTATGGCCCCGCAAAATAGGCCGGAGGAGGGGGCGGAGGAGGATAGCCAGGATAAAGCGGTGCGCCATACCTGGCCGGATAGGCCCTTTGTGGCGGCGCGGAGTTCTCTTCAAGCTGCTGGGCTTCCTGATAAGAGACCGGCTGAACTGTAATCGGACTGGCCAGACGGAAGGACAGAACCGCCTCCGGCGGCACCCCACTGCGCGGACCCGATGTCGCCGCGGAAGCGCCGAGACCCACCCCCGTGCCAGCCACAGCGCCAATGGCTGCGCCCGGACCGCCGCCGGCGATCGCTCCCACCAGAGCGCCCACGATGGCGGAGCCTACGGTATTGGTTGCGGTGTAGCCTCCCTTTCCAGGGCCGCTGACCGACCAGGTATCCGTGGAAAGGGGATAGGAGCGGCCGCTCAGATTCAAGGCCGTGAGCTGCAGCGTGAGTTCGGAGTTGCCCTTCAGTTCTCCCGGCTTCCTGATATCGACCACGCGGCCCACAACCTCAGCGCCGCGAGGGATCGCCAGCAGGTTTCCGGAAAAGATATTCTGCGCGAGAGTTCCCTCGAAGTAGTCCCCAGGCTGCAATTTCTTCGCGTCCAGCGGCTGGCTGGTGCGCACGTGCAACGTTGTGCCGGCCTGAATCGTTACCGGAACAGTGGGAACATTCAATGGGGCCTGGGAACCATAGCGTTGCTCGCTGGCCGGCGGCTGGTACGCGGGACGGTTTCCGCCAGTTCCCTGATCCTGAGGTTGAGGAGGAATCTGCCCGTTCGGCGCATCCGGCGGGGGCCCTGCCTGTCCCCATTGCCCCTGTTGGGCCGGAGCGGCCGGGGCGGCCGGGGCGGTTGGCGTGGTTGGGGCGGTTGGCGCAGCGGGCGCACCATTCTGCTGCTCTTGGGCACTCTCCGGTGGCGGAGGAGGAATCTGGCCATTTTGCGCATCGGGTGGGGGCCCTGCCTGTCCCCAGTCCGCCTGCTGAGCATGCGCCGAAGGCGCCAGGGCGACCGGAGCCAGCGCCAAGCCGGCCACGACTGCCCAGGAGAGTATCTGCTGCCGATTGCCCCGTGTCTTGTTCATGACCCGCCTCATCTTTTGCTGGCCGCCCCTTCGTTCCGAAAAGAATGGCTTCGAGCGCTCACTTCCAGCTATCGACGCTCGCGCCTGTCACCCTTAAAAACCCGGTTCCCGGCAAAAAGTTGGACTGGAACGAGCAGGAACCGTCACATTCCTTTAGACGGGGAGATGCAATTCGCCGCCGCATTTTTCTGCCCGGGATAGTTTGACTCTCTGCCCACGCCCGCGACCTTACACAAAAGGTGTATCTCTACGAACATCTCGCCGCGGATGCCGCCTCACCCTGGCGCCGGGGTCTTCGGCGCAAGTTACCAGCAAGGCTCCCCGGACTTCCCTCGGTTTGGATTTCGCAAATCGGCAGAGCCTGGTGGGACTGGCGCGGCAGGTATGATACTCAGGTATGCCTATTGCCACCGAAAAACGTCTACACCTGAGCAAGATCGCGCCTGGGGCCGTGCAATCGGAGATCCGGGCAATGACCGTGGAGTGCGATCGGCTGGGCGGCGTCAATCTCGCCCAGGGAGTCTGCGACACTCCCCTGCCGCCTCAGGTTGAGCAAGCCGCGCTCCAAGCTATCGCAGACGGACACAACATCTATACTCGCGCAGACGGCATCGCCAGCCTGCGCATGGCGATCGCAGAGAAGCTGGCCCGGCATAACGGGATGACGATGGATCCCGATTCAGAGGTCGTGGTCACCTCTGGGGCAACGGGCGCGATGTATGCCTCATGCCTGGCGCTCTTCGACCCGGGCGATGAGATCCTGGTCTTCGAGCCGTTCTACGGCTACCACGTCAATACCCTCGTATCCCTGGGAATGAAGCCGGTGATTGTTCCGCTGACCGGAACTGACTGGGAGATTGACTGGACTGCGCTGCGCGCTGCCGTCACTTCTCGCACTCGCGGCATCATTCTCAATACCCCCAACAATCCATGCGGCAAGGTCCTCACGCGGCCCGAGATTGAGACACTCGCCTCACTGGCGCTTGAACATGATCTCTTTGTTCTTTCCGACGAGATCTATGAATACTTCGTATTTGACGGCGCCAGCCACATCAGCCTTGCGTCGCTGCCCGGGATGGCGGAGCGGACCATCACCATCTCCGGCCTCTCAAAGACCTTCAGCATGACCGGCTGGCGCATTGGGTATCTGGCGGCCGACAGCAGATGGACGCCAAGCATCAGCTACTTTCATGATCTGGTCTACGTGTGCAGTCCCGCACCGTTCCAGCACGCGGCGGCGGCCGGATTGCGTGAACTGCCGGAGAGCTTCTATCAAGCGCTCTCGGTCGAATATCAGCAGAAGCG
>DASYYO010000376.1:0-1806 GCA_035933805.1 Acidobacteriaceae bacterium | reverse complement strand
GATGATTCCCGCAGCCTGCGGGTCTGCATCAAGAACCTGCGCGGCAAGCTCGAATCCGACCCCCACAAGCCGCGCTACCTGGTCACCGAGGCCGGTCTGGGCTACCGGCTGCGGGCGGATGAGGACTGAAGACATTGCCGTCCGTTCATCTGTCAAGCCCCCCGCTGCGTCTTTTCGCTCTTGCCTTGCACAGGGCGAGGCTGCCGGCCGATGCGGTCGCGCAGATCGCTGAAGTTCTGGGCGCGAGCGCCGATGAGCTTCTGGGCCTGAAGGCCCCCGCGGCCCACGCCACCGGCGGCATCAAGAACCGGCGCCTATACCGGCGCATGCAGGAGATCGAGAAGCTGCCGCGGCGCGATCAGGAGGCGCTGCTGCGCACGATCGAGGCGTTTATCTCCAAAGCCAGTTGAGGAGCCCCCATGAGCGCACGCCGTGACGAAGTGCTCATCGAGAAGCTGAAGTCCCTCCCGCCCGAGCAGCGCGCCGAGGTCGAGGATTTCGTCGATTTCTTGAAGACCCGCCGCGAGCACGCTCGCAATGAGGCGGCCCAGCGGCTGGGGGAGGCCTTCGCCAAGCTCGATGCGGTGAGCGAGCCGCCCATGTCCGAGGAAGAAATCCAGGCCGAGATCGATGCCGCCCGCGCCGAACGGCGCGCCCGCAATGCGGATCGTCGCTGACACCAATACGGTCGTCTCCGGCCTTCTCTGGCAGGGACCGCCGCGGCGCAAACTGTAGTGGGTCCTCCCCTTCAGAAACACCTTAGGACTCCGTTCCAAACAGCCATTTGACGATACCTCTGCCCACAAGATAGGTTCCACCAACCAGTAAAAGCGCTGCAGGTATCAATATCATCACACCAGGAGTTGCCGAGTCCGGAATGATCTGACGCCGAGCCGCGAAAGCACCACCTACCGCCAGGAGAATTGATCCACTCCAACAGAGGAGCCCCTTGACGATATCCCACAGACTTCTCTTCGAGCGCTCCGCTGGAAGCTTCCAAGACCGCTTCAGATGATACGTATCGGACCGAAATCCAAACCCGATCAAGAAGAGAACCGCTATCCCCATAAGGGACACTAAATACGAGGCCGGCTCACTATGAGCCCCCGGCCAGACCCACCGCAGGAAAATGGCTACTCCTGCAACGAGCAGTATGAGCAGAGACAGCAGCCTTCGGTTACGCCTTATGGGCATGGATTCCCTCCTGAAAGCGCGTCGGCCACAGGTTGAGTCGGACTTGGCAGACCGGGCGGGATACCTAGTTGGTCATTGAGATGACTCTGCGCCATGTCAACGGTGGCACTTTGGAGCGGCTGCGAATTGCCTTCCACGGCAAGAATGCCTCCACCCGCAAGACGCAAAACGATTCCAACTCCCTCTCCTAAAGCTCCGGCGCCCAAAAAGACCGCCCCCGTGAATATCAGAGGCTCTCCGGGCAGTCCGACCGCTGATGTAACAATACCCGTCCCTCCAGTGACGAGACCAATCTGCGCAGATTCCTTGCCGGTCTGTTGAACATCGCTACCGAAATTTGTAAGAGCATGTCCCACGTTCGACCAGAATCCAGGCTTCGGGCACTGGACAAAATGTTGATTACTTTGCTGCTGCGGCGTACTAGCCGGCTGCCGACCAGGGCCAGAGCCGAATGGCGACGGAACCCAGGCATGCGTGTTCTGCCAGGTCGTATACGCGACATAATCGCCTTCGCTTATCGCGGAAGCGGTCACGACGGCTGTCGGAAGCTGGACGGACGGATCGCTCTGCTGCGAGTTATCTTCCATAGTCGCGTCAAATGTGAAATTGAGA
>DASYYO010000359.1:0-10703 GCA_035933805.1 Acidobacteriaceae bacterium | reverse complement strand
CAATCAATTGAGACACATTGATGGAGCCGACCATCGGGTAGGGTCCCGGGCGTTGCACTTCGCCGATCACATAGACCATCCGGCTCCGGACTTCCGTCACAATCACAGAAACGCGTGGCTGCCTGACGTAATCCTGCAGCTTCTCCGTCAATCTCTCCTGCGCCACGATTGGAGTCAGACCCGCGACCGAAACATCCGACACCAGCGGGACGGAGATCTTGCCGTCCGGCCGCACTTCGACCGTCTCTCCGAACTGCGGCTCCTGCCAGACAGAGATCTGCAGAATGTCTCCGGGGCCAATCACGTAGTTCGGCGCAACATGATTCGATGGTTGTACGGAAGAGGGTCCGGCTGCGCTCTGGCGTGTGACGGACGAACTCGGTTTGCTCCCACCCGGGGCGACCGGAACCTGCCCCCACATTGTGGCGCCCGCTATTGAGAGCAAGACTGCTGCCGAGATGCGCATAATCAAAGTCTACTGGCTTTAACGTCGGATAAGATGCTTTGCACCTGGAGAATTGGACGAGATTTCCCGGATCGGGGATGCCGCTGCGGTTCCTCTTTTTATAATCTTCCCTTTATCGCTTAAACCTGAGAGAGAAGATTAGCTAACCCCTGTAACGCTCTGCAGCGAAGAGAGTTAGTGGGTTGTCTTCTGCTGCATCCCGTCCTCGAAGCCCGATACTTTCCCGTCCGCGCAGCCACAGGCCTGCGTCTCTCGTCCTCTCACGACCTTTTAAGCTTGACGCAATCGAAACGCCTTCTTACCATCCGCATGCGACAGATGATCACCGCTCTCGATCGCAGGACATTCCTTCGGCGCTGCTCTCAGTGCGCCGCATTGCTGGGCCGTTCAGCTTGGGCGCAACCGGCGCCTGCAGGGGCTGCGCCCGTCAGGCACGGCGATCCCGCCGCCGTTCTGTCTCGATTCGTCGTCCTTCAGGGCAAGCCGCTGGCTCTCCGCCGATTACGTGGCCCGCGAAACCCAACGAACTCTCGTGGGCGTGGAGAGAACGGGGATGATCTATCCCGGAATCGATATTGATATACCTATCAAACCAGCGGGAGAGCACACCACGCCGGACGATGTACGACATGCGGGAGACTATTATGCGGGAGATCATTGGCCGGCGTGAGATTTGATTCGGTCGGCCCGCGAATGCCGGAATGCAAAGGAAAGAGAGTGCGGGAACAGAATCGTCTCCCGTATCTCCCATAGATCTGGGGAGGGAAATACGCTATGAGTTCACTGGTCGACCGCAGGGCCTTCCTTCGGCTCTGTTCAGCATGCGCTGTGTTGTTGGGTCGTACGGCACGGCCACAGGTTCAACAAAAATCCGCGCCTTCAACCCTCGCGCTGAATCGGACGGTGGTGAAGAACCGGAAAAATTTTGTGGCTATCCAGGTGAAGCCGTTTGCCTGGATCGATGAGGGCATCGACCGGTTGCTCGACAATCTTCAACAAAAGGGGAACGTGAATACGGTCTGGGCCTATACGTATGACTATTCCGAAGAGCACATGACGAAAGACGGTCCCATCCCCCTGCCCGATCACGGAGTGGCGGGTGGGCCCGGCTTCGTTGGCGGCGCGTTCTACGACTATGATCCGAAGTATTTCCGGAACACCATCCTTAAGGACTTCCGCTCGCCGGACTACGGCAAATTCAATGTCATTGCGGAGGTGGCGCCGAAAGTTAAAGCCCGCGGCATGGACTTCTTTGCCTGGGACTACAACAACGCCTTTCCCGTCATGATGCGCGCCATCCCCAACTTTACAGAGGTTGCGGAGGTTGACGTGTACGGCCGCCGCACGACCAGCCCCTGCTTCAACCATCCGGATTACCGGGCCCACCTTACCGGGAAGATCGAAAGCCTGTTGAGCGGATATCCCAGCGAGGTGGACGGTATCGCCTGGGGATGCGAGCGCATGGGGCCGCTCCAAAATATGATCGGCGGCGGATGGAGCACGAAGGGAATCTCCTGCTTCTGCGAATTTTGCCGGGCGAAGGGCCGGGATCGGGACCTTTCGGTCGAGCGCGCGAAGAACGGATACCGGAAGCTCGACCAGTTGTTCCGTGCCGCTGCTGAGGAGCACCGTCCGGCGGATGGCTACTTTGTCACCTTCTGGCGGCTGCTCCTGGAGTATCCCGAGATCCTCAGTTGGGAGATGCTCTGGACTGACAGCTATCACGAGGTTCGCGCGGAACTGTATGGGACCGGGAAAGCGCTCGCTCCGCAAAAGCCATTCGGCTTTCACATTATGCAGAACATGACCTTCAGCCCCTTCTACCGGGCGGAAGAAGATTATTCCAAAACGAAGAACTATTCCGATTTCCTCAAGCTAGCCACCTACAACAACGCGGCCGGCCCTCGCATGGCGGCCTATCTTGACCGCTTGAGCGCGACCGTCTTTCACGACGCCACTCCGCAGGAGTTTCTTCCGTTCTATTACAAGATCATGAATTACCAGGAAGCGCCCTACGATCAGCTTCGCACCTCCGGTCTCTCCGCCGACTATCTCGCGCGCGAGACCAGGCGAGCGATCGCCGGCGTCGAGGGAGAGGTCAAGATCTATCCCGGCATCGACATTGACGTGCCAACGCAGCGAACGGACAAACGTACGAAGCCCGATGATGTGCGCCGATCCTTGCAGGCCGCGTTCGGCGCGGGCGCCGATGGAGTCGTGCTTTCGCGCGAGTATACGGAAATGTGGCTGGCGAACCTTTCCGCTGCCGGGGATACGCTGCGGGAGATCTTTGCCAAGTCGGCAACCTGACGCTCACTGGTCTCGCAGGTCAAAGGCTCTCGGTGCCGCGAGCCGGGTCAACGGGATCCTTCTATTTCGGAATAGACAGGGATATAGCTTGCCAATCTGGCCTCGGCTGGCGAAGCCCTTGCGCGAGATTCTCCGGCAAGACGAGATGCTCACCTCTTGCGCTTTGGCCTGCCGCAGCTTGCTCTCGATTCGAACCATGTAGGAAGGACGGCGGTGGCGGGTTCATGCCTGGGCTCGGTGATTGCTTCAAGCAGAAGCCGCGCTGCGCTCTGACCCATCAGAGCGGTGTCGCGCATCACGATAGAGATAGGGGTCTCGAAGAGGCGGCCCAGCGGTACGTCGTCGCAGCAGACCAGAGAAAGATCGCTGCCCAGGCAAAGACCTCTCGCGCGAATGACCGCCAAAGCTCCTTCCAGCAACTGATTTCCGCCGAGGATCACCGCGGTTGGCGGATCCGCAGCGTCCAGCAGGGTGGTCATCGCGAGGGCGCCATGTTCGGCGGAGAGCGAACCTCGATCCACGACAAACCGCTGGCGGATGCCGCGCGCGGCGTACGCATCGGCGACTGCACGGATGCGTTCCCGTGAGGGGCGAACATCCGGTCCGACGACAACGCCCATCGATCGGTGTCCCAGCTCCAGCAGCCGCGCGGTTGCGTCGCCGACCCCGGCATAGTGATCGGAGAGCACGTACCTCGCCCCAATCTCCGAGGGTAAGCTCCGGTCGATCACGACAATTGGAATTGTGGAGTTGCTGAGAGCGGCCAGCATCTCCGGGTTGTCTTCCACCGCGGGCAGGATGATCAATCCATCCACCTGCCGCTGCCGAAGGAGCCGGATTCGTTCAGTATCGACGGAGGGCCGGCCGCCCGAATTGGTGAGCAGCAGGGAATAACCCGCACGGCTGAGGACGGCCTCCGCGCCGTGGACCATCGACGAAAGCAGGGGGTTCGCAATGTCGGACACAACAAAGCCGACTGAACGCGTCTGCTTACGGCGGAGCGCCTGGGCCAGCAGGTTAGGGGAGTAACCGAGGCTCTTCGCAGCCTTGTGCACGCGAAGCCGCATCTCCGGGCTGACGCCGGGCTGTCCGGAAAAGACGCGGGAGACTGAGCCGATTCCGACTCCGGCGCGAGACGCCACTTCTTTGATGCCGGCGGGATTTGGGGCTTTCATGGAGTCACCGTCGATAGTTTCACTTCATCTTACTTGCATCGGCGTCGGCTCCGACCAGAGACCCAGGAGGCGTTCCGGCGAGTGCTGAGCTTGACCCGCAGAATTGAAACTGTCTATGATTTGGAAACCTTTCCACGCTTCGGGGGCGAACGCCGGCATGTCATTGCAATCCTTGACGATCCAGAGAATCGAAACCATCCCTATTCGCGTTCCCTTGCGGCAGATCTATCGCGGAAGTTTCTACCAGATGACTCATCGCGCGACCGTTTTGACGCGAATCCATACCGAGCAGGGGGTGGTAGGCGAGGCATTCGTCGGGGACGAAGATCACATCAACGATCAGATCGAGCGCGTGATCTCAGACGAGATCACGCCCAACCTTGTCGGAGAGGACGCCTTCGCCGTCGAGCGCTGCTGGGAGATTGCGCGTCCGGCAACCTGGAATATTCTTCGCGATCGAAGGATCGGCCTGGTAGCGTGCGCTGCCGTGGATACGGCGATCTGGGATGCCATCGGGAAGGCCGTCCAGCAGCCTCTCTGGAGGCTCTGGGGAGGCTATCGCAATCGTGTCCAGGCGATCTGGACGGGGGGATACTACAACACGGATCTTTCGATCGCCGAGGAGATGGACGCTGCCCGGGCTGCCGGCATTGCCGGGATGAAGTTTAAGGTCGGCGGACGCACGCCTGAGGAAGACGCGCGGCGTTTCATCGAGGCTCGAGCCGCGGCAGGCAAGGACTTCGTGTTGATCGCAGACGCAAATCAAGGCTACACCCCCGACCAGGCGGTTCGCTTTGCCCGCCTCGTCGAGGAGTATGACCTGTTTTACTTTGAAGAGCCGTGCCGCTGGCAGAATGACCGCCGGGCCATGCGTGACGTGCGGTATCGCTCCGGAGCAAGAGTATGCGCCGGCCAGAGCGAGCTTTCGGCCGGAGGCTGCCGCGACCTGATGGTCGAGTCGGCCATCGATTTTTGTAACTTTGACGGATCATGGTCGGGCGGTCCGACCGAGTGGCGGCGGGTGGCCGCCATGGCCCTGAGCTTCGACGTAAAGATGTGTCACCATGAGGAGGCGCATATCGGCGCCCATCTGCTGGCTGCGATTCCGCATGGAACATTCGCGGACACGATGCACGAGGACCGGGATCCGATCTGGTCCAACATGATTGCCAACCGGCCAGACGTCAAGGACGGCTGGATCACCCTTCCCGACCGCCCTGGCCTGGGATGGGAACTGGATGAGGACTTTATCGCACGCTATCGCATTCGCTACAGCCATTGAGCCGTTGCGAATGCCTAAGGCTCTTTCATCTCGGACGGCTTTTCCCGCCGCGAGGCGAAACAGAATCTATTGCGTATGTGCGAGCATGGCCGTCGGGGACGTACCGCCCAATTTAACCGGTTGCACGAACGCTCCATCTCCGGCCGAGTCCCATACCGCAAACCGCACCCACTTTCTTCCGGCGGCTTCAAAGGGAATCGTGAACCGGTGTTTGCCGAACGCGGGCAGCCCGGTCAGGGGGAGAATCTGACGATCGGTCTTCTGGCCATCTCCCCAGACAACCTCGGCGAACTCCAGCGGGAAGGTCCACTCCACATCCGCGGAGATCGTTCTTCGGGCTCCTGATCCGCTCACGGAATAGGATGGAATGAGCACCTCGCCAGAGGTGACAAAGTAGTCTCCCTTCATCATGGCGTCGATCACAGGCTTCCAGTTGTCGATGCCGGGCTGTCCTTCGACCTTGATATAGCTGACCGGATTGTTGGCGTAGAAGTCGTCTCCCGGACCGTTTTCATACGTCTCCGTAATGGCGTCCATGTACTTTGGAGGCGTCGGAAGATCCGCCACCCAGTTGTTCATCTCGTCGAAGAGCGGCATGCACCGATAGTCCGACAACCGCAGCTCCGATCGATCCACTCCCATTCCCCAGCGGAATCCGATTCCCCGATAGTTGGGATCACGGAAGTAGTCCGCATCCTTGAAGGCGCGCGGATAGCCGGCGGAGCCCTTCGTGTCGGGGTGGGGCATAAAGATGAGCATGTCCTCGCGGTGTGTCATCTCAATGAGGTCCGCCGGGCTGCCGATGTGGTAGACCTTGCCGTACCTCGGAATATCTTCGACGAACGGCTGACCGGGTTTGCGCCAGTTCGTCCAAAAGACGGGGTGTGAGAGCAGAAGGTCGTTATGCCCGCCGATCGGCCCGGTAAAGAGCTCCTCATCGGGCATGACGAGGAAATCTTTTCTTGCCTGGAGCCGAGCCATCTCATAGTAGAGAGCCTGTCCCTGGAAGCGAATCACGTCCGTCATGTTTGGTTGGGCCGCCGCGGCTGCTGCTGTCCTCACCGGAGTTCTCTGGTCCGGACCGATGGAGATCGTTCCGCTGGGTACGATTCCGCCGCCGCCCACCGGGCCAAAGAGATTGACTCCCGTGGCTCGCGCCAGTTCGAAATCAGGAAAGGGACCGTCGATTCCCGCGCCGCCAAGCATCCTCGGGATCGGGTTGGTGTGGAAGTGCCGAGCCATCACCCAATATCCAGGCAGCGCTTTGTAGTGATCGTTCCGGGTGTATGCCAACGCTGCATTGATCGTGGCTGGGCCCGAATCGGCGTCAATGAGGAAATATACCGGCATTCGCTGCCACGTCCCGGGCCGGGCGCTATAGAGTGCGAAGTTCTGACGCCGATCTTCCGGACCGCGGCCGGCATACGCCGGGTCCTCCTCTGCCTCAGACTGGCGGATTCCGAAAGAGAGGGACGAATCGCTGTCCTTGCGGTACCAGTTGTAACCGAGATTGACTGAAATCTCGCGAATCCAGAAGAAGTTGTGCGGGGGAGGGAAGGTCGCAATCGAGCCGCCGCGAGCCTCCAGGGTCAAGAGCCGGTTGGCCGCCCGAACCACTGCCGGGGAATGATTCAAAGCGCCTTCCAGACGATAGTCCTGCCAGGCATTCGCGGTGTCCCGCCAGATGAGCTTCGACCCGGCGTGAAACTCGATCCCGCTCCAGCCCGCGTCATATTTGTAGGCGACCGAATCCTGATCTGTTTTTGCGATCACCTCCTGGCGAACCAGGTTTGAGCCCTCGTAGACGGTGTACTGCAGCCGGCCTGAAAAGATGCCCATCTCCACGCCGGGAAACGAGATCTCCAGCCGTGCTCCATTCGTCTTTGCCTCGCAACCGGTCGCCTGATAGCTGGCAGTGGCCCGGTGGATTTCCTCCGCCTTGCGCGGCAGCCCGGGTTGATTGGTGTTGGGGATGCCGTCAGACGGAGGAGTGGAGCCATGATGCGCAGTTTCATCGCCCGGCACGCGCAGCGGAGCATCCCAGAAAGCGTCCCACTTGTAGTGATCCAACACCTGCTGAGTTACATCTCCTACACTCTTCTTCAAGGCGGGATAAGCCTCCTGGTCCAGCCGTCGATAACCGGAGACCACCCGGAACTCCGGCTTTACATTGCGGGCCAGCGTTGCCCACGAGCCGCCGTTGTGCCGGACGGAGATCTCCTGGATCGTCGGCGTGCCGCGCTCCGTGATCCAGCGGAGCCGGATCTCCTGGCCGCCTGTTCCGTCCCATGTGACCGTCAACCCATTGGCATCGCTTGATGCAACAAGGCCGGGCGCCGGCTTATAGCCATTCAGGCGGCAGAAGGATGCGTGCACAGCGCTTGCGGGCAGAAAAAGGGCCAACGCACCGGCGGCCATTGCCGGCATCGCCAACAGCTTGGACATGGTTCCCATCGGGAGTCCTTTCGCGAGGGTGCTTCGAAACTCTTCCGTGCGGCGCCGGGAGGAATGTCTTAAGACCGAGAGATCAGGAACCGAAGGTATGTCCCCTTCGCTCCCCGCCCAGGCCCGCCATGAGCGATGCGAGCACGAAGACGCTGACCGCGGTCAACGCCATGGCGGTTGCGTAGCTCGTCTTCTGGGCATAGATGGCCTCGATATAAACAACGGAACTGGCAAGTACGCCGGCGCTCTGATAGGCAAATCCGGGAAGGAAAGCGCGAACAGAGTCCGAGGAGAGCTCCGCCAGGTGCGCCGGAATGACTCCCCATGCTCCCTGGACCATGAATTGCATCAAGAAGGCCCCGGCGATCAGCAGGATCTGATTGGGGGCAAAGGCCCAGACAGGAATCACGATCAAGCCGACCACAAATGCGGTGATGATCGCCCGCCGGCGCCCCCACCGGTCGGAGAGGTGTCCAACAACGACGCCTCCGATGATGGCTCCCACGCCGGAGAAAGCGGTGATGGCAGAGCGCCGCATCGGGCTGAAGTGCCACTGCCGCTGCAGAAACGTGGGATACATGTCCTGCGTCCCATGGGAGGCGAAGAGCATCATGGTCATGAAGGCGAGCAGGTAAAGAAAAAGCTTCCAATGGGAGGCGACTTCGCGGCATTGCTCACCCCAGCTCCGGCTTTTGCTTCTCTCCCAAACCTCTGACTCCTGGACACGGAAATGGATCAAAAGCACCAGAAGGATGGCGGGAAGGCTGCCAAGGAAAAAGAGCGGGCGCCAGCCCAGGCGTCCGTAAAGGAAAAAGAAGCTGAGCGCGGCCAGCACATTGCCCGCGGCGTAACCTTCTTGAAGCAGGCCGGAGAGCATGCCGCGTTTGCCGGCCGGCGCCTTCTCCATCACCAGAGATGCGCCCACCCCCCACTGCCCGCCCATGACGACTCCAAACAGAGCGCGTACGACGAGAAGCGTCGTATAGTTGGGGGCTAAGCCGGTGAGAACCTCGGCCACGGCAAAGAATCCGATGTTGATCATCAACGGTCTTCGCCGGCCATAGCGATCCGCCAACAGGCCGAAGACGAATCCGCCAACCGGCCGGAAAGCCAGCGTCATCGTGATCACCAGGGCGATCTGCGCGTCGGAACGATGGAAATCTCGCGCAATCGCGGTCAGGCAGAACGTCACCAAAAAGAAGTCGAATGCATCCAGAAGCCAGCCGGAAAAGCCGGCAACCATTGCAGCCCCGTGGCCGCCTTCCCCTTTGGGCTCTGCCACCGGCAGCACGTCGGTACGCCCCGTCAGAGGCGCTTCACTCTTGGCCATCCCTGCACCTCTAAGCTTTTGCTCTAAATTCCATTGGAACCGCATGGCGGCGATAGCGTCCACGTGCGCAGATCCGGTCGCGGAGGACGGCGAAACACATATAAATCCGCCAAATGATAATCAAGAACGACCTTGAACGCCTCAAGGAGGGGGTGAAAAACCTGTTAGTTACGGGTGAGATCGGATTCATTTGAATGTAACGTACCGGTTAGCGGCGCGGAAAGCCAGAAGCTCCCGATCACATTCCAGAAGAGATCCGAATTCGGAGGCCGTGGTCTGGCCCGGTCCTATGAATCCGCATATACGATCTTATGGATAAAGGATAGAGGAGCGCCGGCGTCGCCTCTCCGTCCCCTGGCTTGGGTTTCGCGAAGAAGTGCTCTCTGAAGGGGTCATAGATCAGGACGGATGGAAGGGGACTGGAGTGGAGACGCGATCGCCCTAACGCAGCTCCCGGCTGAGCACATAAGTGGTCTCGGTCGGGACATCATCGCGGAATCTCACCTTGAGCAAAACCTGGTAGTACCGGGGCATCTGGCCGCCCGAGGCTTTTTTAAGCTCGGCGACGAGCACTCGCGCCAGGCTGGGATCGGTGAACCATTGGACCGCGGCCACGTAGCCCGCGGAACGGCTACTTGTAAAGCTCTCCACATCGTTGCTGCGCAGCGGGCCAGGTAGATGCGTAACCAGGGCGTATGCCGTCCCTTCTTCCGAGGGTGCCGTGGAATATTGGTCCAGGAAGAGCGCAGGTTCGCCTGGCTTGGGGTGCACGTTGCGAATGCCTTCCTGCACCGGAATCAACTGCGGATCGAGAGGCATCCCATGCAGTTGCTCGTCGAAGAAGAGATTTTGGACTCCGACGAAGATCACGTTGTTGTCGGCGAGCTGCTGCCATGAGAGCTGGCTGGTCTTGAGAATGCCGAAGTTCCGTTCACGGGGCCCGAGCACCTTGCCCAGCATGAACGACACCCCGACCTCTCCATATGCGGTGTAGTAGCGGCTGGGTTGAATGTTGGCGTTCTTCAGAGCGCTCCGCAGGGCAGCGACCGCGGGAGAGCCCACCACGTCCTTCCACTGATTCAGAGACTTATCCCGATAATAGATGCCGGGCTCCGAGTTCAGCTCGACGAACAGCGGATCTTCGATCGCCAGTATCAGCGGCTGCTTCGAATCGACAAATGGTTTCCAGAGCTCGCGCAGGTCTGAAGTCCATCCGGGAGAGGAGCCGGTCCGCGAGGAAATCCAGGCATGCACCAGGGAATATACGCCGAGCGAGAGGGCTACGGCCAATCCCGCCCACATCAGGACTCCAAGCGGCCGCGAACCCGCTGCCGGATCGAAGCTCCGGGGATGGTCGAGCGGAGCCGGTGGAAGCGGCGGCGGCGGAAGAGCGATTTCGGCAGAACCCGATCGCGGCTCGCAGGTCAGCTTGAACCGCCCCTTGGGCAAATCGATGATAAATTCATCGTCTTTGCCTTCCGTCCGGTAGTATTCCCCAAGTTTTTGGCGCAGCCTCCCAACCTGAATCCGCACGGCGGAATTGTGGCGCGGGTCATAGGAGGGCGGCTTGCCCAGACCGTCGATGGCAACGATGTACTCCTTGAGATGGTCAGCTTCCCCCGAAACGGATTTTTCCGCCAGGAATTTCAGCAGGCGGCGCAGAACCTCCGAGCTGCGCAGCTCTTCGCTGTGGAG